>NZ_JBFUCW010000006.1:0-200584 GCF_056405035.1 Pedococcus sp. P2_A3 | reverse complement strand
GCTCGACGAAACGGGACCCACAGAGGCCGTTTCGTCGAGCAACCACCGTTTTGCTGAGGTGCCAGGCGTCAGCGGGCGAAGGCCGCCGCGATCAGCTCGGCCTGCTGCTCGGCGTGCCGCTTGCTCGAACCGGTCGCCGGTGAGGCCGAGGCCTTGCGCGACACGATCCGCAGCGGGCGGGTCTCGCCGAGCTCGGCGAGGGCCTGCGGCAGGTTCATCGCCACGAACGGCCACGCGCCCTGGTTGGCCGGCTCGTCCTGCACCCAGACGACGTCGGCGCCGGGGTACTTGGCCAGCTCGGCGGCGATCTCCTTGGTGGGCAACGGTGCCAGCTGCTCGACCCGCACGATCGCGGTGGAGGTGTCGCCGGCCTTCTCGCGGGCGGCCTCGAGGTCGTAGACGACCTTGCCGCTCGCGAGCAGCACCCGGGTCACCCCGCCGTTGTCGAACGAGGCGCGATCGGCCAGCACCGGACGGAAGGTGCCCTCGGTGAAGTCCTGCGGCATGCTGCTCGCTGCCTTGAGCCGCAGCATCGACTTCGGCGTGAAGACGATAAGCGGGCGGCGTGGGCGGGCGTAGGCCTGACGGCGCAGCAGGTGGAAGTAGCTCGCCGGGGTGGAGGGGTAGGCGACCGTCATGTTGTCCTCGGCGCACATCTGCAGGAAGCGCTCGATGCGGGCGGATGAGTGGTCGGGGCCCTGACCCTCGTAGCCGTGGGGGAGCAGCAGCACGACGGACGAGCGCTGCCCCCACTTCTGCTCCGACGAGCTGATGAACTCGTCGACGATGGTCTGCGCACCGTTGAAGAAGTCGCCGAACTGCGCCTCCCACAGCACCAGGGCGTCGGGACGCTCCACCGAGTAGCCGTACTCGAAGCCCATCGCCGCGAACTCGGACAGCAGCGAGTCGTAGACCCAGAACCGGGCCTGGCCCTCACCGAGGTAGAGCAGCGGCGTCCACTCCTCCGCGGTGTGCTTGTCGATGAGCACGGCGTGCCGCTGCACGAAGGTGCCGCGGCGGCTGTCCTGGCCGGCCAGGCGCACGGGGGTGCCCTCCATGAGGAGCGACCCGAAGGCGAGCAGCTCGCCGGTCGCCCAGTCGATGCCGCCCTCGCGGGTGGACTGCGCCCGCTTCTCCATGGCCTGCAACAGCTTCGGGTGGACCGTGAAACCCTGCGGCGGGTTCACGAAGGCGTCACCGATGTGCTGGAGCTGGTCGGCCGGGATCGCCGTCTGGTCCGCGGACCGGGTGGCCTGGTCGGTTGCCTGGGCCGTGGGCGGCTCGAGGCCGGAGTGTCCTTCGGCGTCGGTGCCGACGAGGGTGGGGTCGCTGGACTCCTCGCTGGCCTCCTTCAGCGCTGCCTTGGTCTCGACGAAGACCCGCTCGAGCTGCTGCTGGTAGTCGCGCAGAGCCGCCTCGGCGTCCTCCTGGCTGATGTCGCCACGGCCGATCAGCGACTCGGTGTAGAGCTTGCGGACCGAGCGCTTGGCCTCGATGAGGTTGTACATCAGCGGCTGCGTCATCGAGGGGTCGTCGCCCTCGTTGTGCCCGCGGCGCCGGTAGCAGACCATGTCGATGACGACGTCCTTGTTGAACGTCTGGCGGAACTCGTAGGCGAGCTCGGCCACCCGGACGCAGGCCTCGGGGTCGTCGCCGTTCACGTGGAAGATCGGGGCCTGGATCATCCGGGCGACGTCGGTCGAGTACGTCGAGGAGCGGCTGGCGCTCGGCGAGGTGGTGAAGCCGACCTGGTTGTTGATGACCACGTGGATCGTGCCGCCGGTGCGGTAGCCGCGCAGCTGCGACAGGTTGAGCGTCTCGGCGACGACTCCCTGACCGGCGAATGCCGCGTCACCGTGCATGAGCAGCGGCAGCACGGTGAAGTCCTCGCCCGCGAGGTCGAGACGGTCCTGCTTGGCGCGGGTGATGCCCTCGAGGACCGGGTTGACGGCCTCCAGGTGGGACGGGTTGGCCGCGAGGTAGACCTTCGTCTTGCTGCCGTCCTCGGCGACGAACTCGCCCTCGGTGCCGAGGTGGTACTTCACGTCGCCCGAGCCCTGCACGGACTTCGGGTCCTGCTTGCCCTCGAACTCACGGAAGATCTGGCCGTAGGACTTGCCCGCGATGTTGGCGAGCACGTTGAGGCGTCCGCGGTGCGGCATACCGATGCACACCTCGTCCATGGAGTCGGCGGCGGCGCGGCACAGGATGCGGTCGAGCAGCGCGATGACCGACTCGCCGCCCTCGAGGCTGAACCGCTTCTGGCCGACGAACTTGGTCTGGAGGAAGGTCTCGAAGGCCTCGGCGGCGTTGAGGCGGCGCAGGATGCGCAGCTGCTCGTCGGGTCCGGGCTTGGCGTAGCCCACCTCGATCTTGTCCTGCAGCCAGCGACGCTGCTCGGGGTCCTGGATGTGCATGTACTCGGTGCCGATGGTGCGGCAGTAGGAGTCACGCAGGATGCCGAGGATCTTGCGCAGCCGCAGCATCGGCGCCCCACCGAAGCCACCGGTCGCGAAGTCGCGCTCGAGGTCCCAGAGGGTCAGCCCGTGCGAGGTCACGTCGAGGTCGGGGTGGCGACGCTGGCGGTACTCCAGCGGGTCGGTGTCGGCCATGAGGTGGCCGCGCACGCGGTAGGCATGAATCAGCTCCTGGACGCGAGCCGTCTTGTTGACGTCGTCGTCGTGGTGGGCCGAGATGTCCTGGACCCACCGGACCGGCTCGTAGGGCAGGCGCAGGCTCTCGAAGATCTCGTCGTAGAAGCCGTTCTCGCCGAGCAGCAGCTGGTGGACGATCCGGAGGAAGTCGCCGGACTGGGCGCCCTGGATGATCCGGTGGTCGTAGGTGCTGGTCAGCGTGAGGATCTTCGACACGGCGTTGCGGTTGAGGGTCTCCTGGCTCGCACCCTGCCACTCGGCGGGGTACTCGAGCGCGCCCACGCCGATGATGGCGCCCTGGCCGGCCATCAGGCGGGGCACCGAGTGGACGGTGCCGATGGTGCCGGGGTTGGTCAGCGTCAGGGTCGTGCCCTGGAAGTCCTCGACGGTGAGCTTGCCACCACGGGCCTTGCGGACGACGTCCTCGTAGGCCGTCCAGAAGTGCGCGAAGTCCATCGACTCGGCCGACTTGATGGAGGGCACGAGGAGCTGGCGCGTGCCGTCGGGCTTGGCCATGTCGATCGCGAGCCCGAGGTTGACGTGGCCCGGGATGACCAGGGCCGGCTTGCCGTTCTCCTCGGTGAACCCGTTGTTCATCTCGGGCATGTGGCCCAGCGCCTTGACCAGGGCGTACCCGATGAGGTGGGTGAACGACACCTTGCCCCCGCGGGAGCGCTGCAGGTGGTTGTTGATGACGACCCGGTTGTCGATGAGCAGCTTGGCGGGCACCGCGCGGACGCTCGTGGCGGTGGGGACGGTCAGCGACGTCTCCATGTTGGTGACGGTGCGGGCGCTCGCGCCCCGCAACGGCCTGATCTGGTTCTCGTTGGTGGCCTCGGTCTGCTTGGGCGCCTGCGGTTCGCGGGGCTTGGGCGGCTCCTTGACGGCTGCGGTCTCACCGCCGGTGCCGGCCTCCTTGTCCTCGGGCTTGTCGGCCACCGCCTTGTCGGTGCTGGCGTCGGGCTTGTCGGTCGTCTGCCCGGAGGTCGTGGCCGGTCGGGGCGCAGGGGCGGCGGGCGCGGGTGCCGCGGGCGCGGCAGCGGGCGTCGCAGCAGGCGCGCTCGGGGCCTGGGCGGCGGGGGCCTGAGGGGCCGGAGCCGCGGCGGCAGGTGCCTGAGCAGGTGCTGCCGGTGCCGCCGCCGGGGCAGCCGAGCTCCCGTTCGATCCGGACCCGTTGGTGGGCGAGCCGTCCGAGGGCTGGTAGTCCGCGAAGAACGACCACCACGCCTGGTCCACGGAGTTCTTGTCGTTCAGGTACTGCTCATACAGCTCGTCCACGAGCCACTCGTTCGGCCCGAAGGCCGCCATGGGGTCGTTGGTCGGGGACTGGTCGGGCACGGCGGATACGCCTCTTTCGTAGCGTCGACAATGACGGGCAAATAGGTGCTCCCAGCCTATCCCCGTGCGTCGCGGCGCGCTGCGGCGGGGAAGAGGTTTCCGGAGCGACCTTCGCCACGCCGCCAGCGGCCCCCTCAACAGGCGCCTGCGCGCCCACCCCGGGTATGCCGCGGGGCCGGGTCCCGTGCTGGGGACCCGACCCCGTGGCATACCTCCGTCGAGGCTGGCGGCCGACTCAGCTGATGTCGCTCCGCACGGTGCGCCACGACCCGAACCCGGCCAGCACCGCGGCGTACGCGGCCAGGACCAGCGCGCCGGCCCACCACTCGAGCCGCGGGGCCGCGTTGGGGCCGGACTGGGTCACGCCGTTGACGATGGCCTGCGACGCAGCCGTCGGGAGGTACTCGACGATGTGCTCGCGTCCCCAGCTCCAGAGGGCGAGCAGCACGCCGGCGATGGGCTCGACGATCCAGGCCACACCCACCGAGATGAGCAGCGCGGCGACCTGGTTGGGGATGAGAATGCCGGCTCCGAGCCCGATCAGCGCCCACAGCCCGAGGACGAGGAGGCTCAGGGCGAGCGTGCGGAAGACACCACTGGAGGGGAAGGCGTCGAACCCGCGGGCCGACAGCACGATCGCCCCGGCGACGACGGACGCGACCAGCGAGATCAGACCGTAGATCGCCCCGATGCCGAGCAGCGCGATCACCTTGGCACCCATCACCCGCACCCGCTTGGGCACCCCGAGGAAGGTGCTCGTGATCGTCTTGTGCCGGTACTCGGAGCCGATCTGCATGACCCCGATCACGAGCAACAGGAGGTACCCCACCTGCAGACCGCTCGTGTAGACGCTGTTGGCGATCTGCTCAGGGGTGCCGGTGGGGACGCCCCTGGCGGCGTCGGTGGCGCTCTGCGGCTGCGTGAGCAGGAACCCGAACAGGACGGCGAGGCCGGCCCCGGCGACGAAGATGGCGATGGCCATACCCCACCACAACCGGGTCGTGAAGAACTTGCGGAACTCGGCCTTGATCGCGTTGGTCATTCGTTGCCCCCTTCCTGTCCAGCGATGGCATCTCGCTCGGGTGCCGCTGCTCCGGTCGCGGCCGGCCGGCCGCCGTCACCGAGATTGCGGTTGGTGCCCTCGGTGAGCTCGAAGAACAATGCCTCGAGGTCGGTGGTGGCCTTGCGCAGCTCGTAGACCGGTAGGCCCGCACGCAGGGCGACGTCGCCGATCAGCCGCAGGTCGTGGGTCTCGGCCAGCAGGGTCCCGTCCTGGACCGAGCTGGTCACGTCGGCCACCCGCAGGGCGCCGGCGAGGGCGTCGAGGTCGGTGGTGCGGACGATGGCGTGCGTCTCGCCGTGCAGGTCGTCCATCGCGCCCTGCTTGATCAGCCGGCCGTTGTTGATGATGACGACGTCGTCGACGGTCTGCTCCACCTCCTGGAGCATGTGGCTCGAGATCAGGACGGTCTTGCCCTGGCTGGACAGGTGGCGCAGGAAGCCCCGCAGCCACCGGATGCCCTCCGGGTCGAGGCCGTTGGCCGGCTCGTCGAGGATCAGGACCTGCGGGTCGCCCAGCATCGCGGCGGCCAGGCCGAGCCGCTGGCGCATGCCCATCGAGTAACCCCCCGCGCGCTTGCGGGCCGCAGCCGGGATGCCCACGAGCTCGAGCATCTCGTCCACCCGCGTGGCGCCGACGCCCGCCGTGTCCGCCAGGACCCGCAGGTGGTCGCGGCCGGTGCGGCCGGGGTGGAAGTTCGTGGCCTCGAGGGCCGATCCGACCACCGCCATGGGCTGGTCGATCTCGTGGTAGCTGCGCCCCCCGATGGTGGCGGAGCCGCTCGACGGGTTCACCAGCCCGAGCAGCATGCGCAGCGTCGTGGTCTTGCCGGCGCCGTTGGGGCCCAGGAAGCCGGTGATCCGGCCGGGGTCGACGGTGAAGGAGAGGTTGTCGACCGCGGTGAAGGTGCCGAACCGCTTGGTCAGGTCGCGCACCTCGATGCGGGCCCCCTCGGTGACCCTGGGTGGTGGCGTGGTCGTGGTCATCGTTCCCCCGGAGTCTGTGTCATGACGGCATCCTCCCAACTGACGTGGGGGGAGGGTCAACCGGGTTGCGGCCCTAGGATGGCCGCACTATGACCGAATGGTTGCTGGTCCTGACCGGCGTGGGGCTCACGATCGGAACCGCCATCTTCGTGGCCACGGAGTTCTCGCTGGTCGCGCTCGACCGCCCGACCGTGCAGAAGGCGGTGGACGCCGGTGACACCCGCGCCGAGGTGGTCCTCGGGTCGTTGCGCGGGTTGTCGACCCAGCTGTCCGCCGCCCAGGTCGGCATCACGCTGACCACCCTCATCCTCGGCTTCCTCGCGACACCCTCACTCGGGGTGCTGCTCGAGACGCCCCTGCGGGCGCTCGGGCTCAGGGGTTCGACCCTCGACTCGGTGGCGGCCGCGGTCGCCCTGCTCATCGCGACGCTGTTCTCGATGGTGTTCGGCGAGCTCCTGCCGCAGTTCCTCGGCATCTCGGCCCCGCTGGCGACCGCCAAGGTGGTGGCCATGCCGGTGCGTGGCTTCGCGCTGGTGGCCCGGCCGATGATCTTCGTGCTCAACGGCTCGGCCAACCTGTTCCTCCGTGCGCTCGGCATCACCCCCCGTGAGGAGCTGTCCGGCGCCCGCACCCCGCAGGAGCTGGCGTCGCTGGTCCGCCGCTCCGCCGAGGCCGGGACGCTCGACGAGGGCACCGCCCGGCTGGTCACCAAGTCGCTGGGGTTCGGGGAGCAGACCGCCGCCGACGTCATGAGCCCGCGGGCCAGGGCCTCGTCCATCGAGCGCACCGCCACGGCCGAGGACGTCGTCCGGCTCGCCCGGCGCACGGGGCACTCGCGCTTCCCCGTGACCGGCGAGGACTGGGACGACATCGACGGAGTGGTGCACGTCAAGCGGGCGATCGCCGTCCCGCACGAGCGTCGTCACGACGTGCCCGTGTCGGCGCTCATGGTGCCGCCGCTGCTCGTGCCGGAGACGATCCGGCTCGACCCGCTCCTGCTCATGCTGCGCGAGCACGGGCTCCAGCTCGCCATCGTCGTCGACGAGTACGGCGGCACGGCCGGCATCGTGACCCTCGAGGACGTGGTCGAGGAGATCGTCGGCGAGGTGTCGGACGAGCACGACGTCTTCCGCACGACCGGACGCGAGTTCACCGACGGCTCGTGGACCGTGCCCGGCCTGTGGCGCCCCGACGAGGTGCGTGAGCGCCTCGGCGCGGTCGTGCCCGACGGGCCGGCCTACGAGACGACCGGTGGCTTCGTGATGGCCGAGCTCGGCCGGATCCCGGTGGTGGGTGACACCGTGGACATCCCCGGGTGGGCGATCACCGTGCTGGCCATGGACGGGATGCGCGCCGACCGCCTGCGGTTCGTCCCGGTCGACCTGGACGAGGACCCGCACGGCGACCACGCGGCCCCCCGGGAGGGGTCTCCGCGGCGTCACGTCGGCCAGGGTCGCGACGGAGGCCGCTCGGTCACCGCCGGCGGTCGGGACGGGGAGGGCGCGAAGTGAGCGCCGGCGCGATCTGGGTCACCGTCCTCCTCCTGCTGCTCAACGCCTTCTTCGTGGGGGCCGAGTTCGCGGCGATGGCCGCCCGCCGGTCCACCTTGGAACCCTTGGCGGCCAACGGTTCCCGCCGCGCACAGGTCTGCCTCGACGCCCTCGAGCAGATGGGTTCGCTGCTCGCCTGCGCCCAGCTCGGCATCACGGTCTGCTCGGTGCTGCTGGGTGCGATCTCCGAGGCCGCCCTCCACCACGCGCTCGAACCCGTTGTCCACCACCTCGGCCTCCCCGCGGGCGTGACCGACGGCCTGGCGCTCGCCATCGCCTTGCTCATCGTGGTGTACCTGCACGTCGTCGTGGGCGAGATGATCCCGAAGAACCTCGCGCTGGCCGGACCCGAGCGCTCGGCGCTGATCCTGGTGCCGGTGCTGCTCTACATCACCCGGGCGCTGCGCCCGATCATCGCGGTCATGGAGTCGCTCGCGAAGGCGCTGGTGCGGTTGTTCCGGGTCGAGCCCAAGGACGAGATCACCTCGGCGTTCACCGTCGAGGAGGTCGAGCACATCCTCGCCGAGAGCCACCACGAGGGCCTCATCGAGGAGGGGCAGCACGGGCTCGTCGGCGCTGCCCTGGAGTTCAGCGACAAGGACGCCGTCGACGTCGCCGTCGCCCTGTCCGACCTCGTGACACTGCCCCTGACGGCCACCCCCGACGACGTCGAGCGACTCGTCGCCAAGCGCGGCTTCTCGCGCTACCCCATGCTCGACAAGGCGGGTGAGCTCACCGGTTACCTGCACCTCAAGGACGTCCTCTACGCCGACGACACCGAACGTGACATCGCCGTGCCGGTCAAGCGGGTCCGCAAGCTGGCGACCGTGCAGGCTGCCGACGAGGTCGAGGAGGTGCTGCGGACCATGCAGCGCACCGGGTCGCACCTGGCACGGGTCGTCGACCCCGAGGGCACCGACATCGGTGTGGTCTTCCTCGAGGACGTCATCGAGGAGCTCGTCGGCGAGGTGACCGACGCCTCCCAGCGCTGACGGCGGCATACATGCGATCCGCGCGACGCCGGCCACCCCGCGCCCTCAGGCATCCCACCCGACCATCCCCGTCCCCTCAGCTCGATCGGGTCAAGGGGGGAGGTTGATCCTCACTTGACCACCGAAGCGCTGCGAGGGTCACGCCGACGGCGAGCAGCTTGTGACCTTGCCGCGAGGGTGTCACGTGACCAGGCCGGCTTCGTGGGCCATGACGACCAGGCGGACGCGGTCTCGCGCCCCCCATTTGGTCAGCAGGCGCGCCAGATGGGTCTTGACCGTGGTCTCGGAGATGTGGAGGGTCCCGGCGATCTCGGTGTTGTTCATCCCGCGGGCGACGCAGCGCAGAACGTCCTGCTCGCGAGCGGTCATCAGCGCCACCGCCTCGGCATGCGCAGCACCAGCGCCGCGCGTCGGCAGACCGGCCAGGAGCGATCCGGTCACCCCGGAGTCGAGGACTACCTCGCCGGCCACCACGGAACGAACTGCGGCCACAAGCGAGCTGCGCGGGGAGTCCTTCAGGAGGAAACCGCTCGCGCCTTCCCGCAGCGCCCGCACCACGTACTCGTCGTCGGGGAATGTCGTGAGCACCAGGATCCGGGTCCCGGGGAGATCAGACAGGAGTCGCGGAATGGCGCTGAGACCGTCCAAGTGCGGCATGCGCAGATCCATGAGCACGACGTCCGGACGCTGCGCACGACACACCGCGAGCGCCTCCACGCCGTCCGCTGCMGTGGCCACGACCTCGATGTCGGGCTGGGCGGCGAGGATCAGGGCGAAACCCTCCCGCACAAGCTCCTGGTCATCCACCACGACGACCCGGATCACGGTGATGCCCCCGCCACGGGAAGCAGTGCGGCGACGCGGAACCCGCCGTCCGGGCGCGCCCCTGCGTCCAGGTGACCGCCGCACGCCTCCACCCGTTCACGCATCCCCATCAGGCCGTGACCACCTCCGGAGCCGTGATCCGGTGCGGACTCGGGCACAGCGAGGTGTCCATCTCCCGGGGGGTTCTCCACACAGACCGTCAACCAACGTCCACCCCGACTCAGCACCACGGTCGTCGGTTGTGGGCCGGCGTGACGAAGCGCGTTCGTCAGTGCCTCCTGGACCATCCGGAACACGGCCTCCCCCGCATCGGGCGTCAGCTGGACATTCGACGCTCGGTTGAGCGAGACGGGGAGTCCGGCCGAGCGGAAGAGCTCGACGAGGCCAGGGAGGTCATCCACCCCGGGGGTCCGGTCAGGATCCGGTGCCCTGAGTGCCTGCAGGACGTTGCGGGTCTCGGCCAGCGACTCCCGGCCGGTCCGTTGGATGTTCCGCACGGCATCCCGCGCCGCATCCGCATCGGTGTCGAGGAGCTCGTCGGCCACCTCCGCCTGCACCACCATCAACGACAGGCTGTGTGCCAGGACGTCGTGCAGGTCGCGGGCGACCCGCAGCCGCTCCTCTGCCCCGGCAGCCCGACGGTCTGCCTCGGCCCGCCGCTGCGTGGCCTCGACCCTGCGGTCGGCCTCATTCAGCCACAGACCGATGCCGAAGATCCACACGACATTGAGCGACCACCCCCACGACGAGGCCAACGTCTCCTGAGGGTCCGAGGCGCTCCCGACCAGGGCCACTGCCATCCCGATCGGCAGTCCCAGGTACGACGTCGGACGTTGGCCGTAGCGCCCGACCGAGAACACCGCGACGACGAGGATGAACACTGGCGCGGCAAACTGGGCGTGGGTGCCCGGAGCCGCGGGCAGTACCACGAAGACGCCGGCCACGAGCAGGACCGCCAGCGGTGCCCGACGCCGGTAGACCAGGGAGCCTGCGGCCACCGCGAGGCACCCGGTGAGGAGGAGACGCGACCCGGTCACCGTGTCCGACGTGGCCCCATCGGCCACCGACCACCCGAGGAGCACGGCGGCTGGCATCCACTCGCCCACGGTGGCCCGTCGTCGCAGGTCCTCTGGCACCTGCCATCGCATGGATCGAGCGTAGAGCGCACCACCGTGGTACCGCCTCCTCCTCCGGGAGGACCAGAGGGGGTCCCGGAGGAGGACGGTGGCCACCCGTGCGGTCGGAAGGACGGGCCGGGAAGCCGACGACGGCGCGGACCGCGGGACCCGACGCTCGAGGGGTCCGAACCACGACCAACGGAGGCCACCCATGTCCGTCCTGACCCGCACCGATGCCCCTGTCCGCCTGGCCCGCACCCGACTGGTCGTCCTCTGCGCGCTCTACACGTTGCTCTCCCTGTGGGCACTGGTCATGTGCTCGGTCGGGCCGGTCGCGGCCGTCGTCGGAAACCTCCCAGACCCCTCGTTCCGGTTCACGGCGACCTCGGCCGGGGTGTTCAAGATCCTGACCGTGGGGCCGGCGGTGGCCGTGTTGCTGAGCCGGGGCCGAAGCACGTTCGCGGTCCGTGCCCTCGTACTCGGCCAAGTGGTCTGGTTCGTCGCCGGGGTACTCGCGCCTGAGGAGGACTTGAGCCCAGGGGCCAAGCTGTTGCAGCTCGTCGTGTCGACCGCGGTCTGGGTGGGACCTTGGCTGCTCCTGGCCCAGCAGCGGTCACGGCTGTGGCGAGAGCCGATCCGCATCCGGCGCCCCCTCGACCTTCTCGCCTTCGTCGCGTCAGTCCCGCTTGTCGGCTGGGCCGTCGCGAACGCGCGCGGAGACCTCGCGACCGCGCTTGGCTCGAGCGCCACCGAGCTCCGGTTCGACATGACCGGGATGCCACTCGCGTTCTCGGCGGCACTCGCGCTGATCGCCCTGTACGAGCGGCGCTGGTGGGACCACGTGCTGATCGCGTCCTGCGCAGTGGTGGGCGTCCTCGCCCTGGTGTACCCCGATGCCTACGGGACACCCGGCCGTGCCGCAGGCGGCCTGCTCGTCGCCAGCGTGCTGGTGACACTCGCCAGGCGGTGGGCCCGGCCGCCGGACGCCTGAGGCGGGACCCCTGACGGGATCGCGCACGCGCAGCTCGTCGGCGAGGTGACCGACGCCTCCCAGCGCTGACGGCGGCATACCGAAGACAGAACGACGGCCCCGCGCTGGGCGCGAGGCCGTCGTTCCTGTGGTGCCCCCGGCAGGATTCGAACCTGCGCTCCCGCCTCCGGAGGGCGGTGCTCTATCCCCTGAGCTACGGGGGCCGACACGTGCGCTCCGAGAAGGAGGCGCCCGCAGAGGTTAGCAGCCTAGGGTGTCCTGCATGGAACGCGGGGGAGTGGTCTACGTCTGCGACGACACGGAGCAGATCAGGCGCCTCATCCGGGTCAACCTCGAGCTCGAGGGTTACGAGGTGCGCGAGGCGAGCGACGGCGAGGAGCTGGTCGCGGCGCTCCACGAGCTCGACCCCCTGCCTGGAGTCGTCACCCTCGACGCGCACATGGATCCCCGCGACGGTTGGTGGGCGATCGCGCAGATCCGCGCCGACCCGCGGTTGGCGCACATCCCGGTGATCATGGTGACCGCCTCGGTCCAGCAGCACGACCGGGTCCAGGCGCAGGGTTCCGGGCTCGACGCGTTCGTCTCCAAGCCCTTCGACCCGGAGCACCTCATCGAGCTCGTCTCGGGCTTCATGGCCGAGGGACGGGCCCACTCGCCCGCGCCCTAGACTTGCCCGGGTGACTCCCGAAGAGCTCTCCGCAGCCATCCGCACCGCCCTCACCGAAGCCGTCGCCGCCGGCGACTTCACCGTGGACGTGCCTGCGGAGGTCCGCGTGGAGCGACCGAGGAACCGCGACCACGGCGACTGGTCCACGAACATCGCACTCCAGCTCGCCAAGGGAGCCGGTATGCCGCCGCGCGACGTCGCCACGCGGCTCGCCGAGCGCCTCGGCACGGTTGCTGGCGTCAAGGCCGTCGACATCGCGGGGCCGGGCTTCCTCAACATCACCCTCGACGCCGCCTCGGCGGGTGAGCTGGCCCGCAGCATCGTCGAGGCCGGTGCCGCCTACGGCAGCAACGACTCCGAGGCCGGACACGTCATCAACGTCGAGTTCATCTCGGCCAACCCGACCGGTCCGCTCCACCTCGGGCACACCCGCTGGGCCGCCCTGGGCGACGCCATGAGCCGACTGCTCAAGACGTCGGGTGCCACCGTGACGACCGAGTACTACATCAACGACGCGGGCGCGCAGATGGACAAGTTCGCGGCGTCGGTCCTCGCGAGCGCCAAGGGGGAGCCCACGCCCGAGGGCGGCTACCCGGGTGCCTACATCGACGACCTGGCCGCTCAGTCGCTGGCGGCCCGTCCCGACCTGCTCGAGCTGCCCGCCGACGAGGCCTTGGCCGCGGCACGGTCGGTGGCCTACGACGCGCAGCTGCAGGACATCAAGGACACCCTCGCCGACTTCGGCGTGCACTTCGACGTGTGGTTCTCCGAGGCTGCCCTGCACGACTCCGGCGCGGTCGAGCAGGCCGTCGACCGGTTGCGCGAGCAGGGGCACGTCTTCGACGAGGGTGGCGCGATCTGGTTGCGCACGACCGACTTCACCGACGACAAGGACCGCGTCCTCATCCGGGCGAACGGCGAGCCGACCTACTTCGCCGCCGATGCTGCGTACTACCTGTCCAAGAAGGACCGCGGCTTCGACGAGAAGATCTACCTCCTCGGCGCCGACCACCACGGCTACATCAACCGGCTCAAGGCGATCGCGGCCTGCGCGGGCGACGACCCCGAGCACAACATCGAGGTGCAGATCGGCCAGCTGGTCAACCTCGGCGGCGCCAAGCTGTCCAAGCGCGCCGGCAACATCATCGAGCTGCGCGACCTCATCAGCTGGATCGGCACCGACGCCATCCGCTACTCCCTGTCGCGGTATCCCGCTGACAGCCCGCTGTCCCTCGACGGCGAGGAGCTGCGCAAGCAGACCAACGACAACCCGGTCTTCTACGTGCAGTACGCCCACGCCCGCACCTCCAACGTGGCCCGGCTCGCAGGGGAGGACGGTGTGGTTCGCGACGACGGTTTCGACCCGGCCCTGCTGACCGACCCCACCGAGGCGTCCCTGCTGGCCATCCTCGGCGACTTCCCCCGGGTCGTGGCCCAGGCCGCCCACCTGCGCGAGCCCCACCGCGTGGCCCGCTACCTCGAGGACCTCGCCGGCCACTTCCACAAGTGGTACGACACGTGCCGCGTCCGCCCGATGACGGCGGACGAGGAGATCACCGACCTCCACCGCACCCGGCTCTGGCTCAACGACGCCACCCGCCAGGTCTTGGCCAACGGACTGGACCTCCTGGGGGTCTCCGCACCCGACAGGATGTAGCCATGCGCGCTCACGAGGCCGGAGCCCTCCACGCCGAGGGGTATGGCGGGCCACCCCACTGGCTGCCCTGGCCCACCGACGTCATGGAGCTGATGCCGCAGCTGTGGCCGCAGACGGTCGATCGTGACGAGCAGGGTCGCCTCACGGTGGGGGGACTCGACGTGGTGAGCATCGCCCGCGAGTTCGGCACCGCGGCATACGTGGTCGACGAGGCTGACTTCCGCGCCCGGGCCCGGGCGTTCCGCGACGAGTTCGCCGCCCCGTTCGCCGAGCTCGGCGGCGTCGACGTCTTCTATGCCGGCAAGGCGTTCCTCTGCACCGAGGTCGCCCGCTGGGTGGCCGAAGAGGGGCTGTGCCTCGATGTCTGCTCCGGTGGCGAGCTCGCCGTCGCACAGCGCGCGGGCTTTCCGGGAGCGCGGATCGGCCTGCACGGCAACAACAAGTCGCTCGCCGAGATCCGCCAGGCCCTGGCCTACGGCGTCGGCCGCATCGTCGTCGACTCCTTCGAGGAGATCGAGCGGGTCGCTGCCGTCGCCGCCGAGCTGGGGGTACGAGCTCCCGTCATGGTCCGCGTGACGGTCGGGGTGGAGGCGCACACCCACGAGTTCATCGCCACGGCCCACGAGGACCAGAAGTTCGGGTTCTCGCTGGCGGGCGGCCAGGCCGCCGAGGCGGTCGCGCGCATCGTCGCGCACGGCGAGCACCTCGACCTGCTGGGGCTGCACTCCCACATCGGGAGCCAGATCTTCGACACCTCGGGGTTCGAGGTGTCGGCCAGGCGCCTCATCGGGCTGCACGCCGAGGTCGCTCGGGTGCACGGGATCCACATGCCGGAGCTCGACCTCGGCGGTGGCTACGGCATCGCGTACACCTCTGAGCACACCCCCCTGCAGCCGGCCGAGCTCGGTGAGCAGATGGCCGACCTCGTCCAGCGCGAGCTCAAGTCCGTGGGCGACGGCGGACCGGACACCCCCACGCCGCGCATCTCGATCGAGCCCGGCCGCGCGATCGTGGGCCCGAGCACCTTCACCCTCTACGAGGTCGGCACGGTGAAGGACGTCGACCTCGGAGGGGGTGCCAAGCGCACCTACGTCTCGGTGGACGGCGGGATGAGCGACAACATCCGCACGGCCCTCTACGACGCCGACTACTCCTGCACCTTGGCCAGCCGGCGCTCCGACGCCGTGCCGCGTCTGGCGCGCGTGGTGGGCAAGCACTGCGAGAGCGGCGACATCGTCGTCATGGACGAGTACCTGCCCGACGACATCACGGCCGGTGACCTCGTCGCCGTGCCGGGCACCGGGGCCTACTGCCGGAGCATGGCCAGCCAGTACAACCACACCCCCCGCCCGCCGGTGATCGCGGTCCGGGACGGGACGGCGCGGGTGCTGGTGCGGCGCGAGACGGTGGACGACCTGCTGGCGCTGGACGTCGGCTGAGCCGGCCGCCGCGACCGAGGAGAGGACGTGCCGTCGACACCGCCCAGAACCTGCAAAAACCACGGTGCATCGTGCCTTCGGTCGGACAATGTCCGGATGGCGGAACAATGGGCGTCCACGAAGTGGTCACCCGTCACGATGGGCCCGACGGTGAGACAGCCCCACGAGGGCGCGAGGAGCAAGCGTGAGTGAGAGCCAGCAGGTGACGGCGGGGGAGCCCCTCAAGGTGGCACTGCTCGGGTGCGGTGTCGTCGGGTCCTCGGTCGCCCGCATGCTCGTCGAGCACAGCGAAGACCTCGCCGCGCGGGTCGGGCGGCCGCTGGAGCTGATCGGCATCGCCGTGCGTCGTGCCGGCAAGGACCGCTCGGAGCTGCCGGTCGACCCGTCGCTCTTCACCACCGACGCCGAGTCGATCATCACGCGGGCCGACATCGTCATCGAGGTCATCGGCGGCATCGAGCCGGCCCGCAGCCTGATCGAGCTCGCCATGAAGAGCGGCGCCTCGGTCGTCTCGGCCAACAAGGCGCTGCTCGCCGAGGCCGGTCCGGCGCTCTACGCCGAGGCCGCCCAGCACGGAGTCGACCTCTACTACGAGGCGGCGGTCGCCGGGGCGATCCCCATCCTCCGTCCGATCCGCGAGTCGCTCGCCGGTGACGAGGTGCGCAAGGTCATCGGGATCGTCAACGGCACCACCAACTACGTCCTCGACAAGATGGACACCACGGGTCTGGGTTTCGCCGAGGCGGTCGAGCAGGCCCAGGCGCTCGGTTACGCCGAGGCGGACCCCACCGCCGACGTCGAGGGGTTCGACGCGGCAGCGAAGGCCGCCATCCTGGCCTCGCTGGCGTTCCACACCAGGGTGTCGAGCGACCAGGTCTACCGCGAGGGCATCACCGAGGTGAGTGCTGCCGACGTCCAGGCAGCCCGCGAGATGGACTGTGTCGTCAAGCTGCTCGCGATCTGCGAGCGCACCGACACGGTGGGCGCCGACGGTGTCACCACCGCCGGGGTCAGCGTGCGGGTGCACCCGGCGATGATCCCGAGGTCCCATCCGCTCGGAGGGGTGCGCGACGCCTTCAACGCCGTCTTCGTCGAGGCCGACGCCGCCGGGCAGCTCATGTTCTACGGCAAGGGAGCCGGAGGCGACCCCACGGCCAGTGCCGTCCTCGGTGACGTCGTCGCGGTGGCCCGCCACCGCGTCGGTGGCGGTCGCGGGCACGGGGAGTCCGCGTACGCCGACCTGCCCGTCCTCGAGATGGGTCAGGCCCTCACGAGGTACCACATCAGCCTCGACGTGGCCGACCGCCCGGGTGTCCTCGCCCAGGTCGCGACGTCGTTCGCCGAGCACGGGGTGTCGATCGAGACCGTGCGCCAGCACATCATCGCCGCCGAGCCGGGTCCGGACGGCGAGCTCGGGGAGACCCGTGCGAACCTCATCGTCGTGACCCACACCGCTCCCGACGCCGCCCTGTCCGCCACCGTCCAGGCCCTCGTCGGGCTCGACACGGTGCGTGAGGTCRTGTCCGTGATGCGGGTGGAGGGCGCCTGATGGCCATCCTCTGGCGCGGCGTGATCCGCGAGTATGCCGATCGCCTCCCGATGCTCGCCGGCGCACCGGTCGTGACGCTCCAGGAGGGCGGCACCCCGCTCATCCCGGCCGAGCACCTGTCCCAGCTCACCGGCGCTGACGTCTTCGTCAAGTACGAGGGGCTCAACCCCACGGCGTCGTTCAAGGACCGCGGCATGACCGCAGCCATCTCGATGGCGGCCAAGCACGGTGCCAAGGCGGTGATCTGCGCCTCGACCGGCAACACGAGTGCCAGCGCCGCGGCATACGCCACGAAGGCCGGCATGGCCTGTGCGGTCCTCGTCCCGGACGGCAAGATCGCCATGGGCAAGCTCAGCCAGGCCATCGCGCACGGCGCGACCCTCCTGCAGGTCGAGGGCAACTTCGACGACTGCCTGACGTTGGCCCGCAAGCTCGCCGAGTCCTACCCCGTCGAGCTGGTCAACTCGGTCAACCCGGCCCGCATCGAGGGGCAGAAGACCGCGTCCTTCGAGGTGGTCGACGCCCTCGGCGACGCCCCTGACATCCACTGCCTGCCGGTCGGGAACGCCGGCAACATCACGGCCTACTGGAAGGGCTACCGCGAGTACCACCGCGGCAGCGAGCAGCCCGGTCCGGCGACGCGACTGCCGCAGATGTGGGGCTTCCAGGCGGCGGGCGCGGCGCCGATCGTGCTCGGCCACCCGGTGGACGACCCCGACACCATCGCCACCGCCATCCGCATCGGCAACCCCGCGTCGTGGAAGCAGGCCGAGGCGGCCCGCGACGAGTCCGGCGGCCGCATCGAGTCGGTCACCGACGAGCAGATCCTGGCCGCGCACCGGATCCTCAGCGCCCGCGAGGGCATCTTCGTCGAGCCGGGCTCAGCCGCGTCCGTCGCCGGCCTGTTGCAGGCCGCGGAGGCGGGGCAGGTGCCGGCCGGAGCCAGCGTCGTGTGCACCGTCACCGGTCACGGGCTCAAGGACCCGCAATGGGCCCTGCGCAACGCCGACGGCTCCGACGTCACCCCCACCCGGGTCCAGGTCGACGCGTTCACGGCGGCACTGGCGCTGGGTCTGCAGGACTGATGGGCGAGCTCGTCGTCGGCAGCTCCGTCCAGGTGCGGGTGCCGGCCAGCAGCGCCAACCTCGGACCGGGGTTCGACTCGGTCGGGCTCGCGCTCGGGTTGTGGGACACCTGCGTCGCCACCCTCACCGACGAGCCCGGCATCCGGGTCGACGTCGAGGGTGAAGGGGCCGCCGACGTCCCCCGCGACGCGAGCCACCTCGTCGTGCGCACCATGCTCCGCGCCTGGGACGAGCTCGGTGTCGAGGCGCCCGACGGCCTGCACCTGCAGTGCGTGAACGAGGTGCCGCACGGCCGCGGCCTGGGTTCGTCCGCGACCGCGATCGTCACCGGAATCGTTGCGGCACAAGGACTTCACAACGTATGCCGCGGAGTCACCGACGGCCTCGACCTGGCCTTCGCCAACAACCTCGCGGCCCGCCTCGAGGGGCACCCTGACAACTCCTCGGCCTCGGTCTACGGCGGTCTCACCCTGTCGTGGTCGGACTCGCCCGACGAGGTGACCCACACCCTGCGCCTGAAGCCACACCCCGAGGTGCGACCGTTGGTGCTCGTCCCGGCGACCCAGCTGTCGACGGCGAAGGCCCGCTCGGTGCTGCCCACCCAGATCAGGCACGGCGATGCCGCCCTCAACTCGGCCCGCGCCGCGCTGCTCGTGCAGGCGCTGACGAGCCACCCCGAGCACCTGCTGGACGCGACCCGCGAGTGGCTCCACCAGGAGGCCCGGCGCGACTCCTTCGCGGCCTCCATGGACGTCGTCGACGCCCTCCGCAAGGCGGGCCATGCGGCGGTCATCTCCGGCGCCGGGCCGTCGGTCCTGGTGCTCACCCGCGGTGACGAGTCGGCTGCCGTCAGGGCCCTGACCAGCGACGACTGGACCGTGCTCGACCCGGGCATCCCGGCGACGGGAGCGCACGTGATGTCCTGAGACGCGCCGGGACGCGGGCCGGGACCGCGCCGGGACGCAGGCAGGACCCGGGCCAGGACACGGCAGGGACAGATGTGGGCACAGTGGACTGACGCAGCACCCAACGGTGTTACATTGTGAGCGCACTCGCAGCCGATGCCTCCTCTTGCGCATCCAGCAGCGAACTGCACCCACCACATGTCGGCGGCCTTGGTGCTGCCACGCCTCCCTGTGCCGCATGTGGCTCCATCGGTCAGCACCCCTGACCCAAGCACCGGACCGGGATCTGAACACCGGCCGCGAACGAGGGGGAAGGATCCTTCGTGACAGACACCACCACTCTCGACACTGCGGGTACGCAGGACGAGAAGCCGCGTCGCTCGGGCGCGCTGAGCACCATGAAGGTGGCTGAGCTCCAGGGCCTGGCCGCCAGCATGGGCATCACCGGCACCGCCAAGATGCGCAAGGGTGACCTCGTCACCGCCATCAAGGACCGCCAGAGCGGAGCCGGGGCCCCCGCCCGCCGCAGCGCCCCCCAGCAGGAGCGTCCGACGCAGGCCGAGGCACCCGCCATCGAGGCGCAGCAGGGCCGCGCCGAGAGCCAGGGCCGCTCCCAGCGGGCCGACCGCACCGACCGCTCCGACCGCTCCGACCGGGCGGAGCGCACCGACCGGGCTGAGCGGGCCGACCGCGCCGTTCGCGAGCAGGTCGACCTGGCCGAGGGCCGTGGAACGCAGGGCCGCGAGTCCGGGGCGGACGACACGACGCCGGGCCGCAGCGACCGTCAGCAGGCCGACCGCCAGAACCGCACCCGGGCCGACCGTCAGGGCGAGCGCCAGCAGGGCGAGCGCCCGAACCGCGACCAGCAGGACCGCGCCCAGTCCGACCGCGACGACCGCCAGCAGGGCGACCGCCGGGAGCGTCCGGTCCGCGACGACCGCCAGCAGGGTGACCGCCAGCAGGGCGACCAGCAGCAGGGCGACCGTCAGCACCGCGACGACCGCCAGCACCGCGACGACCGCCAGCCGAACGACCGTGACGACCGTGACGACCGCGGCGGCCGGACCCAGGGCCAAGGCGGCCAGGGTCAGCAGGGCCAGGGCCAGGGCGCCCAGGGCGCCCAGGGCCCGCAGGGTGGTCAGAACCAGCAGGGCTACGACGACGACGGCGAAGGTCGCGGCGGACGCCGCCGCAACCGCAACCGGAACCGCAACCGTGACAAGCGTGGACCGCGCGGCGACTACGGCAGCGACTACGACAGCGAGCCCATGGTCGACGAGGACGACGTCCTCGTGCCCGTGGCCGGCATCCTCGACGTGCTCGACAACTACGCCTTCGTCCGCACCTCCGGCTACCTGCCGGGCCCCGGGGACGTCTACGTCCCGCTCGGCATGGTGAAGAAGAACGGCATGCGCAAGGGCGATGCCGTCACCGGTGCCGTCAAGGCCCAGCGCGAGGACGCCCAGCAGAACCAGCGCCAGAAGTTCAATGCGCTCGTCCGCCTCGACACGGTGAACGGCATGACGCCTGACGACGCCCGCAAGCGGGTCGAGTTCGGCAAGCTCACGCCGCTCTACCCGCAACAGCGCCTGCGTCTCGAGACCGACCCGAGCATCCTGACCACGCGGGTGATCGACCTGGTCGCCCCCATCGGCAAGGGTCAGCGCGGCCTCATCGTCGCCCCGGCCAAGGCCGGCAAGACGATGGTCATGCAGGCCATCGCCAATGCGATCACGACGAACAACCCCGAGTGCCACCTCATGGTCGTCCTCGTGGACGAGCGGCCCGAAGAGGTCACCGACATGCAGCGCGCCGTCAAGGGCGAGGTCATCTCCTCGACCTTCGACCGGCCGGCCGAGGACCACACCACGGTCGCCGAGCTGGCCATCGAGCGGGCCAAGCGCCTCGTCGAGATGGGTCACGACGTCGTGGTGCTGCTCGACTCGATCACCAAGCTCGGGCGCGCGTACAACCTCGCCGCACCGGCGAGCGGCCGGATCCTGTCCGGCGGTGTCGACTCGGCGGCGCTCTACCCGCCCAAGAAGTTCTTCGGCGCGGCCCGCAACATCGAGAACGGCGGGTCGCTGACGATCCTGGCGACCGCCCTCGTCGAGACCGGTTCGCGGATGGACGAGGTGATCTTCGAGGAGTTCAAGGGCACCGGCAACATGGAGCTCAAGCTCGACCGCGGCCTGGCCAACCGTCGCATCTTCCCGGCGGTCGACATCAACAACTCGGGCACCCGCAAGGAGGAGATCCTCCTGTCGGGTGACGAGCTGAAGATCATGTGGAAGCTCAGGCGCGTCCTGGCTGCCCTCGACCAGCAGCAGGGCATCGAGCTGCTCATCGACCGGATCAAGAAGACCAAGAGCAACATCGAGTTCCTCATGCAGGTGCAGCAGAACTCCTCGATCCGCATCGACGACGAGGCCAAGGACTGACCCCACGTCGCTCCGCAGTCAGACCGGGGGCCCGGCGCCGAAGAGGTGCCGGGCCCCCGGTCGTGTCGTCCACAGGGCGGGACGCCGACGCCGCGTTGTCCGTGCGTTTGCCGTGCGGTGGGGCCGGAGCGCCCGATGTGCGCGAAGAAGTGGCCCTTAGCCCGTACATTGGTTTTCAGGCTCATCCATTTGCATGACGACGAGAGGACCGGCAGTGACCGCGGCTGAGGGAATCCGAGTGCTCGTCGCCGACGACGACCCGGACATTCGCGACCTGGTGGAGTTCAAGCTCACCCAGGCCGGGTATGCTGTCGAGGCCGTCGGTGACGGGCTGAGCGCCTGGGAGGCGTTCCAGTCAGAGCCACCCGCACTCGTCATCCTCGACGTGATGATGCCGGGGCTCTCCGGGATCGACGTCCTGCGCAAGATCCGCGAGAGCGGCGAGGCCGCGGTCCCGGTGCTCCTGCTGAGCGCCAAGTCGCGCGACAGCGACGTGGACACGGGCTTCGCGGTCGGGGCCGATGACTACGTGATCAAGCCCTTCAGCCCCCGTGAGCTGCTGCACCGCGTCAACGGGATCCTGGCCCGCGTCAGGTGAGCGCCCGCGGCATACTCTGGGGCTCTTCCGCCCTGGTCCTGCTGGCGTGCCTGGGCCTCGTGCTGCTCATCGTCGGCACCAAGGTGACGCGGACGCTGCGTGACCGGCGCACGTCTGCGCTCGTCGCCCCCCACCGACCTGCGCTGCTCGCCGTGGCGTCGGGTGAGGACGACGACGGCACCCACCGCGACGCGCTGATCGCGGTCGACGGGCCGGCTCGTGAGGCGCTGGACGACGCGGTCGTCGACCTGCTCGCGAAGGTGCGCGGCGGGCCTGCGGAGGAGCTGGCCGCAATCCTGCTGGCGCACGGCGCCGTCGACCGTGCCCCCCACGACCTCAAGCACCGCAGCACCATCCGGCGGGCCCGCGCCGCCCACGTCCTCGGGCTGTGCCACGTCGGTGCGGCCCTGCCGCTGGTCGTGGACGCACTGCGGGACCCCGCCCCCGAGGTCCGCGTGGCAGCGACCCGCGCCCTCGGGCGCCTGGGTGAGCCGACCGCGGCAGCGCCCCTCCTCGCTGCAGTGGGCGCCGAGCGCGCCGTTCCCGCGGGACCGGCAGCCGACGCGCTCGAGGGAATGGGGGTCGGCATCGCCGACGCCCTGCGCGACGGCCTCCTGGCGACCAGCCCCACGACACGCACCGTCGCGGCATACCTCAGCGGGGAGGGGAGCTTCACGCGCTCCATCGACCTGCTCCGGCTCTCGCTGACGACCGACGAGGACCCGGTCGTCCGCGCTGCCGCGGCCGTGGCGCTGGGACGGATGGGCCGGCCCGCCGACGTCGCGGTGCTGCTGGAGGGCACGGCGAGCCAGCATCCCGACGAGCTGCGTCGCGCGTGCGCGGCCGCCCTGGGCGACCTCGGCGACCCCGCTGCCGTCGACGGGCTGCGGGGCCTGCTGGCCGACCCTGACCCGCGGATCGCCGAGATCTCCGCCGCCTCGCTCCTGCGACTGGGGTCGGTCGGGCGGGCGGCGCTGGACAGCGCCCCCACCAACGACTCGATCGAGAGCGCGCGGGCCGTTGCCCGGCTGCAGGGGAGCCTGACGTGAGCTGGGACGGCTTCGTCGAAGGACTGCGGGCCATCGTGGTGTGGCCCATGGCCGTCACCTCGCTGCCGATCCTCATCTACTTCGCGGTCATCAACCTCTCCTACCTCGTGCTGATCGTGCTGGCCTCCATCGACTTCCGGGCACAGCACCGCCGTCGCGAGGCGATCGTCGAGACCTTCGGTGGCGCCCTGACCCCGGGGGTGTCGATCCTCGTCCCGGCGTACAACGAGGAGGCCGGGATCGTCACCGCGGTGCAGGCGCTGCTGTCCCTGCGCTATCCGCGACACGAGGTCGTCGCCATCGATGACGGCAGCAGCGACGACACCTTCGAACGACTGCGCGCCGCCTTCGACCTCGTCCCCATCCCTCGCGAGATCCCGCAGGACGTGCCCACCCGCGCGCGGGTCATCGACGTGCACGTGCCCCGGGACGGCCGGACGCGCCTGATCGTCGTCCGCAAGGAGAACTCCGGGCGCTCGGAGGCCATCAACGTGGGGGTGAACGCCGCCACGGAGCCCTTGGTCGCCATGGTGGACGCCGACTCCATCCTCGAGCCCGACGCCCTGCTGCGGGTCACCCAGCCGTTCGCCGACGACCCGACCCGCATGGTCGCGGCCGGCGGCGCGATCCGACCGGTCAACGGGAGCCGGGTGGTCTCGGGGCGCATCGTGAAGGTCCAGATGCCCACGTCGTGGCTGGCCAGGATCCAGGTCGTCGAGTACCTGCGCGCCTTCCTCCTCGGTCGCACCGGCTGGGCGCGGTTCGGGGCGCTGGTGCTGATCAGCGGCGCCTTCGGCATCTTCCGTCGCGACACGATCGTCGAGGTCGGCGGGCTGGACCCAGACAGCATCGGCGAGGACTTCGAGCTGGTCCTGCGGATCCACCGCAAGCTGCGTGACGAGAAGCGTGACTACCGCGTGGCGTTCGTCCCCGAGCCTGTTCTGTGGACCGAGGTGCCGTCGACCACGTCGGTCCTGCGGAGCCAGCGACGGCGCTGGCACCGCGGGCTGTGGGAGACGCTCTGGGCGTACCGCGGGATGCTCTTCCGCCCGCGCTACGGCAAGGTCGGGTTCGTCGCCCTCCCGTACTTCTGGATCTTCGAGCTGTTCGCCCCCCTGCTCGAGATGTTCGGCATCATCATCGTCCCGCTGGCCCTCGCCCTCCACGTCGTGAACATCCCCTACGCGATCCTCTTCCTCGTGCTCGCGTACGGCCTGGCCGTCCTCGTGACGCTGTCGGCGATGGCTGCCGAGGAGTGGTCCTTCCACCGGCACGAGCGCTGGCGCGACCTGGGCCTGACCCTGGCGGCCTCGGTGCTGGAGAACTTCGGCTTCCGCCAGCTCACCGTGTGGTGGCGCCTGGAGGGCTGGTGGGCCAGCCTGCGGCGCAAGAAGCAGGTCTGGGGCGTGATGACCCGCACCGGCTTCGACGAAGGTCCCCAGTGACCCAGCTCGCGCGCCGATCGGTCTCCGGTCAGCTCAAGGTCCTCGGGCTCTCCCTCGTCCTGTTMTTCCCCGTCGTCACAGTCGCGTCGGTGTTCAACATCGCCACCCAGAGCCGTGACCTCCAGGCGCTGACGCTGTCCTACGGCCCCGCCTTCGACGCCAACAACGCCGTCCTGATCGAGATGACCGAAGCCAACGCCGGGTGGAGCCAGCTGATGGGTGGCTCCACGCCGCTGACGCGCTACCGCCTGACGCGCGACCAGGTCTCCGCGGACCTCGCCACCATCGAGGGCACCCTGAGGTCTACCTCGCTACCGGTCGAGAACCGCACCAGGTATGCCGCCATGCTGGCCACCCAGCGCGCTGCCGTCGACTCGTGGTTCAGGGCTGCGCAGGCAGCCGAGGTCGGCGCGAAGGCTCCGCTGTCGGCGCGCAGCGTCCTCGAGGCAGAGGCGGTGGACCGGTTCCGGAGCTTCCGCGACAGCAACCGGAGTCTGTCCGAGGCAATCCGACTCGAGCGGGACGCGGCTCGGGAGGGAGCGCGGGACTCCGTACAGCGCATCGTGGCGATCGCGGCCGGCACGATGGTGCTGGCGATGGCCGTCGTGCTCGGTGGGTGGCGGCTGCTGCAGCGATCGGTCAGCGGTCCCTTGGAGCGCTTGAGATCGGTCGTCGAGCGGCAGCGCGACGGAGACCGTGACGCCCTGGCCGACACCGCCACCGGGGCTGCCGAGGTTCGGGCGCTGGCTGCCGACTTCAACGGCCTGACCCGCTCCAACCAGGTGCTCCAGGAGCAGCAGTCGGCCGTGCTGCTCGCGCACCAGCTGGCCCTCGACGTGGCCCGGGTCGTGCACGGGGCGCCCGACCTCGACACCGCCCTCGAGGCCGTGGGCGCGATGCTGGGGGAGGGGCTGGGGGTCGACCGGATCCTGCTCTACACGCACGACGACTCCGGCGCGATCACGCAGCGCACCCAGTGGCACCGCTACGACCTGCCCGAGCTGGCGGCGTTGCCGCCCTCGCTGGCGGGGGAGGTCAAGGCGGTCGGCGACGAGCTGCGGCGGCAGGCGACCGTCTTCGTGATCTCCGACTTCCTCCACGCCGAGGTGCAGGCCCAGGAGCGGGCCCAGCGCTTCTACCGCGCGACGGGAGCCAAGTCGCTCCTCATGGTGCCCGTGGGCATCGGTGAGCAGGGTCTGGGGGTCCTGTCGCTCATGACGGTCGACACCCCGCGTCGCTGGCGTCGCTACGAGATCCAGGCCGTGCAACAGTGCGCCGGTTACGTCGCCCAGTCGATCGTCGACCTGCGGCTGCGCGAGATGCGGGAGACCCAGGTCGACCAGCTGACCGCCCTCGACCGCCAGAAGACCGACTTCATGGCCACGATCTCGCACGAGCTGCGGACCCCTCTCACCTCCATCAACGGCTACCTCGAGCTCCTCCACGACGGTGACTACGGGGTGCTCACCCAGGGGCAGCAGGACGCCCTCGACATCGTCGGGCGCAACGCGCACCGCTTGCGTGGCCTGATCGAGGACCTGCTCGTCCTCAACAAGATCGAGGCGACCGGCCTGCACTCCTCGACCGAGGAGGTGGAGGTCGACTCGCTGGTCGCCGGGGTGGCCGAGCTGCTCCGGCCGGTGGCCGACGCCGCCGGGGTCTCCCTCGTCGTCGATCCCGTGGACCCTGACCTCACCATCCGCGTCGACCGCGGCCAGCTGGAGCGGAGCCTGATCAACCTCGGGTCCAACGCCGTGAAGTTCACGCCATCGGGTGGGAAGGCGGCCATCGCCGCCACCCGGGTCGACGACCAGGTGGTCATCACCGTGACCGACACCGGCATCGGCATCCCCGAGAAGGACCTCCCGGACCTGTTCGCCCGGTTCTTCCGCGCCTCGAACGCCACCGCAGCGGCGATCCCCGGCACCGGACTGGGCCTGGCGATCGTCCGGGCGATCGTCGAGGGCCATGGCGGAGAGCTGCAGGTCGACTCGGTCGAGGACCAGGGGACCGTGATGACGGTGGTGCTGCCGGCGGGGAATGGCCGGGCGGTCACCTCCGTTTAGGAGATGTGCGCCGCTCTCTGGCACACTTGACCGGCTGACCGGTTCACGGCATGGACACCCTGCGACACGGGGAGCTCCTGGGCAGCCCGCCCAGCCGACCCGGCCACATTGACTCAAGGAGCACGTTTTGCAGAAGGACATCCACCCCGAGTACGTCGAGACCACGGTGAGCTGCACCTGTGGGTCCACGTTCACGACTCGCAGCACCGCGACCTCCGGCCAGATCCGCGCCGAGGTGTGCTCGCAGTGCCACCCGTTCTACACCGGCAAGCAGAAGATCCTCGACACCGGTGGCCGCGTGGCCCGGTTCGAGGCCCGCTACGGCAAGAAGGCCGCCGCCGAGAGCAAGTAGCTTTCCCGATGCGCCGGTCCTGACCCTTGGGGGTCGGGGCCGGCGCACTGCTTTCCCCGCACGCCCGAGCACCACCCTAGGGAGCCCCCCATGTTGGAGTCCGCCGCCGCACTGGTCCAGGAGCACGCCGACCTCGAGAAGCAGCTGGCCGACCCCGAGGTGTTCGCCGACCAGGACCTCGTCCGCAAGCTCAACAAGCGGTATGCCGCGCTGGCACCGACCGTCGCGGCATACCACGCGTGGCACGCGGCGACCGATGACCTGGCGGCCGCGCGCGAGCTCGCCACCGAGGACGCGGGCTTTGCGGCCGAGGTGCCCGGGCTGGAGGCGCGGCTGGCCGAGACCGAGGACGTGTTGCGTCGGTTGCTGATCCCGCGCGACCCCGACGACGACCGTGACGTGATCCTCGAGGTCAAGGCGGGGGAGGGCGGGGAGGAGTCTGCGCTGTTCGCCGGCGACCTGCTCCGGATGTACCTGCGCTACGCCGAGCGCCGCGGGTGGAAGACCGAGGTCATCGACGCGACCGAGTCCGACCTCGGTGGCTACAAGGACGTCCAGGTGGCCGTGAAGGCCAAGGGCACCCCCGCCCTGGGCGAGGGCCCGTGGGCGCGGCTCAAGTACGAAGGTGGCGTCCACCGCGTGCAGCGCGTGCCCGTGACCGAGAGCCAGGGACGCATCCACACCTCGGCAGCGGGGGTCCTGGTCATGCCGGAGGCCGAGGACGTCGAGATCAGCATCGACGCCAACGACCTCAAGATCGACGTCTACCGCTCCTCCGGCCCCGGGGGCCAGTCGGTCAACACCACCGACTCCGCCGTGCGGATCACCCACCTGCCCACCGGTGTGGTGGTCTCCTGCCAGAACGAGAAGAGCCAGCTCCAGAACAAGGAGTCGGCGATGCGGGTGCTCCGTGCCAGGCTCCACGCCCTCGCCAAGGAAGCCGCGGACGCCGAGGCCAGCGCCGCCCGCCGTTCGCAGGTCCGCACGGTCGACCGCAGTGAGCGCATCCGCACCTACAACTTCCCCGAGAACCGCATCTCCGACCACCGCACCGGCTACAAGTCGTACAACCTCGACACCGTGCTCGACGGCGACCTCGAGGCGGTCGTGCAGTCGGCGGTCGACGCCGACGAAGCCGCGCAGATGGCCGCGGTCGCCGAGGGCTCGGGTCAGTGACGAGCATCCGCGAGGCGGTCCGTGCCGCAGCGGGTCGCCTGCGGGACGTGGGGATCATCTCCGGCGACGCGGACGCGGTCGCCCTGGCAGCCAAGGCGCTGCGGGTCAGCGCCGCCGACGTCCGCAAGGCGATGGTCCTCGGCGGTGAGATGCCGTCGGCCTACGACCAGCTGGTCGAGCAGCGCCTGGCCCGCGTGCCGTTGCAGCACATCACGGGCACCGTCGGCTTCCGGGGGCTCGAGCTGTCGGTGGGGCCCGGGGTCTTCGTGCCGCGTCCCGAGACCGAGATGGTGGCCGGGTTGGCGATCGAGGAGGCGCGCCGGCTCAGCGACCCGGCTCGCGGTGATGACCTTGACACGCCCTGCGTGGTCGACCTGTGCAGCGGCTCCGGGGCCATCGCCCTGTCCGTCGCCGCGGAAGTGCCCCGTGCGCGCGTGGTCGCGGTCGAGGTCGACCCGATGGCCGTGGCCTGGGCGCAGCGCAACGTGCACGACCTCGCCTCCTCCGTGGAGCTCGTGAAGGCCGACGCGGCGACCGCTCTGCCGGGGCTCGAGGGACAGGTCGCGGTCGTCGTGAGCAACCCGCCGTACATCCCGGTCGGGATGGTGCCGCTCGACCCCGAGGTGCGCGACCACGACCCCGCGCTCGCGTTGTTCGGCGGCAGCGAGGACGGCCTGGCGATCCCGCTCGCCGTGGCTCGTCGGGCCGCCCAGCTGCTGCGTCCCGGAGGGCTGCTGGTCATGGAGCACGCCGACAGCCAGGGGCAGAGCCTTCCCCACGCGCTCGGGCGCACCGGCGAGTGGACCGACATCGCGGACCACGACGACCTCACCGGTCGGCCCCGCGCGACCACCGCCCGACGAGCCTGACCCGGACCCCATGCCCCGGGTCTTTGAGTGATCCGACGGACCTGGACCCCTCGGATCCCGCAAAGACCCGCGTCAGCTCAGCAGGTAGAAGCGCCAGAACCCGAAGCCCTCGATCGGGAGCACCTCGAACCCGGTGAAGCCGGCCTCCTCGGCGTAGCCGCGCAGGGTCGCCGGTCGCATCACCGTCCCGGTGCCCCGGCTGCCCGGAGCGGACATCCCGTCGGGCAGGCAGACGAGCAGGCTGAAGCCGTACATCACGCGCTCGAGCTCGTCGCCGTGCGGCGCGAACTCGTGCGCCACGGCCTCGTCCATCACGACCATGAACCCGCCGGGCGCCAACGAGGCCCGGGCCGCCGCCAGCACCTCCACGGGGTGGGGCATGTCGTGCACGCACTCGAAGGCGAACGCGGCCGCGAACCGGCCCGACGGCATACCCGCTGCGTCGCCCGCGGTGAAGCGCACCCGGTCGGCAACCCCGTGTGCCTCGGCGTTGGCGGTGGCCATCGCGACCGAGGGCGCGTCGATGTCGAAGCCCTCGACCGTCGCGCCGGGGTAGGCCTTGGCGAGCGCGATGCTGGACCAGCCTGCGCCGCACCCCACGTCGGCGACGACCGCGCCCGGCGCGGACAGCGAGTGGTGGACCCGTGGGACGCCGGCGAGGGCGTCGGCAAGCCGCAGCTGGTACCACGGCCGGTTGCCGTCGGCCTGCGACTCGCGGGCCTCCGTGCCGAGCCGGTCCCAGCTGACCCCGCCACCGGTGCGGTAGGCCTCGAGGAGACCCGGCAGCTGCGGGCCGACGGCGGCGAACATCCGCGCGAACGGCGCGAGGTAGCTGAGGCTGGCCTCGTCGGTCATGACTTCGGCGGTGGCCGAGGGGATCGAGTACACCCTCGCGTCGGGATCGTCGTCGGGGTGGTCGAGGGCGAGGAACCCGGTGACCGCCTGCTGTTCAAGCCACTCGCGGGCGTAGCGCGGATGGGTCGCGGTGCGGTCGGCCAGCTGCAGCGGCGTCGCCGCGCCGTCGGACACCAGGCTTCGGTACCACCCGAGGCGGTCGCCCAGGAACACTGACAGGACGTCGATGGTGCCCAGCAAGGCACCGAAGATGCGCTCGCCCAGCTCGTCAGTGGCGAGGGTCGGGGTCTCGGTCATCCCGTCATGGTCCCGCCGCGCGAGGGGGCCGCCATCGTGCACCCGACGTAGCGGGGCCGCCAGCGTGCACCCGACGTAGCGCGGGCGGCATCGCGAGCCGGTCAGCCGATCAGGTCACGGGCGAGGGCGCAGAGGTCGGAGCCCACCAGCGGGAAGTTGCCGTGGACCTCGACGCTCGCATCCTCGGTGTCCGTGGCGGGGTCGTAGGTGAACGTCCACGTCGTGACCCCGGTGTCGCGGCTGATGAGCCCTGACTCGTCGAAGAGGTTGTGGCGGTTGCCCGGTTCCTTGAGTACTCCCACCACCGACCCGTCGGGCATCACCCTGGCCGGCAGGAGGTGCTCGGACCAGTGGCCACTGATGCCGAACCAGTCGCCCGTGGCGGGGTTGGTGAAGATGGAGGTGAGGTCCAGTCGTTGCAGGATCAGCTCCTCACCCGACCGGGGGTCCTGCTGCAGCAGGATGCTCCCGCGACCGGTGTCGTGCCAAGCCATCGCGAAGCCGCAGACCTCAGCGTCGAAGGTCCCCGACTCGTCGATCGAGAACGTCGAGTGCTCGACCGGGGCGTTCGCATCAGCCGTTCCCGCGGCTCCGGCGGTGAGCGCCGCGGCGGCGGCTAGGACGGTGACGACCTGCCAGGGTCGGTGTGCGGTGATCATCTCCCCACGCTAGGACGGGCACCCCCTCGCTCGGATCCGGGAAACCACGTACCGGTGGGGCGGGGTCAGCCGGCCGTCGCCGTGCCGGACAGCGCACGCAGGCGACGATGGTCGGCCCGGCGGAAGTCCTCGATGAAGTAGCTCATGTCGAACCAGGAGGCGAAGGCCCGGCCCAGCCGGCTCGGCCCCAGCACCCGGGCGTCGCCCCGCCGGACGAGCTCGGGGAAGGAGGTGCGCCCGAGCAGCCAGCGGTGCATCTGCGCGGTGTCGGCCTCCACCGCGAGGTCGACGTCGTGACCCTGGTCGTCCTTGCAGACCGTCGCGCCAGACCGGCTCAGGTCGAGCCAGCCCTCGGCGGCCCCGTGACCGGTCAGCACGACGTGGACGATCGTGCGTTGCGCGGGCAGCTTGCTCGGGATGGCGTGCTGGTGAAGTCGCCAGATGAGTGACAGCCCGTCGCAGTCGGCTTCGGTCGGGTCGCCGAACACCCACTCGGCCGCCCAGTGCCCCATGGCCCAGACGACTGGCGTCAGGGCGTGGCCCGACTCGGTCAGGCGGTAGCCGCCCGGCCGACCGCATGCACTGACCGTGCGCTCGACCAGGCCCATCCGCTCGAGCTGGCGCAGTCGCTGGGCGAGCAGGGTGCGGCTGACCCGGGGGATGCCGCGGTGGATCTCGTTGAAGCCACTGGCGCCGACCATCAGCTCCCTGATCACCAGGGGTGTCCACCGGTCGCCGAGCACGTCGACGGCCACCGAGATCGGGCAGTAGTCCCCGCCCCGTTCGCTCATGGATTCCATGGTGCACCGACTCGGCCTGCCGGGGTAGTACGAAATCTGTACCCCGGGGCGTGCCTGCGAGACCCCCGAGGCGCCCGGTTTGCCCTCTTCCGAGTGACCTCCAGCGGGGGGCGCGAGGCCGCGAGGGGGTACGACATCGCCACTCGTTGCGAGCACAGGGGCCCACGCATCCTCGGTGCAGACGACGGCGCGGTGCCGTCGCACGACGAAGGAGCACCACATGAGCACCACCACGAACCTGGTCGATCTGGCGGCAGTCAAGGCCAAGCAGCAGAAGACCTGGTCCAGCGGCGACTTCTCGGTCGTCGCCTCCCGCATCGTCCTCGTCAGCGAGCAGCTGGCCGAGAGCGCGGACCTGCGCGCCGGATGGACGGTGCTCGACGTGGCCTGCGGCAACGGCAATGCGACCCTCGCCGCAGCCCGGTCCGGCACGCACGCCATCGGTGTCGACTACGTGCCCGCGCTGCTCGAGGACGGTCGGGGCCGGGCTCTGGCCGAGGGGCTCGACGTCGAGTTCCGCGAGGGCGACGCCGAGGCCCTGCCGCTGCAGGACTCCTCGGTCGACGCCGTCCTCAGCGTCTTCGGGACGATGTTCGCGCCCGACCACCAACGGACCGCCGACGAGGTGCTGCGCGTGGCGAGGCCCGGGGGGACGGTCGCGCTCGCGTCCTGGACTCCGGGCGGCTTCATCGGGCAGATGTTCCGCGTGATCACCTCCCACGTCCCTGCGCCGGCCGGGGTCGCCTCACCGCTGCTGTGGGGGACGGAGGAGCACCTCGCGGAGCTCTTCGGGACAGCGGTCGACACCATCGAGTCGCAGGAGCGCGAGTGCGTCTTCCGGTTCACCACGGCCGAGGAGTTCGTGACGTTCTTCCGTCGCTGGTACGGCCCCACCCTCAAGGCCTTCGAGGCCCTCGACGCGAGGGGGCAGGCGGCGCTGGGTGCAGACCTGGTGGAGCTGGCCGACCGGTTCGACCGCAACCGTGACGGCGGCAGCATCAGCATCCCCTCGACCTACCTCGAAACGGTGATCTCCCTGCGCTGAGGCGTGGGGGGAGAAAGGAGAACAGCATGACGATGGTCACCTTCCAGGCCCTGGGAGCCGTCGCGATCGTGGTCGGTCTGCTGGGCACCTGGCTGGCGGCCCGGAGGCGCAGCGGATGGCTGCTGTGCATCGCCTCCTCCGGACTGTGGTTCCCGGCTCTGGTGTCGGGAGAGCAGTGGGTGGCGGTGGTGAACTGCTGCCTCTCGGTCGGGATCTGCGTCCGCAACTTCCGCACCCAGGACGAAGGCGCCACGACAGCCTGACCCGCAGTCCTCCTCACCCGAGTCTTTGAGTGATCCGACGGGCCAGGGTCCGTCGGATCACTCAAAGACTCGGGTGAGAGGGCTGGGGGCGGGGGTCCTAGGCTGGCCACCATGAGCCCGGTCTACGACTGCAGCACCGACGAGGGTCGACGCGACGGGGTGGCCAGGGCGGTCGAGGCCGTCCGCGCCGGCGAGATCGTCGTCCTCCCGACCGACACCGTGTACGGCGTGGGCGCCGACGCGTTCTCCGCCGAGGCGGTCGCGTCGCTGCTGGCCGCCAAGGGGCGGGGTCGCGACATGCCCCCGCCCGTGCTGGTGCCCAGCATCCGCACCGTGGACGGGCTGGCCACCGACGTGCCCGCCTGGGCGCGTGACCTCATCCGGGAGTTCTGGCCGGGGCCGCTGACCCTGGTCTTCAAGGCCCAGTCGTCCCTGATGTGGGACCTCGGGGAGACCAACGGCACCGTCGCCCTGCGCATGCCCCAGGACGACATCGCGCTCGCGGTGCTCAGCGAGGTCGGCCCGATGGCCGTGACCAGCGCCAACCTCACCGGTCGGCCGGCAGCCACGACGGCCGCGGATGCCGCGTCGCAGCTGGGCGCGGCCGTGTCGGTCTACCTCGACGGCGGCCCGACGACCAGCACCGAGGTGTCGACGATCGTCGACTGCACGGGCGAGGAGCTCGTGGTGCTGCGGGCCGGTGCGGTCAGCGAGGAGCAGCTCCGTGCCGTCCTCGAGCCGACGGAGCCCGAGCCCTCGGAGACCCCCGAGAGCGACGAGACCCAGGCAATAGAGTTGCCCGCGGATCCCGCCACCCGCAGCACCGACGCCACCGGCAGTACCGACGCCACCAGCACTACCGACGCCACCAGCAGCACCGACGACACCGACAGCACCCTCCCAGGAGACCCGCATGAGCGCTGACACCTTCTACGGCTCCGACTTCGGCGCCCTCGAGTCCTTCGACCCCGAGATCGCGGGGGTGCTCGTCTCCGAGCTCGACCGCATCCGTAGCGGTCTGCAGCTGATCGCGTCCGAGAACATGTCCAGCCCCGAGGTGCTCACCGCCCTCGGCTCGACGCTGTCCAACAAGTACGCCGAGGGCTACCCGGGGCGTCGCTACTACGGCGGTTGCTCCGAGGTCGACAAGGCCGAGACGCTCGCGATCGAGCGGTGCAAAGCGCTCTTCGACGCCGACCACGCCAACGTGCAGCCGCACTCCGGGGCCAGCGCCAACCAGGCGGTCTACGGCGCGTTCATGCAGCCGGGAGAGACCATCCTCGCGATGGCGCTGCCGATGGGCGGCCACCTCACCCACGGCACCAAGGTCTCGTTCTCCGGCAAGTGGTTCAACGCCGTCCACTACGGCGTGGACAAGGAGACCGAGAACATCGACTACGCCGAGGTCGAGCGCCTCGCCAAGGAGCACCGGCCGAAGATCATCCTCGCCGGTGGCTCGGCGATCCCGCGGCTGATCGACTTCGAGTTCTTCCGCAAGCTGGCCGACGAGGTGGGCGCGATCTTCTGGGTCGACGCGGCGCACTTCATCGGGCTGGTCGCCGGCAAGGCGATCCCGAGCCCGGTGCCCTACGCCGACGTCGTCACTTTCACCACCCACAAGGTGCTCCGGGGGCCCCGCTCGGGCGCACTGGTCTGCAAGGAGGAGCACGCCGCCAAGCTCGACAAGGCGGTCTTCCCGATGATGCAGGGCGGCCCGCAGATGCACACCATCGCGGCCAAGGCCGTGAACTTCAAGGAGTGCTCGACTGCCGCCTACCAGGACTACGCCAAGCGCGTCGTGGAGAACGCCGCGGTCCTCGCGACCTCGTTGGGGGAGAAGGGGATCCGGCCCACGACGGGTGGCACCGACACCCACCTGTCGTTGCACGACCTCCAGGGAGTCGGCGTGACCGGCGCCGACGCCGAGGCGCGGTCCGACGCGGCCGGGATCGTCCTCAACAAGAACGCCATCCCGTTCGACCCGCAGAAGCCCAACATCGCCAGCGGAATCCGGGTCGGCACCCCCTGTGTGACCACCCAGGGCATGGGCCCCGACGAGATGCGCCAGATCGCCGACCTCATCGCCACGGCGGTCACGCGCGGTGACGCCGACCCCGACCACGCCGTCTCCAAGGAGGTCCGCGCCGGGGTCACGGACCTCGTGACCCGTTTCCCGGCATACCCTCGAGGCTGAGTCCCGACCCACCCGAGAGGCGCCTTGAGTGCGCGAGTACCTCCTCGTCCTGATGGTCGCCGCGGTGATCACGTATGCCGCGACGCCGCTGATGCGCGCCGTCGCGGTGCGGACGGGCGCCTTCACCCCCGTCCGCGACCGTGACGTCCACTCGACACCGATCCCGCGGCTCGGGGGAGTGGCGATCTACCTCGGCTTCGCGGCGTCCATGATCGCCGCCAGCCACCTGCCGTTCCTCGGTCAGGTCTTCCGGCTCGGCCCCGAGCTGCGGGGGGTGCTGCTGGGCGCAGGGATCGTGTGCCTCATCGGGGCGATCGACGACGTCCGGGAGATGGACTGGCTGACCAAGATGGGCGGGCAGATGATCGCCGCCGGCATCATGGCGTTCAGCGGCGTCCTGCTCTACCAGCTGCCGATCGGTGGGGTGACGGTGCTCCCACAGCCGATCATGGTGGGTCTCACCGTGTTCGCGGTGGTGCTGTTCACCAACGCGGTCAACTTCATCGACGGGCTCGACGGGCTCGCAGCCGGCGTGGTGGTGATCGCGGGCGCGGCGTTCTTCATCTACAGCTACGGCATCTCACGCAGCTACGACCCGCCCAACGTGTTCTCGTCGGCCACCCTCATCTCGGCCGCCCTGATCGGCTGCTGCGTGGGTTTCCTGCCGCACAACTACCACCCGGCGCGGTTGTTCATGGGTGACTCGGGGGCACTCCTGCTCGGGCTCCTCCTGGCTGCCGCGACGATCTCCACGACCGGCGCCGTGACCCCGGCGCAGGTGAGCACCAACCCCGTCGCCGCCACGCTGCTGCCCCTCGTGGTTCCGGCGGCGATCATCCTGCTGCCGCTGGTCGACATCCTCCTGGCGGTCGTCCGGCGCACGGCCCGCGGGGAGCGCCCGTGGCACCCCGACAAGCAGCACCTGCACCACCGCATGCTCCAGCTCGGTCACGGTCACCGGCGAGCCGTGCTGCTGCTCTGGCTCTGGGCGGCCGTCGCCGCCCTCGGGTCGGTGAGCTTCATCTTCGTCGACGACGCCCGGGTCGCCGGGGCCGGCGTGCTCGGCGCGATCGTGGTCATCGGGGTGCTGACCATCTGGCTGCCACGCTGGTCGATCCCGGGTCACCGGCCGCATTCGCACTGAGCCACCCTCCGAGCGTCCGGTCAGCTGTCGGGCAGCCCCAGGCGCTCCCTCAGGCCGGCGCGCACGGCGGGCCACTCCTCACGCAGCACGCTGTAGACCACGGTGTCGCGAAAGCTCCCGTCGGCCCGTCGCGTGTGCCGCCGCAGCACGCCCTCGCGAGTCGCACCGAGCTTGGCGATGGCGGCCTGCGAGCGCAGGTTCACCGCGTCGGTCTGGATCTTGACGCGGCCGAAGCCGCAGTCGAAGGCGTGCCCGAGCAGCAGCAGCTTGCACTCGGGGTTGACCTGGGTGCCCCACCAGCGCGAGCCGTACATGGTCCACCCGAGGTGGATCCGCTCGTTCTCGAGGTCGACGTCGCCGAGCGACGAGGTGCCCACCACGGTGCCCGACGCGCCGAGACCGCCCTCGCCCGTGAGCCTCACGGTGTAGGCCGTGCGGCCCCGGGCTCCGGCGGCGATGGTGTCCTCGGTGGCGGTGCGCGTGGCGGCGAGGTCCTCCGGGGGTGGGCGCATGATGAAGCCCTGGGTGTAGACCGCCGGGTCGGTGTAGACCGCGTGCAGCCCGGGGGCGTCCTCCATCGTCATCACGTCGAGCCGGACGAACCGGCCCCGCAGGGGTGCACCGGTCGGGGGAGTGGCTGGCATGCCCGCAGGCTACCGACGCAGCCACCCAGCGTCGTGGGTGCCAGCCCGCGTCGAGGCGCGTCCAGGCGCGTCCAGGCGCGTCCTGGCACGTACGACTCGGGTGGTGGCGTGCGGGGCCCCCGGTGGAAAGGCCTGAACTGCTTGTGATACCTTTCACAAGCACCCCAAGGAGGGTGCAGACCACCCCTTTCGCCAGGCACCGCAGCCCCGACGAATCAGGCAGGCCAGACCGATGAGCGCAGCTCCGCACACCGACCGCGACCCGTTCGCGGTGATGCTGCGTGGAGCCCTCCTCCCGACCATCGCGGTGGGTCCGGTCGCGGTCGTCGTCGCCGCGATCGTGGGTGGCGGCAAGGCAGCCCTGGGCGCGGCCCTCGGCTTCGTGATCGCCTTGGCGTTCTTCGCCCTCGGCCTGCTCGTCATGCGCAAGCTGGGGAGTGCCTCCGACCCGCTGCGCTTCCTCGCGAGCGCGCTCGCGGTCTTCATGGGCCAGATGATCTTCCTGCTCGTGGTCATCATCGCGCTGCAGGGTGCGACGTGGCTCGACGGCACCGCCTTCGGCCTCACCGTCCTGGCGGTCGCACTCGTGTGGCAGGTGTTCCAGGTGATCGCCTTCGTCCGCTCTCGTCGCCTTGCTTTCGACGAKCCGCAGGAAACGCGGCAGGATGGGGGCTCGGCCACATGACCACAGGAGCTCACYGTGACCACACCGCCCTCGCGACCGTCGCCGGACGCCCGGCAGACGCCGTTGCAGAAGGCCGACTCGGGTCATCAACGGCTCGACGAGGCGAGGATGTGGAACGTCGTGTCCTACCTCATCACCGGGCCGGCGATGTTCGGCGCCATGGGCTGGGGACTCGACCACTGGCTGGGCACGACCTGGCTGGTCGCCGTGGGGATCGTGGGCGGGATGGCACTGTCGCTGTACCTCGTGTGGTTCCGGTACGGTACGCAATGACTTCCGCAGGTCAGCTCCCCCCTCTGTATGCCGGGCTCAGGCGCATGAGCGCTGCCCCCGTTGGCCCGTGGACTGTTTCGAACGCAAAGCTCAAGGAGAACCTGTGAGTCTGAACGTGCTGGGTGCCATCAGCCTGGCTGCCGAGGGCGGCAAAGGTGAGGGCTTCCACGCCCCCACGCCGGCCGAGTTCTACCAGCCTCTGATCGGTCACGGTGACTTCGCGATCACCCGCCCCATGGTCGTCCTGGCCATCTCGGTGGCGCTGATCTCCTGGTTCCTCGTCGCCACCACCAAGCGCGCGGCCGTCGTGCCGGGCAAGGGTCAGTGGGTGACCGAGAACGCCTACAACTTCGTGCGCAACGGAGTGGCTCGCGACATCATCGGCAGCCACGACTTCCTGAAGTTCGTCCCCCTGCTGTTCAGCATGTTCATGCTGATCCTGGTCAACAACCTGTTCGGCATCATCCCGCCGATCCAGTACCCGACCATGAGCCGCATCGGGTTCCCGATCGCGTTGACCCTGTTGGTCTTCGTCATCTACCACGCCGTCGGCATCAGGAAGAACGGCGCGTGGGGCCACATCAAGCACATGATCCCCCCGGGTCTGCCCAAGGGCATCTACGTGCTGATCATCCCGCTCGAGCTGCTGACCTACTTCGTCACGCGCCCGCTCACGCTCGCGCTGCGACTCTTCGGCAACATGTTCGCCGGCCACATGCTCCTGCTGCTGTTCATCACCGGTGGCGAGTACATGCTGATCCACGGCGGGCTGGGGCTGAAGGTCGCCGGGGTCGGCTCGTTCGGCATGGCCTTCGTGCTCACGGCCTTCGAGGGACTGATCGAGTTCCTGCAGGCCTACATCTTCACGCTGCTCGCAGCCACCTACATCGCCGGCTCACTCGCCGACGAGCACTGAGATCGTCCGGGCCGTCGACCGGCTCGGTGCAGGACCGCCACACCCACAACTGAATACGCCACACGAACTCCCGCTCGGCGAGGTGCCGACGGACCTGATAACCGAAAGAGGACCACTGACATGACTGGCAACATCGCCATCCTCGGCTACGGCCTGTCTGCGATCGGCCCCGGTGTGGGCATCGGCCTGATCTTCGCCGCCTACATCAACGGCGTCGCCCGCCAGCCCGAGGCGCGCGGCGTCCTCCAGGGCATCGCCATCCTCGGCTTCGCCCTCGCCGAGGCGCTGGCCATCTTCGGTCTGGTTCTCGCGTTCGTCTTCAAGTAAGCCGAACCACCCAGCCCAACGCCCCCTGGCACCACAGCACTAGGAGAACCCGTGCAGCACTTCACCGGCATCACGCAGGTGGTTGTCGCGGCCGCCGCCGAGGACAAGACCGGCGAACGCCTGCCGATCCTGCCCCTCTGGGGCGAGCTGATCTTCGGCGTCATCGCCTTCGCGATCCTGTACTGGGTCGTGGCCACGAAGGTCGTGCCCAACCTCGAGAAGGCGTACGCCGAGCGCACCGCCGCGATCGAGGGCGGGATGCAGCAGGCCGAGGAGGCCCAGCAGCAGGCCCAGGCTGCCCTGGAGCAGTACCAGGCCCAGCTGACCGAGGCCCGTGCCGAGGCTGCCCGGATCCGCGAGGAGGCGCGCGAGCAGGGTGCGGCCATCGTCGTGGAGATGCGCGGGCACGCGCAGGCCGAGGCGGCGCGCATCACCGAGGCGGCGCACAAGCAGATCGAGGCCGAGCGCCAGCAGGCGGTCGTCTCGCTCCGCTCGGAGGTGGGTCGTCTGTCGACCGACCTGGCCAGCCGCATCGTGGGTGAGTCGCTGCACGAGGAGACCCGTCAGAAGGGCATCGTCGACCGGTTCCTGGCCGAGCTCGAGGCTGGCGAGATCCAGCCCGAGAAGGTCGGGGAGGACGCCTGATGCGTGGGTCCTCGCGCGCGGCCGCCATCGCCGGGAGCAAGGCGCTCGACGCCGCGCTCGCCGGCGGGGTCGACCGTCGGGTGCTCGGTGACGAGCTGCTGGCTGTCGTCGGTGTCATCGACGGCTCCGCCACCCTGCGCCGCGCCCTCGCCGACCCGTCCCGCGAGGGCACGGAGAAGCAGGCCCTCGCCGAGCGACTGCTCGACGGCAAGGTCTCGGCCGAGACCATCGTCGTGGTCAAGAACCTCGTGGGCCAGCGCTGGGCCACCGAGCGCGACCTGTCAGACACCCTCGAGGAGCTGGCGGTCACGTCGATCCTCGCGGGTGCCGAGCAGGCCGGACGGATCGACCGGGTCGAGGACGAGCTGTTCCGCTTCGAGCGGATCGTCGCCGGCAACCCCGACCTCCGTGACCGGCTGACCAACCGTCAGGGTGACGTCGACGCCAAGGCGGGCGTCGTCAGCCAGCTCCTCGACGGCAAGGTCGCCGAGGAGACGGTGCGCCTGGCGCGCCAGGCCGTGCTGGCCCCGCGGGGTCGCAAGCTCGACCGCACGCTGGAGCGCTACCTCGCCCTCGCGGCCCAGCGGCGGGAACAGATCACGGCCGTCGTGACCGCGGCCACCGACCTCACCCCGCAGCAGCGCGAGCGGCTGTCGGCGGCGCTGCAGGGCATCTACGGCAAGCCCATCCTGCTCCAGGTCGTCATCGAGGAAGAGGTCCTCGGCGGCATCCGGGTGCAGGTGGGCGACGAGGTCGTCGACGGCACCGTGCTCCGCCGCCTCGACGAGGCCCGCCGGCACCTTGCCGGCTGACCCCGCACCCAGCCCCACGGCATACGCACCATCGCTGCTCCACCACAACTGAAGATGCAGGACCACACCACAGACTTCGGTTCGACTCATCGGACCGGTTATCGAGGAGAAGAGATCAGATGACGGAGCTTTCGATCCGTCCGGAGGAGATCCGGGACGCGCTGGACAACTTCGTTCAGTCCTACGAGCCCGGCACGGCCTCCCGCGAAGAGGTCGGCCGCGTCAGCGACGCCGGGGACGGCATCGCCCACGTCGAGGGCCTGCCCTCGTGCATGACGAACGAGCTGCTCGAGTTCGAGGACGGCACGTTGGGCCTCGCGCTCAACCTCGACGTCCACGAGATCGGCGTCGTCATCCTCGGTGACTTCTCCAAGATCGAGGAGGGGCAGGAGGTCAAGCGCACCGGAGAGGTCCTCTCCGTGCCCGTCGGCGACGCGTTCCTGGGCCGCGTGGTCAACCCGCTCGGCCAGCCGATCGACGGCCTCGGCGCGATCGAGTCCACCGAGCGTCGTGCACTCGAGCTCCAGGCCCCGACGGTGGTCCAGCGCAAGTCGGTGCACCAGCCGCTGCAGACCGGGCTCAAGGCGGTCGACGCCATGACCCCCATCGGTCGCGGCCAGCGCCAGCTCATCATCGGCGACCGCCAGACCGGCAAGACCACGGTCGCGGTCGACACGATCATCAACCAGAAGCAGAACTGGGACTCGGGCGACCCGGAGCAGCAGGTCCGCTGCATCTACGTCGCCATGGGCCAGAAGGGCTCCACCATCGCTGCCGTCCGCGGCACGCTGGAGGAGGCCGGCGCCCTCGAGTACACGACCATCGTCGCGGCCCCCGCGTCCGACTCGGCCGGCTTCAAGTACCTCGCCCCCTACACCGGCTCGGCCATCGGCCAGCACTGGATGTACCAGGGCAAGCACGTCCTCATCGTGTTCGACGACCTGTCGAAGCAGGCCGAGGCCTACCGCGCGGTGTCGCTGCTGCTGCGCCGCCCGCCGGGCCGCGAGGCGTACCCCGGTGACGTGTTCTACCTGCATTCCCGCCTGCTCGAGCGCTGCGCCAAGCTCTCCGACGACCTCGGCGCGGGCTCGATGACCGGCCTGCCGATCATCGAGACCAAGGCCGGCGACGTCTCGGCGTACATCCCGACCAACGTCATCTCCATCACCGACGGCCAGATCTACCTGCAGGCCGACCTCTTCAACGCCAACGTGCGTCCCGCGATCGACGTGGGTGTCTCCGTCTCCCGAGTCGGTGGCGCCGCGCAGATCAAGGCCATGAAGGAGGTCTCCGGTCGTCTGAAGCTCGACCTCGCGCAGTTCCGCGCGATGGAGGCCTTCGCGATGTTCGCCTCGGACCTCGACCCGGCGTCCCGCGCCCAGCTCGCCAAGGGTGCCCGCCTCGTCGAGCTGCTCAAGCAGAAGCAGGCCGCGCCGTTCCCGGTCGAGGAGCAGGTCGTCTCGATCTGGGCCGGCACCACCGGCCAGCTCGACTCGGTCGCCGTGGAGGACGTCTCCCGCTTCGAGACCGAGTTCCTCGACTACCTGCGCCGCGAGAAGAAGGGCCTCCTGGACGCGATCCGCGAGTCCAAGAAGTTCGAGGACGAGACGCGCTCGGGCCTCGAGGAGGCCGTGGGCAAGTTCAAGGAGCAGTTCCAGGCGTCCGGCTCCGAGAAGACCCCCGTGGGCCACGAGGCCGACCCGGGTGCCCTCGAGCACGACGTCGAGCAGGAGAAGATCGTCAAGCAGAAGCGCTGACCGGTATGCCGGGTGCCCACCTCGGTGGGCACCCGGCGCCACCAGCGCGGGTGCCACTTCGGCACCACCCCGACGCACCGCGGTCCCCGGGCCGCACCACCGACACAGAGCGAACGAGAGAGGCGGCAACATATGGGAGCGCAGATGCGGGTCTACCGCCAGCGCATCCGGTCCGTCCAGGCGACCAAGAAGATCACCCGGGCGATGGAGCTCATCGCAGCCTCCCGCGTGGTCAAGGCGCAGCAGCGGGTGCGGGAGTCCTCGCCCTACGCACGCGCCCTGACCCGAGCGGTGTCGGCGGTCGCGACCTACTCCAACGTCGACCACCCGCTGACCACCGAGCACGACGACGTGCGTCGCGCGGCGGTCCTCGTGGTGACCTCCGACCGTGGGCTCGCCGGGGCCTACAGCTCCTCTGTGCTCAAGGAGAGTGAGCGCCTCGTCGGCGACCTGCGGGCAGCCGGCAAGGAGGTCGTGCCCTACCTCGTCGGACGCAAGGCCGTGGGCTTCTACAAGTTCCGCAAGCGCGAGTACGCGGACGAGTGGACCGGGTTCACCGACCAGCCCAACTTCGAGGTCGCGCGCGAGATCGGCGAGACCTTGGTCGCCGCGTTCAACCAGGACTACGCCGAGGGTGGGGTGGACGAGGTCCACATCGTCTTCACACGGTTCGTCAACATGGTGAACCAGGAGCCCGACGTCATCCGCATGCTGCCGCTCGAGGTCGTCGAGGGCGAGGAAGCCCCGGCCGAGGACGACATCCTGCCGCTCTACGAGTTCGAGCCGAGCGCCGAGCAGGTGCTCGACGCGCTGCTGCCGAAGTACGTGACTGCGCGCATCTACAACTGCCTGCTGCAGGCCGCGGCATCCGAGCTGGCGTCGCGCCAGCGGGCCATGAAGTCGGCCACGGACAACGCCGAAGAGCTCATCAAGAAGTACACCCGGTTGGCCAACCAGGCTCGCCAGGCCGAGATCACCCAAGAGATCAGCGAGATCGTGGGCGGCTCCGACGCCCTCGCCGACGCCAGTTGAGAAGGTAGAGAGAAACCAATGACTGCCACTGTCACTGAAGAGACCAAGGCCGCCACCCCCGGTGGCATCGGCCGCATCTCCCGCATCATCGGCCCGGTCGTCGACGTCGAGTTCCCTGCGGACGCGATGCCGGAGCAGTACAACCTGCTGACCACCAAGGTCGAGCTCGCGGGCGAGACGAAGAACATCAACCTCGAGGTCGCCCAGCACATCGGCGACAACATGGTGCGGGCCATCTCGCTGCAGCCCACCGACGGCCTCGTCCGCGGCACCCAGGTGCAGGACTCCGGCGGCCCCATCACCGTCCCGGTCGGCGACGTCACCCTCGGCAAGGTGTTCAACACCACCGGTGATGTCATGAACCTCGCCGAGGGCGAGAAGTTCGAGGTCAAGGAGCGCTGGGGCATCCACCGCAAGGCTCCGGCCTTCGACCAGCTCGAGTCCAAGACCCAGATGTTCGAGACCGGCATCAAGGTCATCGACCTGCTGACGCCCTACGTCCAGGGTGGCAAGATCGGCCTGTTCGGCGGTGCCGGCGTGGGCAAGACGGTGCTCATCCAGGAGATGATCGCCCGAGTCGCCCGCGACCACGGTGGTGTGTCGGTGTTCGCCGGTGTCGGCGAGCGCACCCGTGAGGGCAACGACCTCATGGTCGAGATGGAGGAGGCCGGAGTCCTCGGCCAGACCGCCCTCGTGTTCGGCCAGATGGACGAGCCGCCGGGCACGCGTCTTCGCGTCGCCCTCTCCGCGCTGACGATGGCGGAGTACTTCCGCGACGTGCAGAAGCAGGACGTGCTGCTCTTCATCGACAACATCTTCCGCTTCACCCAGGCCGGTTCCGAGGTCTCCACCCTGCTCGGCCGGATGCCGTCCGCCGTGGGTTACCAGCCCACCCTCGCCGACGAGATGGGTGTGCTCCAGGAGCGCATCACCTCCACGCGTGGTCACTCGATCACCTCGATGCAGGCGATCTACGTGCCGGCTGACGACTACACCGACCCGGCCCCGGCCACGACCTTCGCGCACCTCGACGCCACTACCGAGCTCTCGCGTGAGATCGCCTCGCTCGGTATCTACCCCGCCGTGGACCCGCTGACGTCGACCTCGCGCATCCTCGACCGTCGCTACATCGCCGAGGACCACTACAACACCGCGGTGCGCGTCAAGCAGATCCTCCAGCGCAACAAGGAGCTGCAGGACATCATCGCGATCCTCGGCATCGACGAGCTCTCCGAGGAGGACAAGATCCTCGTCAACCGGGCCCGTCGCATCCAGCGCTTCCTGTCGCAGAACACCTACGTCGCCAAGCAGTTCACCGGCATCGAGGGTTCGACGGTGCCGCTGGTCGACAGCATCGAGGCGTTCACCAAGATCGCCGACGGTGAGTACGACCACGTGCCCGAGCAGGCCTTCTTCATGTGTGGTGGCCTCGACGACGTCGAGCGCCAGGCCGCGGAGATCGAGAAGAACCTCTGAGCAGGAGCACCACCGCGTGACCCGTGGGGCCGGCCGGACACGGCTGGCCCCACGGCATACCACCGGCCCACAGGGCCCACCCGGCAGGCCGTTAGACTCGAAGCACCGCACCACTGGAGGACACCGTGAGCACCCTGCAGGTTGAACTCGTCGCAGCAGACCGCAAGGTCTGGGAGGGCGAGGCCGACATGGTCGTCGCGCGCACCGTCGACGGCGAGCTGGGCATCCTGCCCGGCCACACCCCCCTGCTCGGCGTCCTCGTCGAGGGCGAGGTCAGGATCAAGTCGGGCGAGGGCTCCCAGAGCGCCACCATCGACAGCGGCTTCCTGTCCGTCGACCGCGACAAGGTGATCATCGTCGCCGAGGCCGTCGACGCCTCGAACTTCTCGGCCTAGGCACCACCGACGGCCCACCACGGCCTACTGCGAAAGGGGTGAGCATGTCGCCCGTCGTCTCCGCGGAGATCGTCGCCAGCGCCCTCATCCTGCTTGCGGTCCTCGCGCTGACCTACATCTTCGTACGGCGGCGGCTGCTCGCCTCCGGGGCACCGCTCATGCTGTGCGCCCTCCAGCCCCATGGTCGGTCGCAGTACCGCCTGGGGCTGTTGCGGTTCGCCGGGAGCTCGCTCGAGTGGTTCACGCTGATCGGGCCCTCACCCCGCCCGGCCCGCACCTGGGAGCGACCTCGCCTCGAGCTGGGGCCGCCCGGCCAGCCGGAGACGGCCATCGCCGGTCTGCCGGAGGCCGTCACCGTCGACTGCCACTACGGCAGCGACACCTTCGCCCTCGCCCTCGCGCCGGCCGCCTACACCGCGATGCGCAGCTGGCTGGAGAGCTCGCCCCCGGGCTTCAACGTCAACGTGGCCTAGGGCCGCCTGTCGTCGCGCAGCCCCATGGAGGGTCAGCCGTTCCGCGGGGGCGGTCCCTCGGCGCGACCACCGCCGGGCTGCCACAGGACGTCGCCGCCGATCGGCAGGTTGGCCACCCTCGCCAGCACGAAGAGCAGGTCCGAGAGCCGGTTGAGGTACTTCGCGGTGAGGACGTTGACGCCGCCCTCGCCCTTGCCGGACCCGGGCTGCTCGCCATAGTGCGCGATGGCGGCCCAGGCCTGCCGTTCCGCGCGGCGGACGACGGTCGTGGCCACGTGCAGGTGGGCCGACCCCACGGTCCCGCCGGGCAGGATGAACGAGCGCAGCTTCTCGACCCGCTCGAGGTAGCGGTCGCAGTCGGCCTCGAGCTCGTCGATCCAGGCCGCCTCGACCCGCAACGGGGGGTACTCGTAGGTCTCCTGCAGCGGCGTGCACAGGTCGGCGCCGACGTCGAAGAGGTCGTTCTGCACGCGCAGCAGCGTGGCGCGCACGTCCTCGGGCAGCTCACCCGCCGCCAGGGCGACGCCGATGGCCGCGTTGGCCTCGTTGGCATCGGCGTAGGCGAGCAGCCGCACGTCGGTCTTGCTGGTGCGGCTCATGTCCCCGAGGTGGGTCTGGCCGTCGTCACCCGTGCGGGTGTAGATGCGCGTGAGGTTGACCATGGCACGAGGGTATGCCGCGGGGTCGGGAGGCGGGCCGGTGGTGTGTCAGGGGTCTCGGCACGCCTCGATAGGGTGGTTCGGTGGCTGAACGTTTCCGGGTCGTCGGTGGGACCGCGCTGCGCGGTGAGGTCGCCGTGTGGGGCGCCAAGAACAGTGCCCTCAAGCTGATGGCCGCGGCGCTGCTCGCCGTGGGACGCACCCGGCTGACCAACGTGCCGGCCATCCTCGACGTGACGATCATGGCCGAGCTGCTGCGCCGGCTCGGCTGCACGGTCGACTACGACGCCCCGAGCGGGGTCGTGGAGATCGACGTGCCGGACCAGATCGGCCACCGGGCCGACTACGACCTGGTGCGGGCCCTGCGGGCGTCCACCGCGGTGCTCGGCCCGCTGGTGGCCCGCTGTGGGGCTGCCGACGTGGCGGTCCCCGGGGGCGACGCGATCGGATCGCGCGGTCTCGACCTGCACGCCGCCGGTCTGGAGGCCCTGGGGGCAAGCGTCCACGTCACCCACGGGTTCCTCGTCGCCGAGGCGCCGCGCGGGCTGGACGGTGCGGAGATCCGGCTCGAGTTCCCGAGCGTCGGCGCGACCGAGAACGTCCTGACCGCGGCCGTGCTCGCCCGCGGCACGACGAGGCTCGAGAACGCAGCCCGCGAGCCCGAGATCGTCGACATCGCCGAGATGCTGGTCTCGATGGGTGCTCGCATCACCGGCGCGGGCTCCTCCTTGGTGCAGATCGAGGGCGTCGAGCGGCTGGCCCCGGTCGAGCACGCGGTGGTCCCCGACCGGATCGCGGCCGGCACCTGGGCCTTCGCTGCTGCGGCCACGCGGGGTGACGTCGAGGTGGTGGGGGCTCGACCGGAGCACCTCACCAGCGCGCTCGAGCTGGTGCGGGCCAGCGGGGCGACCGTGACGACGACCGACCGCGGTTTCCGGGTCGACTCGGGTGGTCGGCGTCCGAAGGCGTTCGACGTGGCGACGCTGCCCTACCCCGGGKTCCCGACCGACCTCCAGCCCTTCGCCCTCTGCTGCAACGCCGTGGCCGACGGGTCGGCCATGATCACCGAGAACCTCTTCGAGGCGCGCTTCCGGACGGTCCAGGAGCTCAACCGGCTCGGTGCGGAGACGCAGATCGACGGGCACCACGTCATGGTCCATGGCGTCGAGAGGCTGTCCGGGGCGCCGGTCGAGGCCAGCGACATCCGGGCCGGTGCCGCTCTGGTGATCGCCGGGCTGGTCGCCGACGGCATCACGACGGTCAGCGGCGCGCAGCACATCGACCGTGGGTACGCCGGGTTCGCGGAGAGCCTGCAGGGTCTGGGTGCAGACGTCACGAGAGAGCCCGACGACGACCCGTTCGTCTGATCTGGGCGCCGTCCTGCAGCCAGCCGGTCGCGGGACCTTTATCAGATCTTGATCTGGACGGTGCCAACCGAAACCCCCGTGGCTCGCGTCCCTGTGAGTGAATGTCTGTCACGGACGAGGGGGTTCGCATGTCGATCAGCAGCATCGGGGCACTGCCCGTGGAGGTCCGCGCCATGCACACGGGGCAGGACGTCGCGATCACCGGTCGGATCGACGTGCACACCGTCCCCGACGTGCGGCTGCTGCTCCACGAGATCATCGACACCGGTTGCGGCGACGTGCACCTGCGGCTCGCGGCCGCAGAGATCGGTGACGCCACGGGACTCGGCGTCCTCGTCGAGGCGTACAACCGGGCCCGCCGGGCCGGACGACGGTTGGCCGTCGTCGACATGACCGAGCGCACGGGGCGGCTGTTGCGTGCATCACGCCTCGACCGCGCGCTGGTGCTCCGGGACGAGGTCGCGGCACCCACTGTGGCGGCTGTCACCGCCTGAACGCCTGCCTGACCGTGCTCCCGCACGGGTACGTTCGGCCCTATGCCCGAGCACACCGACGTCCAGGCGCCTGAGCGCGAGGCACCCGCTGTCACCGAAGCTGGCGCGGAGACCGTCACGGTCGCCGCCGCCCCCGCGCGCCCGGAGCGTGACCGCCCGTGGGTGATGCGCACGTATGCCGGCCACTCCAGTGCCGCGGCCAGCAACGAGCTCTACCGCCGCAACCTGGCCAAGGGCCAGACCGGGCTGTCGGTGGCCTTCGACCTGCCGACCCAGACCGGCTACGACCCGGACCACCCCCTGGCGCGCGGCGAGGTCGGCAAGGTGGGCGTCCCGATCTCGCACCTCGGCGACATGCGCGCGCTGTTCGACCAGATCCCGCTCGACCAGATGAACACCTCGATGACCATCAACGCGACGGCGATGTGGCTGCTGGCGTTGTACCAGGTCGTCGCCGAGGAGCAGGCCACCGCGACCGGCGCGGACCCCGCGGAGGCCGTCCGAGCGCTGGCCGGGACCACCCAGAACGACATCATCAAGGAGTACCTGTCGCGGGGGACCTACGTCTTCGCGCCCGGCCCGTCACTGCGGCTGATCACCGACATGGTCGCCTACACCGTGTCGGACATCCCGAAGTGGAACCCGATCAACATCTGCAGCTACCACCTGCAGGAGGCGGGGGCCAGCCCCGTCCAGGAGCTCGCCTACTCGATCTGCACGGCGATCGCGGTGCTCGACGCCGTCCGCGACTCGGGCCAGGTGCCGCCCGAACGCTTCGGTGAGGTGGTCGCCCGGATCTCCTTCTTCGTCAACGCCGGGGTGCGGTTCATCGAGGAGATGTGCAAGATGCGCGCCTTCGTCCAGCTGTGGGACGACCTGACGCGCGAACGCTACGGCGTGACCGACGCCAAGCAACGACGCTTCCGGTATGGCGTGCAGGTCAACTCCCTCGGGCTGACCGAGGCCCAGCCGGAGAACAACGTGCAGCGCATCGTGCTCGAGATGCTTGGCGTGACGCTCTCGAAGGACGCCCGGGCCCGCGCGGTGCAGCTGCCGGCCTGGAACGAGGCGCTCGGTCTGCCTCGACCGTGGGACCAGCAGTGGTCGCTGCGGATGCAGCAGGTGCTCGCCTTCGAGTCCGACCTCCTCGAGTACGACGACCTCTTCACCGGGTCCAAGGTCGTGGAGGCCAAGGTGGCTGAGCTCGTCGCGGGGGCCCAGGCCGAGATCGCGCGCGTCCAGGAGCTCGGTGGTGCCGTGCCGGCTGTGGAGAGCGGCTACATGAAGTCGGCGCTGGTCGCGTCGCACTCGTTGCGTCGCCAGCGGATCGAGACCGGCGAGGACGTCGTCGTGGGCGTGAACCGCTTCCAGACCACCGAGCCCAACCCGCTGACGGCCGACCTCGACGCGGCCATCCAGACGGTCGACCACGATGTCGAGGCGAAGGCCGCAGCCGCCGTTCGCGAGTGGCGCGAGCGTCGTGACGCCGACCCCGAGCGTCGCGACCGCGCGGCAGCAGCGCTGGCGGCCCTCACCGCGGACGCACGCAGCGGCACCAACCTCATGGCGGCCTCTCTCGAGGCGGCCAGGGCAGGACTCACGACGGGGGAGTGGGCCCAGGCGTTGCGCGAGGAGTTCGGGGAGTTCAGGGCGCCGACGGGCGTCTCGGGGTCGGTCGGTGTCTCGAGCGGGGGCAGCGACGAGCTCAAGGCGGTCCGTGCAGAGGTCCGGCGCACCGGCGAGGAGCTCGGGGAGCGGCTGCGGGTGCTGGTGGCCAAGCCTGGGCTGGACGGCCACAGCAACGGTGCCGAGCAGGTCGCGGTCAGGGCGCGTGACGCTGGCTTCGAGGTCGTCTACCAGGGGATCCGGCTGACGCCTGAGCAGATCGTGGCCGCGGCGGTGGCCGAGGACGTCCACCTGGTCGGTATCTCGATCCTCTCCGGCTCCCACATGGAGCTCGTGCCCGAGATCCTCGAGGGGCTGCGCGACGCGGGGGCGGGCGACGTCCCCGTCATCGTCGGCGGGATCATCCCGGACGCCGACGCCCGCGCCCTGCGCGAGCGGGGGGTGGCTGCGGTCTTCACCCCCAAGGACTTCGGGCTCAACGACATCATGGGTCGGTTCGTCGAGATCATCAGGGCCTCGCGAGGGCTCGACGGGGCCTCGACAGGATCCTGACCAGCCACGGAAGGCCCAGGAGGGGCTCGGGGGAGGTCCGAAGAGGTCGCGGTGAGGGCCTGCCGAAGGGCGGAGGGGCGATTCGGGGGCAAAGAGCGGAAACCAAGGCAAAATTCTTGTTCTGGTCTCCCCGAATCCGTGTCCATCGCGGGGCCTGATGGCTTACCTTCGGCGACGGCGTGGTGAACCGGCGGGGGAGTGTGTCCTCCGCGGGCCGCGGGTGATCCCCGAGGCCAAACGGCTTGCGGCCACGCGAAGGAGACCTCGTGTCGATGGAACCTCGGGGAAGGCGTCGTCGCGGCTACACAGCCGTCGTCGGCGTCAGCGCCCTGTCGATGGTGGCGGCAGCTGCAATCAGTGCAACTCCCGCCGTCGCGAGCACCACGCCGACTCCGGCCAAGCACCGTGGCCCGGCGCTGAACCTCCCCGACGGTCTGACGGGGGGTGGCTCCTTCAAGCTCGGCACCCAGCGTTCGCAGGCCGAGAAGGTCGACCGCTCGCTTGCAGGCGCCAAGGGCGCGGTTGACGTGATGATCGAGCTCGACGCGGCGCCCGCGTCGGCCGCCTTCAGCCAGGCCCGCACCCGCGGTGGCACTGCGGCCACCCTCGCGGCCCGCAACCAGACGGCCACGATTCGCCGCGCCCAGTCAGTGGTCGAGGCGCGCTTCGGCGCCTCCGCGACCAAGGCGCACACCCTCTACCGGGCGCACGCCTTGTACTCCGGTATCGCGGTGCGGACGGACGCCAGCAAGCTCCAGGCGCTCGCTGCCCTCCCGGGGGTCAAGGCCGTCCACCGCATCACGCCCAAGTCCCCGTCCAACTCGTCGTCCGTGCCCCTCATCGGCGCCCCCGAGGTGTGGAAGGCCAAGGCCGAGACCGGCCAGGGCGTGCGGGTCGGCGTCATCGACACCGGCATCGACTACACCCACGCCGACTTCGGCGGTCCCGGCACCGTCGCGGCCTTCAACGCCGCCAAGGCCTCCAACACGTTCACGCCGACCGCCAAGGTGGTCGGCGGTTACGACTTCGCCGGTGACGCGTACAACCCCGGTGAAGGCGTGACCACCCCGGTCCCCGACCCGAACCCGCTCGACTGCGAGGGGCACGGCTCCCACGTCAGCGGCACGGTCGCGGGTCTCGGCGTCACCAAGGCGGGTGACACCTACACCGGCGGCTACGACGTCGACATCGACCCCGCCACGCTCGCGGTCGGCCCCGGTGTCGCACCCGGCGCCTCGCTCTACGCCCTGAAGGTCTTCGGCTGCGACGGCGACACCAGCGTCGTCGGCGAGGCCCTCGACTGGGCTGCCGACCCCAATGGCGACGGTGACCTGTCCGACCGCCTCGACGTGGTCAACATGTCGCTCGGCTCCAGCTATGGCTCCCCGGACGACCCGGACGCGGTCGCGTCCAACAACCTCGCCGCCCTCGGCACCGTCGTGGTTGCCTCGATCGGCAACAGTGGCGACGTCTACGAGGTCGGCGGTTCGCCGGGCAACGCCACCCGCGTGCTCGCGGTGGCAGCGTCCGACGACCGCGACTCCGTGGTCGACGGGCTCAAGGTCGACAGCCCCGCCGGCATCGAGCCGGCCAACACGGTCGACGGCACCCAGGACAACGTCTTCGGCGCGCTGAAGTCGGTCGCGTACGACTGGGCCAACGAGCCCGGTCTGACCAACACCGACGTCGTGACGATCGGCGACTGGAGCACGACGACCGTCGGCAGCCTCACGGATGACACGGACTTCGCTGGGCGGAACAACACCGACGGTTGTGCGGTGTTCTCCCCGACGGAGGCAGCCGCGGTCGCGGGCAAGGTCCTCATGACCAAGTGGTTCGACGGCACGGGTCGTCGCTGTGGCTCGGCTGCTCGCGCCAAGAACGCGCGGCTCGCGGGTGCGGTCGGTGTCATCTACGGCAGCGACGTGAACTCGTTCTCGGCCGGGGTCACCGGTGACGCGATCATCCCCGCGATGCTGACCGTCAACCAGGCCACTGTCGCCATCAAGGCCCAGCTCGACGCGAGCAACCCGGTCAAGGTGACGATGACGAACGAGCTGCGCAACAGCGTGACCATCAGCAACCAGGGCGCGGTCGACCAGGTCGCAGGCTTCTCCTCGCGGGGCGTCGGCATCGCCGGCAACGTCAAGCCCGACGTCGCAGCCCCGGGCGTCACCACGTTCTCCGTCGCCGTCGGCACGGGCAACGAGGGCATCGCCGAGAGCGGCACCTCGATGGCCTCCCCGCACGTGGCCGGCGAAGCCGCCCTCGTGCGTGGCGCCCACTCCACCTGGACCTCCGAGGAGGTCAAGGCCGCCATCATGAACACGGCGACTCAGGACGTCTTCGTGGGTGAGAACCACACCGGCGACGTCTACGGCCCGGAGCGGGTCGGCTCTGGTCGCGTCAAGGCCGATGCGGCCGTCGGCACGACCACGCTGGCCTACGTGAAGGACACCCCCGGTGCCGTCAGCGTCTCGTTCGGACCGGTGGCCGTCACGGCGCCGACCACGACCCTGACCAAGACGGTGAAGGTCGTCAACAAGCGCCCGACCGGGTCGTCGGCCTACACGATCGACTACGCCGCGGCGCACCCCAGCCCGGGTGTGACGTACTCGTTCAGCCCCAACCAGGTCAACCTCCCGGCTGGTGGCTCGGTGGACGTCACGGTCACGGCGACCATCCAGCGCGACCAGCTCCAGGCCGTGCACGACCCGACCACGCCGAGCGACCCGCTGGGCGTGGGCGCCCAGATGAGCTACCGCGCTGACGCCAGTGGCCGCATGGTCCTGACGCCCGTCGGCACCACCCCGGGCGCGGCGCTCCGCGTCCCGGTGTGGTCCGCTCCCCGCCCGGCCTCGGCCATGGCGGCCGCCAAGACCGCCACGGTCACGGGTGCCGGCGCGATCAAGACCGGCACGCTGGCCCTCTCGGGGACCGGTGTCTCGCAGGGCAGTGGCAGCACCGGCTACGAGTCGTCGGTGTCCACGTTCCAGCTGCAGGGCGTCAGCACGAAGATCCCGAGCTGCTCGGCCACCCTGGTGGTCAGCTGCATCGCCTTCGCCGATGACCGGTCGGCCGACCTGCGTTACGTCGGTTCGGCCTCGACCGTGCCGCTGCAGGTCTCGCGGCCGGCCGATCCGACCCAGGACGGCAGGTACGTGAGCATCGGAGTGAGCAGCTACGGCCCGTGGCGCACACCGGCGTCATACACCGAGTTCGACGTGCTCCTCGACACGGATGCGGCGAACCCGGGGCCGGACGCGGTGGTCTACAACACCCGCTTGGTCACGACCGACGACTACGACTACTTCGTCGCGGAGCTGGTCGACCTCCGACCGGGTCCGGACCAGTACTCGGTCCTCGACGACCAGCTGATCAACGGCTACGACGGCAGCTTCGACACCAACCTGTTCAACAGCGACTCCCTGACCCTGCCGGTCTGGGTCCGGTCGCTGGAGGACGCCGGTCTCGTCTCGGGTGCCACCCCGAAGATCAAGTACTGGGTCGAGTCCTACACCGCCGAGGCCGGTCGGGTCGACGCGGTGGGCTCGCAGGCCGCTCCGATGACGCTCAGCGTGGCTTCGCCGGCGCTGTCCGCCTTCGGCGACTACGGCACCATGCTCAACACCGACCTGCCCGGTGCGAGCCTCGACCTCCGGCGCGACGACGCGGCCTACGCCTCGGACAAGCCGGTGGGCCTGATGCTCATCCACCACCTGAACACCGACGGTGTGCGGGCGCAGTACGTGGCGGTCAAGGCGCCGACGACGACGCGGCTCACCTCGAGCACGACGGCGTACACCTACGGCGGGAAGCCGGTCTTCACCGCCACGGTGTCTCCGGCGGTCGCGACGGGCACGGTCTCGTTCAGGGACGGCACCAAGGTCGTCGCCACCGTGCCGGTCAGCGCCGGCAAGGCGGTGTGGACGGCCGTGGGCCAGACCCGTGGGGTCCACTCGATGACGGCGATCTACAACGGTGACGCCGCGCACATCGCGAGCGGATCGGCCGCGGTCAACGTGACGGTCAACGGGCTGGCTGCCAAGGCGGCGCTCAGCGTCAACGACCGTGACTTCTCGTACGGTTACCGGCCGACGCTGACCGCAGCGGTCGCCCCCACGAGTGCCACCGGCTACTTCGTGTTCAGGGACGGCAGCCGGGTCATCGGGACCGTGACCATCGTCAAGGGCAAGGCGGTCCTCCGGGCGCCGCTGCTGGCCCGCGGCACGCACAAGCTGTCGGCGACCTACAGCGGCTCGGGGATCTACAACCCCGTCATGGCGCCGGTCGTCTCGGTGGTCGTCCGCTGAGTCCGCTCCACCCCGTGTGACCTCTGGGCCCCTGCCATCCGGCAGGGGCCCAGAGTCGTCTCCACCCCGCGCGGCAGGGACCCAGAGTCGCCTCCACGCCGCACTTCGGGCCAGCAGTGGTCCACCACCGTCCATCTGCGCCATCTGAGTGGGTCACCGGTGGCCAGAAGTCGGGCTCAGAGCCAGCTGCCGCGGCGCAGCACCCGGTGGGGGGTCAGGTGGGAGTCGACGACCACGACATCGGCCTGCTGACCAGCGGCCAGGGCGCCCACCCGAGGCAGGGCCAGGGCGCGGGCCGGGGTGGCGGACGCGGCTCGCACGGCGTCGCCCAGGGGGACGGCGAGGTCGAGGACCAGCCAGCGCACCTGGTCGAGCAGCGTGCTGAGGCCACCGGCGAGGCTGCCCGTGGCGGTCAGCCGCGCCGCGCCACCGCTCACCGTCACGTCGAGGCGCCCGAGCGAGTACCCGCCGTCCGGCAGTCCGCTCGCCGACATCGCGTCGCTGACGAGGGCGAGGTGCTCGGGCCCGACGGTGTCGAACAGCATCCGGACCGTGCCCCCGTCGAGGTGCACGCCGTCGGCGATCACCTCGACGACCGCCGCGGCCCGCCCCGCCGACGCGATCGCTGCACCGACCGGTCCGGGCGAGCGCGACAGCAGCGGGGGCATGCCGTTGAACAGGTGGGTGACGAGGGGCAGGCCGCCACGGATGCCGAGGCCCGCCACCGCGTCGAGCGCGCGCGTCGCCGTCGCGTAGTCGGCGTCGGTGTGGCCCAGCGCCCCGACCGCGCCGACCGCCGCGAGCGCAGCGGGCACGGTCTCGCCCCCGGGACGCTCCGGTGCCCAGGTCAGGTGGGCCAGCGCACCGTCACCAGCCGCCTCCGCGACGGCTTCGACCAGCGCCAGGTCGGCATCGACCAGCGCGGCCGGGTCCTGGGCGCCGCACCGCGCGGTGGACAGGAAGGGCCCTTCGAGGTGTATGCCGGCCAGCTCGCCACTGCGCACGAGGTCGCCGAGCGTGCGCGCTCCGTCGAGCAGGGACTCCGCCGGGGCGGAGGTGAGGGAGCCCACGACGGTCGTGGAGCCGTGCTGGTGGTGGTGTCGGGCGGCGCGGTGCGACCCGGCCGGATCGGGCCCGAACTCACCCCCGTTGCCGCCGTGGCAGTGGATGTCGACGAGCCCGGGCAGGAGCGTCAGACCGGCCTCCCACCCGTCAGGCTCCGCCACGTCGGACCAGCCTGCGGGCAGCGAGCCGCGCTCTCCGGCATACGCGATGGTGTCGTCGAGGACCGCCACGGCGCCGTCGGCGACGACCCGGTCCGCCAGGACGACCGCGCCGGTGAGCAGCATCGGGGAGGTGCGCGGGTTGGGGGGCGTCACCTGACGATGATGGACCGTGCCGGCGCTCGGGGTCGAACCGTGCGCCGCCCCGCGCTGAACCGGTGGCGCGGCATACGCTCGGGGGATGAGTGACCTGCAGTGTGCCGCCACCCTCCTGGTCGCCCGCCACGGTGATGCGGAGTACGGGCACCCGTCGGTGTTGTCGGACGAGGGCGGGTGGCTGTCGGCGAAGGGCATCGAGCAGACCACCGCGCTGGCCCAGTCCCTCGCCGGGCGCAGGGTGGCGGCGGTCCGCACCAGCACACTGGCCCGCGCGGTCCAGTCGGGAGCGGTCGCGGCAGAGGTCCTGGGCGTGGACTCGCACGCCGTCGAGGGGCTGGAGGAGTTCTCGGTGGGCGCCCTTGCCGGGCGGCCCCACGACGACCCCGAGCTGCAGGCGGTGTTCAGGTCCTGGGTGCACGGAGACCTGCGGAGACAGGTCCCCGGGGGAGTGACGGGGGAGCAGGTGCTCAGCCGGTACCGCGAGGCGCTGTCGTCGATCGCCGACCAGTTCCGTGGCGAGACCGTCCTGGTCTTCTCGCACGGTGGCGTCATGTCGTTCGTGCTGCCGCGCCTCTCGGGCGCCGTGCGAGACGACCTGGCGGCCGCCACGTACCTGCCGAACTGTGCCGTGGCGGAGGTGGCGGTCGACGGTGATGGTTTCGACCTGCGGACCTGGCCCGGCTCGACCGACCGAGCGGTGGTCTGACCGGACCGGCCGCAGTGCCTAGAACAGGCGGTGCTCGCTGTTGTCGATGCCCTTGAGGGCGTCGTAGTCCAGCGTCACGCAGCGGATGCCGCGATCGGTCGCCAGCGTGCGGGCCTGCGGCTTGATCTCCTGGGCCGCGAAGACCCCGGACACCGGTGACAGGTGCGGGTCGCGGTTCATCAGCTCGAGGTAGCGGGTCAGCTGCTCGACGCCGTCGATGTCGCCGCGCCGCTTGATCTCCACGGCGACCGAGGCCCCGGAGGCGTCCCGGCACAGGATGTCGACCGGGCCGATGGCGGTCATGTACTCGCGGCGCACAAGGCTCCAGCCGTCGCCGAGGGTGTGGATGTGCTCGGCGAGGAGCTTCTGGAGGTGGGCCTCGACGCCGTCCTTGACGAGACCGGGGTCGACCCCGAGCTCGTGCGCCGAGTCGTGCAGCACCTCGTGGATGAGCACGCGAAGCCGGTCCTCCGACTTGGCGTGCTGCACGAGCCAGACCGCCGTGACGCCATCCGCGACCTCGTGCTCCTCCGGTGACACCTCGGCCATCGCGCAGGGAGGGGACATCCAGTTGAGTGGCTTGTACGACCCACCGTCACTGTGCACGAGCACCGACCCGTCGGCCTTCACGAGGAGCAACCTCGTCGCCAGGGGCAGGTGGGCCGTCAGCCGACCCTCGTAGTCCACCGAACACTTCGCTATGACCAGCCGCACGAGGGGTCACTCTACGGGCCGCGAACCGTTGCGTCGTGCGGGGTCGGTGGCGCACACTCGGAGCACAGAGGTGAGCTGGTATGCCGAACGTCCTGGGCAACGTCGCCGGTCTCGTCCTCGTGATGGGCACCCTCGTGAGCGGGGTGCGTTGGCTCACCACGGGCCGGCCACCCCGTTTCGTGCAACCGGCCGTCACGAGGCTGGAGGCACGGCGCGATCTGCGGCGCCCCGTGCCGGAACCCATCCCGCCGATCCTGCTCGCCATGGAGCTGAGCCGGCTGGCTGCCCACATCCGCCGCGTCGAGGCGGGCGACCAGCCCCGCAAGGCCGAGCGGCTGATGGCGGCGCGGCTGGCCTACGACCACGCGCTGCGTGACTACTGCCGGGCCGTCGACATCCCCGTGCCCCTCGCGATCCGGGGCCTGTCCCGCGAGCAGCGTTTCCACATGGAGTCAGCCCTGATCGGCGCCGGTCACGACTGGTGAGGCCCGGGTGTGTGCGACCCGGATCGCCGGGGTGGTGACCGTCACGCCGCCCGGGGGTCCACGCGGCATACCTGCTCTGCCAGACTCGCCGCATGGCTCGTGAGTTCAGCAAGGTCGGAGTGATCGGTCTCGGCACCATGGGTGCCGGCATCGTCGAGGTGTTCGCCCGCAACGGCATCGACGTCGTCGCCGTCGAGGTCGACGAGGCGGCGGTCGAGAAGGGCCGCGGGGTGCTGGAGCACTCCACCGGTCGTGCCGTCAGCCGGGGCAAGCTGAGCGAGGAGGACCAGGCGGCCCTCCACTCGCGGGTGCACTTCACCTCGAGCCTCGACGAGCTCGCCGAGTGCCAGCTCGTCGTGGAGGCGGTCCCGGAGCACCTCGACCTCAAGAAGGACGTCTTCGGCAAGCTCGACGCCATCGTGGGTCCTGACGCCATCCTCGCGACCAACACGTCGTCGCTGTCGGTCACCGAGATCGCCGTGGCCACCGGCAACCCCAAGCGCGTCGTCGGCATGCACTTCTTCAATCCCGCGCCGGTCCTGCAGTTCGTCGAGGTGATCCGCACCGTCGTCACCGAGGACGAGGTCTTCGAGGACGTCAAGGCGCTGGCCCAGCGGCTCGGCAAGCAGCCCGTCATCGTGGGTGACAAGGCCGGGTTCATCGCCAACGCCCTGCTGTTCGGCTACCTCAACCACGCCGTCTCGATGTTCGAGTCGCGCTACGCCAGCCGCGAGGACATCGACGCGGCGATGAAGCTCGGGTGCGGCTACCCGATGGGTCCGCTGGCCCTGATGGACCTCATCGGCCTCGACACCGCCTACGAGATCCTCGACACGATGTACAAGCAGGGGCGCGACCGCCTGCACGCTCCCAGCCCGGTCATCAAGCAGATGGTCAGCGCGGGGCTCAAGGGTCGCAAGAGCGGGCGCGGGTTCTACACGTACGCCGAGCCGGGCAGCAGCCAGGTCGTCGACGACGCCCTGACCCCTCGTCCCGCAGGCGCGTCGGACGCCGCCCTGCGCGAGGTCCGTACCGTCGGCGTCGTGGGCTCCGGCACCATGGCCACCGGCATCATCGAGGTCTTCGCCAAGGCCGGCTACGACGTCACCTACGTGACCCGCAGCCAGGCCAAGGTCGACGCCGTCACCGCCGCGATCACCAAGTCGCTCGAGAAGGCGGTGCAGCGGGGCAAGCTCGAGGAGTCGGCCCGCGCCGACGCACTGTCCCACCTCACGGGCACCACCTCGCTCGACGCGCTGGCCGGCGTCGACCTCGTGGTCGAGGCGGTCGTGGAGGACCTCGCCGTGAAGAAGGCGCTGTTCGAGAACCTCGACGAGATCTGCAAGCCCGGCGCGATCCTCGCCACCACCACCTCGTCGCTGCCGGTGGTCGACTGCGCGGCCGCCACCACGCGCCCGCAGGACGTCATCGGGATGCACTTCTTCAACCCGGCCCAGGTCATGAAGCTCGTCGAGGTGGTCTACACGGTCTCGACCGCCCCCGACGTCGTCGCCACGGTGCAGGACATCTGCGCCAAGGTCGGCAAGCACGCCGTGACGTGTGGCGACCGCTCGGGCTTCATCGTCAACGCCCTGCTGTTCCCGTACCTCAACGACGCCGTGAAGATGCTCAGCGCCAACTACGCCACGGCCGACGACATCGACACGGCCATGAAGACCGGCTGTGGTCTGCCCATGGGTCCGTTCGAGCTGCTCGACGTGGTCGGCAACGACGTGTCGCTCGCGATCCAGCGCGAGCTCTACCTCGAGTTCCGCGAGCCCGGCTTCGCACCGGCACCCCTGCTCGAGCACATGGTCACCGCCGGCTACCTCGGTCGCAAGACGGGCCGCGGCTTCCGCACCTACGCCTGACGGGGGTCGCGGGGCCTCTGGGACACTGGAGCCATGYCCCGCGCCAACCGGCGTCGCCGTGACGACGCCCCGCTGAACCTCGACCGTGCGGTCGGGGGCACCGCTCGTCGCGAGATGTATGCCGGCGGCGAGTGGTTCGTCCGCCGCGTCACCGGCAGCGGGGCGAGCCGCGCGTACCTCTGTCCCGGCTGCCAGCAGAACATCGCGGTCGGGACGCCCCACGTGGTGGCCTGGCCGGCCGAGGGCATGGGCGGCCTGGACGACCGACGGCACTGGCACACCCCCTGCTGGGAGGCGCGGGACCGGCGCCACACCCGCGGCGCCACCCGCTGAACCTTCCCGGTCGGCTGGGCGCCATCCGTCAGAGCTGCACGGGTGCGAACCCGGTCCTCATGATCGCGTCTGCGGTGAAGGTCTGGTCGTAGCCGCGGTCGTGGCCGCTCCACATGAACCAGTTCGCAGGCAGGGCCGTGGTGCCGTCTGCACCGTTGATCCCGTGGTAGATGTCGATGCAGACCGCCCGGTGCGCCACCGCAGTGGCACAGATCCCGTCGTTCAGGGCGTCGGAGAACACCTTGGCGCCCTTGCGGCCCTTGGCGACCCACTCAGCAGGTCGGTCGGGAAGGTAGTCCTTGCTGGCGATGAGCTCGTTGTAGAAGTTCGTCACCCTGATGGCCGTGGGCTTCGTGCCTCGGATGCTGTGGATGGCGTCGATGATCCGTCCGAGCGCCGCAAGCGATGGCGCCACCTTCTGGTCGATGCACGACTTCGCAGCCCAGTCGCCCGAGCAGACCGGGTCGTCGTCCCGCTGCCAAGGCGCGTCGTTGGCGCCCAGCGTGATGGTGACGATGTCGGCCGCGGCGATCGCCGGCTTGGGGGCGGGCGCCTTGGGATCCTGCGTCGCGGCACCCCACGAGTCGTGGGTGATCTCGTCCAGCAGCGGTGGAGCGGTCAGTCCATTCTGCTGGGTGGCGTCGATCAGCGCGATCTCCTTGCCCGTCGATGCAGCCAGTGCGGCGCGGATCAGGTGTGGGTACGAATGGGTGCAGTCGACGCAGTCGTGGTCCCAGACCGTCGAGTCGCCCATCGCGAGGATCGTGAGCGCGGCGGGTGGTGGGCTGGTGGTCCTGGTTGTGGTGGAGGTGGTGGAGGTGCGAGGCGCGGGGGTGTCGGCGGCGGCGCATCCCCCGAGCAGCGCCACGCCGACGAGCAGGCTCGTGGCGGCAACCAATCGTGTGGTCCGCATGGTCGCAGACTAGAAACGGGTGGGCCCCCTGTCATCGGGGGAACCACGTAGCGGTCGTGTGTGTGAGCACGCGCCATGCCGCGTGCCCACTCACACACGACTCGAGGGGGCGGGCTCAGTGGCGGCGCTGGCGGGGGAGCAGGACCTCTTCGTAGAGGAGGAGCAGGCCGGCGGCGACGGGGATGGCCAGCAGCGCGCCGAGCACACCGAGGAGGGTGCCGCCGGCGAGGGCCGCGACGACGGTGACCGCACCGGGCACGGAGACCGTGCGCTGCATGATCCGGGGAGCGACGACGTAGTTCTCGAGCTGCTGGTAGACGACGTAGTAGATGAGGGCGATGACCGCCTTCTTCGGCTCGTCGAAGACGGCCACGAGGCAGACCACGGATGCACCGGCCGTGGCACCCACCATGGGGATCAGGCCCAGGAAGCCGACGGCCACGGCCAGCACGGCGGCATACGGGATGCCGACGATCATCATCATGATCCACGAGCAGATGGCGTTGATGGTCGCCACGGCGACCTGGCCGATCGCGTAGGAGCCGGTGCGGCGCATGATCTCCTCCGACAGGGAGATCACGCGGGGCCGGCGCGAGGCGGGCACGATGGCGTAGGCGCCCTGCTTGACCCTGGGGAAGGACGCGAGCAGGAACAGCGTCAGCACCAGCACCGTGAAGGCCTGGAAGATCCCGCCGATGACGGCCGCACCCACGCCGAGCACGCCACCGAAGACCTGGCTGAGGAAGTTGCCGTCGGTGAGGCGCTTGTTGAACTCGGCCTGGATCTTGTCGACCACGCCGTAGTGCCGGTCGAGGTCCCTGATGAAGTTGCTCTTGAGGATGTGGTCGAGGTAGTCGGGCGCCTTCTGGGCCAGGTCGGTGCCCTGCGAGACCACCGGCGGCACGACCACCAGCCCGAGCAGGGTGAACACCGCCACCACCCCCGCGAAGACGAGGGCGACCGCACCGCCACGACCCAGCCCGCGGCGAGTGAGGAACTCGACGAGGGGGTTGAGCGTGAGGACGAGGAAGAACGCCACGACCACGAGGGTGAGGACCGTGGTCAGGCGACCCAGCGTGTGCCAGAGCAGCACGGCGGTGAGCACGCCGATCGCCCCCACGAAGCCCATGTAGAAGGGCGACTGGCGGTTGAGGGGGCGCCCGGCTCGTCCGTAGCGCCGACCGTCGTCCTCGTCCGACTGGGAGTCGCCCTGCTCGCGGTCGTGCAGCCGGGTGCCGAGGTCGGGCTGGTCCGGGGGAGCCGAGCCGTCGGCGTGCGCGTCGCCGTCGCGCTCGTCGTGCTCACCGGACACCCCCGACACCGACCGTCGGGGCGGCAGCATGTCGGTGAGCAGGTCGCCCAGCTCCCGTGACTGCTCCGGGTCGGCGTGGGGGTGGTTGCTGGCGCTCAACGCATCGCGCTGGGCGCGCCGGAACTCTTTCCACCGGTCGAGCACTGACATGCGACGACCCTATGGCACCGGGGCGCACGCCGGACGCAACGGTGCAGGTCAGGCGTTGCGGAAGCGGTTGATCTTCGGCAGGAGCGACTCGCGCTTCTCGGGATCGGTGACGCCGAGGCCGGCTTCGGGCGCGAGTGTGAGGACGCCGACCTTGCCCTGGTGGGCGTTGCGGTGGACGTCGAGGGCGGCCTGGCCCACCTCGTCCATGGCGTAGGTCTTCGAGAGAGTCGGCTGGATGAGTCCGCGGTCGATCAGCTCGTTGGCCTCCCACGCCTCGCGGTAGTTGGCGAAGTGGCTCGAGATGATCCGCTTGAGGTTCATCCACAGGTAGCGGTTGTCGTACTCGTGCATGTAGCCCGAGGTCGACGCGCAGGTGACGATCGTGCCGCCCTTGCGCGCCACGTAGACGCTCGCCCCGAAGGTCTCGCGGCCCGGGTGCTCGAAGACGATGTCGACGTCGTGCCCACCGGTCAGCTCGCGGATCTTCTTCCCGAGCCGCTGCCACTCGCGGGGGTCCTGCTGGGTGTTCTCGTCGTTCCAGAAGCGGTAACCCTCGGCGCTGCGGTCGATGATCAGCTCGGCACCCATCTCGCGACAGATCTGCGCCTTCTCGGGCGACGACACGACGCAGATGGGGGTGGCGCCACCGGCGAGGGCCATCTGCGTGGCATAGGACCCGAGGCCGCCTGAGGCGCCCCAGATCAGCACGCGGTCGCCGAGCTTCATGGCGGCGCCGTTCTTCGAGATCAGCTGCCGGTAGGCCGTGGAGTTCACGAGGCCGGGGGAGGCCGCCTCCTCCCAGGACAGGTGGGCGGGCTTGGGCATCAGCTGGTTCGACTTCACGATGGCGAGCTCGGCGAGACCCCCGAAGTTGGTCTCAAAACCCCAGATGCGCTGCTGCGGGTCGAGCATCGTGTCGTTGTGGCCGTCGGCGTCCTCGAGCTCGACCGACAGGCAGTGCGCCACGACCTCCTGGCCGGGCGACCACTTGGTCACCCCGGGCCCCGTGCGCAGCACGACGCCAGCCAGGTCGGAGCCGACCACGTGGTACGGCAGGTCGTGCCGCTTGGCGAACTCCGATGTCCTGCCGTACCGCTCCAGGAAGCCGAACGTCGAGACCGGCTCGAAGATCGAGGTCCACACGGTGTTGTAGTTGATGGCACTGGCCATGACGGCGACCAGGGCCTCGCCCGGGGCGAGCTCGGGCACGGGCACGTCGTCGACGTGCAGGGACTTGCGTGGGTCCTTGTCCTTGCTGGCCAGGCCCTCGAACATCCCGACCTCGTCCTTGTGCACCGTCACGGCGCGATAGGTCTCGGGGATGGACAGCCCGGCATACGTCTCACGGGTGCGGTCCCCGGAGAGGATGGCGTCGCGGATTTCCTGCATCGGTGTGGCTCCTCGGCGTCGTCGGCACGTGCAGCCGAAACTACTGCTGGGTAACGCGATCCGGCGGCCGGTGAGACTCCGGTCACGCGGTGACCTACCTCACCTGCCGTCCACCTCACTTCGGGCGGCGGAGGAGGTATGCCGCGGAGCCCGGTCGCGGTGCCGGCCGCGGGCGGCGGTCAGTGCGTCTCGTGCGCGGGCTGGACGAGCTCGACGAGGATGCCGCCCGCGTCCTTGGGGTGGATGAAGTTGACCCGGGAGTTGGACGTGCCTCGACGTGGCTCGTCGTAGAGGAGGCGCAGCCCGCGGTCGCGGAGCACCTGGCTCACGGCCTCGACGTCCTCGACCCGGTAGGCCACCTGTTGGACGCCCGGCCCCGAGCGGTCGAGGAACTTCGCGATCGTGGACTCGGGCGAGAGCGGGGCGAGCAGCTGGATGTGCGACCCGCTGCCTCCGACGGCCATCATCGCCTCGCGGACGCCCTGCTCCTCGTTGACCTCCTCGTGCGCGAGGGCCATGCCATACGTGTCGCGGTAGAACGCGATGGCCTCGTCGAGGTCGCGCACCGCGACTCCCACGTGGTCGATGGCGGTGAACAGTTCGATCGGCAGACGGCTCATGACCACCACCGTAGGCACCCGGCCGTCCGGCATACAGGGGGAAGGCTTGTGGTGCTGCCCACGCAGGGGTGACCCGGCGGGCCAGGATCGGCGACGGCCCGCCGGGTCACGGTGGTGGTGATGGGGCAGACCGGTCCCCCTCGGGTGCCTCACCGGCCGCCGAGGYGGCCTGGTCAGCGCGTCACGGGGCCATCAGCGGCTCGATGGTGCGCGTGGTGATCGCCGGCCCACCGGGCCTGCCACCCAGCTCGCGCGCCGTGTGGATGGCGCTGACCGACAGCGGGCGGTCCGACACGATGTCGAGCACGCCCAGGACGAGCCCGGAGCCCTTGCCGACGGCCTCCTCGAGGGCGCAGCAGTCGTCCATCGTGGCGTGGCCGGCCTCGAGCTCGATCTTCGCGAACGGCCTCGCTGGCACCTGCTCGGGCTCCCGCCCGATGGTCTTGCCGTGCAGCACCAAGGGAGCGAAGCGCTTCTCGATCACGGCCGGGCAGGTCGACGGGTTGTAGATGGTGACGGCGGTGGCGTAGTGGCCGGCGACCACGGCGCAGGCAAGACCAGTGTCGTCGTCCCCGTGACCGTCGCCGTGGTCGTCGCCATGACCCTCGCCATGACCCTCACCGTGACCCTCGCCATGACCCTCGCCATGGCTCCCGTGGTCGTCGCCCGAGGACGGGCGGCTCGGCGGCTGCTCACCACAGACCACCTCGACGCTGTAGTGGTAGCGGCACCGGGGCACGGTGACGCGCACCCGCTTGGCAGCGACCGCGACCCCGTCGGCCACCACGTCGATCGTGCCGGTGAACACCTGGTCCTTGTCGCGGCACGGACGGGAGCCGACCCAGACGACCTCGAAGGTCAGCACGTGCTCCTCGTTCCCGGCCAGTGGCCCGTAGCCGCCGGAGGGGGTGATCGACTCGATGAAGGGCGCGATGGAGGCACTCGGCTCGAGGTGGACGTTGCCGGTCGACGCGACTGCGGCGGCGATCAGCACGCTGAGGGTCGCCACGATGGTCGTCGGGTCCACCCCGGTCGTGTGGCTGCCGCCGGTCGCGGCCGCGATGCGGGTCGCCTGGCCGGGGGTGCCCGACCCCGGACAGGTGGCGTAGTTGCCGGCATCGGCGTTCGGGTCGTCGTCGAGCGCGTTCGCCGGCCCGGTGGTGGTGCTGACGGCGACCACGGTGATGTCGGCCCCCGTCAGGTCGGCGGTGACCGAGGCCTCCGTGATGGCACTCGCCAACCCGGTGAGGTCGGTGCAGATCGGGTCGTGACCCGGCGCGTCACCGAACCAGACGACGATCCGCTTGCTGTCCGGCCGCCACCCGATGCCGGCGTTGGTCGCGAGCTCGTGGAGGGCGAAGAACTGCCCCTCGGAGGTGTCCCCGCCCTCGTTGGCGAACCACGCGCCGATGGCGAGGTCGGCCTGGGTGTGGTCGGTGGTCGGCGAGAGCTGGTGCTGGAACGCGTACGAGTTGATGCCGGGCACCGGGAAGTCGCGGTAGTTGCCGACCCCCCACGCCACGTCGAACGCCGCCAGGGCAGGGTCGCCGAGGATGGCGGCGGCGCCGGCCTTCACGGCGTCGAGGATCGGCGACATGCTGCCGGTGCTGTCGGCCAGGAGGTAGACGTCAGCCTTGGCCGCGACGCCGGTGGGCGGCACGGTGACGGTGATGGTCTCCGAGGTGCGCTCGCACTGCGACAACCGCCAGTCGTTGGTCGTGGGGTCGATCGTCACGGGCTCGCGCGGCGGTCGCTCGTGGCCGGGACCGACCGCGGTGAAGTCAGGGACGAACGGGTTGCGCCCGAGGTCCGCGACCAGGCGGTCGAGCGGGCGCAGCTCGCCCGCGTCGTCCAGGGTCACGGCGGTGACCTCATTCGGTCGCCCCTCGACCGCTGCGTGGAAGGCGCGGACGCTGCCGCCCGTGGGCAGTCGCGCCGCGCCGGCGTCGGTGATGGTGATGGCGTCGCTGCCGAGCGACGCGACGAGGTGGGCTCGCACCTCGTCGGGCACGGCCGGGCCGTGCGTGGTGTCTTCAGGCATGGTGGGGTCCTCCCCTTGAACGTGGCGGGCCGATCCCCCAGTCCGTCTGGTCCATCCACGGGAAAGGAGTGCTGGGTGACCCGCCTGATACATCGGTATGCCGCGTCCACGGCCCTTCGCGTCTGTTTGCCTCGCTTTCGTGCGCCGTCCGCGGCGCCCGGTCCGGTCCGGGTCGGGTCCGGTCCCGGCGGCGCCCGGGGACGGCTCGCCGCACGGAGGGCCCCTAGACTGGCGCCCATGTCCGCACTGTCCCGGGACGACGTCGCGCACCTCGCCGGCCTCGCCCGCATCGACCTGTCCGATGCCGAGCTCGACCGCATGGTCGGCGAGCTGGGCGTCATCCTCGAGTCCGTCGCCAAGGTGCAGGAGGTGGCCGCCGACGACATCGAGCCGATGTCGCACCCGCTGCCCCTGACCAACGTCACGCGTCCCGACGAGGTGCGTCCCTCCCTCGGGGCGGAGGCTGCGCTGGCGGCCGCGCCCGAGCAGGAGCAGCAGCGCTTCTCGGTGCCCCGCATCCTCGACGAGGACTGAGCGGCCGCGCCCACCGCTCGTCCCACGCCGCGACAGACCCCGCGACAGACCCCGCGACAGACCCTGCGACAGACCCTGCGACAGACCCTGCGACAGACCTAAGGACCACCACTCGTGACCACCGACATCACTCGCTTCAGCGCCGCCGAGCTGGCCCATTCGCTCGGCTCGGGGGAGCTCAGCTCCGTCGAGGTCGTCCAGGCCCACCTCGACCGCATCGCGGCGGTCGACGCCGACGTGCACGCCTTCCTGCACGTGGACGGCGAGGGAGCGCTGGCCGCCGCCCGGGCCGTCGACGAGCGGCGCGCGGCGGGGGAGGACCTCCACGTCCTCGCCGGCGTCCCGATCGCCGTCAAGGACGTCATGGCCACCAAGGGCCTCCCCACGACCTGCGGCTCCAAGATCCTCGAGGGCTGGATCCCGCCCTACGACGCCACGCTGGTCTCGCGGCTCAAGGCAGCGGGCATGCCGATCCTCGGCAAGACCAACATGGACGAGTTCGCCATGGGCTCCTCCACCGAGCACTCCGCCTACGGGCCCACCCACAACCCCTGGGACCTCACCCGGATCCCCGGCGGCTCGGGAGGTGGCTCCTCGGCTGTCGTCGCGGCATACGAGGCCCCGCTGGCCATCGGCACCGACACGGGCGGCTCGATCCGCCAGCCGGCCTCGGTGACGGGCACCGTCGGCGTCAAGCCGACGTACGGCGGGGTGTCCCGCTACGGCCTCGTGGCGCTCGCCTCCAGCCTCGACCAAGCGGGCCCCTGTACGCGGACCGTGCTCGACGCCGCCCTGCTCCACTCGGTCATCGGTGGCTACGACCCGATGGACTCCACCTCGATCAACGCCCCGGCGCCCCCCGTCGTCGAGGCCGCCCGGCGCGCCGACGTCAAGGGGCTCAAGGTCGGTGTCATCAAGGAGCTCGGGGGAGAGGGGTACCAAGCGGGGGTGCGGGCCCGCTTCGACGAGTCGGTGGCCCTGCTCCAGGAGGCCGGTGCCGAGGTGGTCGAGGTGTCCTGCCCGAGTTTCGACTACGCACTCGCCGCCTACTACCTCATCCTGCCGAGCGAGGCGTCCTCCAACCTCGCCAAGTTCGACGCGATGCGCTACGGCCTGCGGGTGCTGCCAGAGGGCGTCGACGACCCGAGCGCCGAGCAGGTGATGGCCGCCACCCGTGACGCCGGCTTCGGCGACGAGGTGAAACGCCGCATCATCCTCGGCACCTACGCCTTGTCCAGCGGCTACTACGACGCCTACTACGGCCAGGCCCAGAAGGTGCGCCGGCTCATCGCCGACGACTTCTCCGCCGCCTTCGGCCAGGTCGACGTGCTCGTGAGCCCGACGGCGCCCACCACCGCGTTCAAGCTGGGTGACAAGCTCGACGACCCGATGTCGATGTACCTGCAGGACGTCGCCACCATCCCCGCCAACCTCGCCGGCGTGCCAGGCATGTCGCTGCCCAGCGGTCTCGCCGACGAGGACGGGCTGCCCACCGGCATCCAGATCCTCGCCCCGGCCACCCAGGACGAGCGCCTGTACGGCGTGGGTGCCGCGCTGGAGAAGATGCTCATCGACCGATGGGGTGGGCCGCTGCTGGCCAAGGCCCCCCAGCTGACCGCGAAGGGAGCGTGACCGCGATGAGCGGCACTGCCGTCGCCGAGGAGATCGTCGACTACGACGAGGCCCTCGAGCGCTACGACCCGGTGATGGGGCTCGAGGTGCACGTCGAGCTCAACACCGCCACGAAGATGTTCTGCGGCTGCGCCACCGGGTTCGGGGCCGAGCCCAACACCCAGGTCTGCCCGGTCTGCCTCGGCCTGCCGGGCGCGCTGCCGGTCGTGAACGAGAAGGCTGTCGAGTCGGCCATCCGCATCGGCCTGGCGCTCAACTGCGAGATCGCGCAGTGGTGCCGGTTCGCGCGGAAGAACTACTTCTACCCGGACATGCCGAAGAACTTCCAGACCAGCCAGTACGACGAGCCGATCGCGTTCGAGGGCCACCTCGACGTCGAGCTGGAGGACGGCACGACCTACCGGGTCGAGATCGAGCGCGCCCACATGGAGGAGGACACCGGCAAGTCTCTCCACCTCGGTGGCGCGACCGGCCGCATCCACGGCGCCGACCACTCCCTGGTCGACTACAACCGCGCGGGGATCCCGCTCATCGAGATCGTGACGAAGCCGCTGACCGGCGCAGGCGAGCGGGCCCCTGAGGTGGCCAAGGCGTATGTCGGCGCCCTGCGCGAGCTGCTCCGTGCCCTCGGGGTGTCGGACGTGAAGATGGAGCAGGGGTCGCTGCGCTGCGACGCCAACGTCTCGCTGCGGCCCCGGGCGACCGGCGACCAGTCACAGGACGACGTGCCCCTGGGCACCCGCACCGAGACCAAGAACGTCAACTCGCTGCGCAGCGTCGAGCGGGCGGTCCGCTACGAGATCACCCGGCACGCAGCGATCCTCGACAAGGGCGGCAAGATCACCCAGGAGACGCGTCACTGGCACGAGGACACGGGAGTCACGACCAGCGGTCGTGAGAAGTCGGACGCCGAGGACTACCGCTACTTCCCGGAGCCCGACCTGGTGCCGGTCGCCCCGACTCGCGAGACCGTGGAGGCGCTGCGCGGCACCCTGCCGGAGCCTCCCGGGGAGCGGCGACGCCGGCTCCAGAACGACTGGGGCTACAGCGATCTCGAGATGCGCGACGTCATGAACGCGGGGGCGGTCGCCCTCATCGAGGAGACGGTGGCTGCCGGCGCGACCCCTGCCGGCGCGCGCAAGTGGTGGACCGGCGAGCTGGCTCGACGGGCGAACGCCGAGGGCAAGGGCGTCGAGGAGTTCGGCGTCACGCCGGCCCACATCGCCGAGCTCGACCGCGTCGTCCGCGACGGCCGGCTCAACGACTCGATGGCCCGTCAGGTGCTCGACGGCGTCATCGCCGGTGAGGGCGCGCCCGCCGAGGTCGCGGACGCCCGCGGCCTCGAGCTGGTCCAGGACGACGGGGCCCTCGAGGCTGCGGTCGACAAGGTGATCGAGGCCAACGCCGACGTGGCCCAGAAGGTGCGGGACGGCAAGGTGCAGGCCGCCGGTGCGCTCATCGGCCAGGTGATGAAGGAGATGAAGGGTCAGGCCGACGCGGGCAAGGCCCGCGAGATGATCCTCGCCAAGCTCACCTAAGCCGCGTCAGCGGCCTCAGCGGCGTCAGCGGCGGCCGCCGCCCAGGAGGCCGCCGAGCACGTCGCTGATGATGGCGCCGGTGTCGACACCGCCGGACTGCGTGCCCTTCGTGGCCCCGCCGAGCACCTGGCCCAGGATGTCCCCGATCCCGCCGCCGGTCGCGCTCCCCGAGGGCGACCGGCTCGCGTCAGCGGCGCCGCCGAGGACCTTCTTCGCCAGCCAGGACAGCACGATCGGCGCCAGGATCGGGATCAGCTTGGCGATGATCCCCTTGCCCGCTGCCCCGCCGACACCGCCCAGCTGGCTCACCACCTGTTCACGGTTGTCGCCGAAGATGTGCTGGGCGATCTTGTCGCCCTCGGCCGGGTCCACCTTGCTGAGGTCGACGCCACTGTCCACGAGGGCTGGGTCGTGCTGGCCGAGCGCCTCGGCCAACGAGGCGGCCCCGGCAGGGTCGGCTGCGTTGGCGTCGAGCCCGCCGAGCAGGGCCGGCAGCGCGGTCCTGGCAGCCTGCTCGACCTCGGCGGGGTCGGCCCCGACCTGCTGGGCGAGCTGCTGGAGGTCGACCTGCGACAGGATCTCGTCGACTGCTGACATGGGTGCCCCCTTCTGACGTGGTCGGCCGCCATGGCCGCGCCTGCCGTCAACGTACCGCGCGGTCGCCGCCCGGGCGGGACTCACAGGTCGTCGAACGAGAGCGCGACGACGCGGTCGTCATCGGGCCCGGGGCTGCCTCGGAAGGTGTTACTCGTCAGCACCCAGAGGCGCCCGTCGGGGGCAGCCACGGCATCGCGCAACCGACCGTACACGCCGTGGAGCAGTCGTTCTGGTGTGCCGATGCCGTTGCTGGTCAACGGGATCCGCCACAGCGACTCACCCCGGAGGGCACTCATCCAGATCGACCCGTCGGCCACCGCGATCCCGCTGGGCGAGGCGTCCGAGGTCGCCCACTGGGCCAGCGGGTCGGTGAACCCCGAACGCCCCGCCCTGCCCTCGACGACCGGCCAGCCGTAGTTGCGGCCGGGCTCGATGAGGTTGAGCTCGTCCCACCGGTTCTGGCCGAACTCGCTGGCGAACATCCGGCCGTCGGGTGCCCAGGCGATGCCCTGCACGTTGCGGTGGCCGTAACTCCACACCGGGGAGCTGCCGAACGGGTTGCCCGGGGCGGCCTTACCGTCCTTGGTGATCCTGAGGATCTTGCCGCCCAAGGACTTCGTGTCCTGTGACCGGTCCGGCTTCCCGGCATCGCCGGTGGTGACGTAGAGGTACCCGTCGGGTCCGAAGGCCAGTCGCCCTCCGTTGTGGTTTCCCGCCCTCGGTATGCCGCGCAGCACCACCGTCGGCTTCGTCGCCGTGCCATGCGCGAAGGTCAACCGCACGACGCGGTTGTCCTCGGCCGCCGTGAAGTAGACGAAGATGCTGCGGTCGCTGGCGAAGTCCGGCGAGACGGCCACACCGAGCAGGCCACCCTCACCGTCCGGGTTCACACCGCTGATGCGGCCGAGCACCGTCGGCGCTCGTCCGGCCCGCACCTGGAGCAGCCGTCCCTCGTCGCGCAGCGTGACCAGCCCCGAACCGTCGGGGAGAAACGCCAGTCCCCAGGGGACATCGAGGCCCGTGGCGATCGTGGCGGTGGAGGGAGTGCTCGTCGTGCTCGTGCTCGTGCTCAGGGTCGGCGTCGGGCCCGTGGACGACGTGCTGGTGCCCGGGGCTGCGCTGACGACCGGCGCGGAGACCGTGCCAGCCGCGCCCGGGTCGTCGCCGGAACACCCGCCGGCGAGCAGCACACCGACGACCGCGCAGGCGACAGCGGCCCCTGCGGGCGTGTGCCGGGGACGAATCGGTGCACGCGGCATACCCCATTGTGCGTGATGGGCACCTCGCGAACCCGGGGCGCGACGGCGCTAGCGTGCTGGACATGACCTTGGTGACCCTTCCCGGACAGGAGTGGGTCGACGCCGTCGGCCCGATCTCCGGCGTCGAGCTCGCGGTGTGGGACCTCGATGGTGTGCCCGACCGCGCCGACGAGGTCAGGGTGGTGGTGCCGCCCTACATCGGTGGTGGTGAGCGCCTCGCATCCCTGTCACGGCTCCCGCGCCTCGAGCTGGTCCAGCTGCTCACGGCGGGCTACGACACCGTGCTCGAGGCGCTGCCCGACGGAGTCCGCCTGGCCAACGCCACCGGGGTGCATGACGCCTCCACCGCGGAGCTCGCCGTCGCCCTGACCTTGGCGAGCCTGCGGGACTTCCCCGACTTCGTTGCGGCCCAACGCGATCGGGTCTGGCTGCCGTCGGTCTTCCATGAGTCGCTGGCCGACAAGCGGGTGCTGGTGCTCGGGTACGGGTCGATCGGGCGCGCCGTCGCGGCTCGGCTCACGCCGTTCGAGGTGCAGGTGACCGCGGTCGCGAGCAAGGCCCGCGCCGGTGACGAGCTGGTGCGGTCGGTGCACGGGGTCGACGAGCTGCCGACGCTCCTGCCGCACCACGACGTCGTCGTCGTCATCGTGCCGCTGGGTGCGCAGACGGCCGGTCTCGTCGACGACGACTTCCTCTCGGCCATGCCCGACGGGTCGCTGCTGGTCAACGTCGCCCGAGGCGGGGTGGTCGACACCGACGCCCTCGTGCGCCATGCCACCACGGGCCGGATTCGAGCCGCCCTCGACGTCACCGACCCCGAGCCACTGCCGGCCGACCACCCCTTGTGGGGGCTGCCGGGAGTCCTCATCACGCCCCACGTGGGCGGCGCGTCGACGGCGTTCATGCCGCGGGCGGCACGCCTGTTGCAGGAACAGCTCGGCGCGTATGCCGCCGGGAGACCCCTGCGCAACCTCGTCGCGCGCGACTGACCCCCGCGGGCCAGCAGGGCCAGCAGGGCAGGCCGGGCAGGCCGGGCAGGCCGGGCACGCCGGGCAGGCCGGGCACGACCTGGTCGCCCGGGGGGCTTGCGCCCGACGGTCAGGACCCCATCGGGACGGGTGCCACCGTCAGTGGTCAGTGCCATGCTGGGGCCATGGGAGAGACGACTGGTGCCATGGCCGGTGAGACGATCGTCGGGATCGGGACGCGCAAGGGTCTCTGGCTGGCCCGCAGCGACGACCGGCGGGAGTGGACGGTCGAGGGGCCGCACTTCCTCATGAGCGAGGTGCTCTCCCTCCTGTTCGACACGCGTCGCGCGCAGCCCCGCCTGCTGGTGGGCTTCCGGTCGTCCCACTGGGGTCCGTCGCTCCAGCACTCCGACGACTTCGGCGCCACCTGGGTCGAGCACCCGGAGGGCTCGATCCGCTTCCCCGAGGACACCGACACGGCGCTCAAGGCCACCTGGCAGCTCGTCGCCGACCCCCACGACCCCGACGTGGTCTGGGCCGGCACGGAGCCCCAGGGCCTGTGGCGCAGTGCCGACGGTGGCGAGACGTTCGAGCTCAACCGGGGCCTGTGGGAGCACCCGCACCGCCCGGAGTGGGGTGAGGGGTTCGGCGGCGGCGCGATCCACACGGTGCTGCCGAGCCCGGCCGACCCCGACCACATGCTCGTCGCGATGAGCACCGGGGGCGTCTACAACAGCCGGGACGGCGGACGGTCGTGGGCCCCCGGCAACACGGGCATCCACGCCTACTTCCAGCCCCACGACGAGTGGCCCGAGTTCGGTCAGTGCGTGCACAAGGTGGTCCGCGACAGTGCGACCCCCACCCGCCTCTACGCGCAGAACCACCGGGGCGTCTACCGTTCCGACGACGACGGGGTCACCTGGACCTCGATCGAGGCTGGGCTGCCGACGAACTTCGGGATGACTGCCCTGGCCCACCCCACCCAGGGCGACACCGTCTGGTTGGTGCCCATCGCGTCGGACGGCGAGCGCATCCCGCCGTCGGCCGTGTTGCAGGTGCAGCGCAGTGACGACGCCGGCGCGACCTGGCGCACCCAGCACGAGGGCCTGCCCTCGCCCTCCTACACCAACGTGCTGCGCGATGCCGCCGGTCTCGACTCCCATGAGGAGCCCGGGCTCTACCTCGGCACCCGCAACGGTGAGGTCTACGCGTCGGTCGACGGCGGAGAGTCGTTCGACCGGATCGTCGAGCAGCTGCCCGACGTCCTCTGCGTCAGGGCGGTCACGCTCCCATGACCGCACGCGTCGTGCTGCCCGGCCTCCTGCGCGACCTGGCCGAGGGTGCAGCCGAGCTCCCCGTGGAGCTGTCGTCCGACGTCCCCTTGGCCGAGGTGCTCGACCGCGCCTTCGAGCCGTGGCCCATCCTCGCCTCCCGGGTGCGCGACGAGCGCGGCCAGATCCGTCGCCACGTCAACGTGTTCGTCGACGGGGAGGACGCCAAGCGTGCCGAGGGCGTGCAGACACCCGTGTCGCCGACCTCCACGGTGCACGTGATCAACGCCGTCTCCGGCGGCTGACGACGGGTCAGGCGGTCCAGAGGCCGTCGTCCCAGGCCCGCTCCAGCACGCCGACGTACGGGGTGAGGTCCCAGCCGTGCTCGGCGAGCCAGTCGTCGTTGCGGTAGGTGCCGGCATACCGCTCCGACCCGTCGCACAGCAGCGACACGATGCTGCCGCCCTGTCCACGCTCGGCCATCTCGCAGGCGAGYCGCAGCGCCCCGAAGAGGTTGGTGCCCGTGGAGGCGCCCGCGCGCAGACCGGTGCGTTGGGTGAGGAACCGCATCGCGGCGACCGAGGCGGCATCGGGCACGAGCAGCATGCGGTCGACCACGGTCGGGATGAAGCTCGGCTCCACGCGGGGTCGTCCGATGCCTTCGATGCGCGACCCGCAGGCCGCACTGACTCCTTCGTCGTCACCGCAGAAGCCCGGGAAGAACGCCGAACGCTCGGGGTCGACCACACAGACCTGGCTGCTCAGGCCCCGGTAGCGGACGAACCGCCCGATCGTCGCGCTCGTGCCTCCCGTGCCGGCCCCGACGACGACCCACTGGGGGACCGGGTGCCGCTCCCTGGCCATCTGCTCGAAGATCGACTCCGCGATGTTGTTGTTGCCCCGCCAGTCGGTGGCCCGCTCGGCGAAGGTGAACTGGTCGAGGTAGTGACCCCCGCGCTCCTCGGCCAGCCGCCGTGCCTCGTCGTACACCTCCGAGGCGTCCTCGACGAGGTGGCACTGGCCGCCCTCGCGCTCGATCAGGGCGATCTTCTCCGGGCTCGTGGTGCTGACCATGACGGCGACGAACGGCAGCCCGAGCATGCGCGCGAAGTACGCCTCGGAGACGGCCGTCGACCCGCTCGACGCCTCGATGACGGTGGTGCCCTCGTGCAGCTCGCCGTTGCAGAGGGCGTAGAGGAACAGCGACCTGGCCAGCCGGTGCTTCAGGCTGCCGGTCGGGTGCGTCGACTCGTCCTTGAGGTAGAGGTCGATGTCGGGCAGGCCGGGAATGGGCACGTGCACCAGGTGCGTGTCGGCGCTGCGGTTGGCGTCGGCCTGGATCCGTCGGACGGCCTCGTCGAGCCACGCTCGGTCGGTCGGGGCGGACGTCGTGGCGTCGATCAGGGCGGGCGCCTGTTCCATCGGTCGTTCCTCACTGTGCGAGAGAGGTATGCCGCGGCGGCGGGTGCGCTGCCTCGGGTCACCTCGTCGTGTGGCACGAGGCTAGCGGTCGCCCGGGTCGCCGTCGGCGGGTGTCGAGGAGTCCTTGGGTCGGGTGGTGGCGGCCACCAGGAGGGGGAGGAACTTCCGCTCCAGCGACCCGGCCGGGACGGCGCGGGGTTCCAGGAGGTGCTGGCCGAGCCCCCCTTGGAGCACGATCGTCACCATCCGGACGATGTCGCGGGTCGGCACGGTGGGAGCCAGGCCGTGGGTGTCGGCGATCTGGTCGACGAGGGTGACGAGGCCGCCGCGCAGGCTGCGCTGGAGCGCGGCGTAGGCCGTCCTCGCCCCCGGGTCGCGCAGTGCGTGCAGCGCGAACTCGCTGATCAGGAGGTGCCAGCGACGCCGTTCCTCGGGCTGGCCCGTCCAGATCCGGATCACGCCGTCGAGCAGCTCGTCGAGGTCGAGTCCGGGCTGGGCGGCCAGCTCGGCGACCGCCTCCTGCAGCCTGGTGGCGTGCTGGGCGTAGAGCTCGAGGACGAGCTCGTCCCGGCTGGCGAAGTTGGAGTAGAACGCCCCACGGGTGAACTCGGCGCGCTCGCAGATGTCCTCGACGCTCGCGCCGTGGAAACCACGCTCGGCGAAGACGTCGGCGGCCGCGGTGAGGAGGCGCTGACGGGTTGCCTCACGCCTCGCGGTCCTCCGCGGGTGGGCGGCGCCCCCCGGGGTGGCGGGCGTCACGGTGTGCGCGGTGGCAGGAGGCATGCCCAAAAGAATACACTCTCGTATTGAATACAGATGTGTATCGAGAAGTGGGTCGCCGGTGTGACCCGGGAAACAGGGTGTGGACATGGAGCTCATCGCCGACCAGGTGGCTGTCGCGGGCATGCACGGGCCGCTCCTGCTGCCCACCAGCCTGCGTGCGACCCCGCGCCACGTCACCGTCGTCGCCGGAGACCCGGGCTACGGGCACGTCGCGCTGGCACTCGCGCTGGGGGGCCGCGTGCCGCTGAGCGGGGGTTCGGTGGCCCTCGCCGGATCGAGCGCCGCGACCGACCTGCGTCGTCACGTTGCCCTCGTCGACGTCCCCGACGTGACCGCCCCCGAGGACGCCCTCTCGGTCCGAGCGGTCGTGGCCGAGCAGCTCGCCCTCGCCGGGCGCCCCTCCAGCCGGGCGGCGACGCGGGCCTTCCTGCGCGGCCGCGGTGTYGAGGGCTTCGCCACGGAGCGGTTCGAGGCGCTGCCGCCCCACGAGCGCACCACCCTGCTCATGCAGGTCGCGGCGAGCCGCGCCGCGACGACCGTGCTCGTCATCGCGGCACCCGACCGCTGGGGCGGTGAGCCGGACCGGTGGTGGCGGGCAGCCGTGGATCTCGCGACCCAAGGGCTGACCGTCGTCGTCCAGTGCACCCATGCGACCGCGCGTGACCTCGACCAGCCGATCCACCACGAGCTCGGCGTCGCGGCATGACCGCGATCCGGCTGGCCCTCACTGAGCTGCGCCGCGTCACGGCAGGAAGGCTCCCGCGCGCTGCCCTCATCGCCCTCGTGCTGGTGCCCACGCTCTACGGCGGTCTCTACCTCTACGCCAACAAGGACCCCTACGGCGGTCTCGAGCGGGTGCCGGCCGCGGTGGTCGTCGAGGACGCCGGCACGACTCTCGCCAACGGTGAGGAGCTCGCCGTCGGGGACACGGTGGCCAAGGAGCTCGTCCGCTCCCGCAGCTTCGAGTGGCACCGGGTGTCGCGGTCGGTCGCCGACCAAGGCGTCGACGACGGCACCTACAACTTCGCGCTCGTCGTCCCTCGCGACTTCTCCAGCGCCCTGGCCTCGAGCGCCGAGTTCACGCCGCGCCAGGCCGAGCTCGAGATTGAGACCAACGACGCCAACAACTACCTGTCGCGCACCATCGCCAACCAGCTCGTCGGCCAGGTGACGAAGTCCGTTGCCGCACAGGTGACGTCGACCGCCGCCAACCAGCTCCTCGTGGGTTTCAGCACGATCCACGACAAGGTCGCCGATGCTGCCGATGGCGCAGGCAAGCTGGCCGACGGAGCCGCCCGGGCGTCGGATGGAGCGGATCGGCTCGCCGCCGGTGCAGCGCAGCTCGTGGCAGGCGAGCGGAGGCTCGTGAGCGGCGCCGACGCACTGTCCTCCGGTGCGTCGCAGGCGGCCGTCGGTGCCGACCGCCTGGCAGGGGGTGCGTCCACCCTCCAGGCGGGGTTGTCGACCCTCGACCAGCGCACGGCTTCCCTGCCGGCAGACGCCCGACGGCTGGCGCAGGGGGCGCAGCAGGTCGCCGACGGGAATGCCAGGGTGGCCGCGGCTGGTGACCGGGTGGCCACGGCCACCGACGAGCTCGTGACGGCCATGACGGCGAACGGGGGCGCGTTGGCGGACCGGTTGCGCGCCGCAGGGTTCACCGAGGCGCAGGTGCAGCAGGTGCTCGACGCCGCCGACCGGTTGAGCGCGCCGGTGTCCGACGCCAGCGCCCAGGTCCAGAACTCCTCGAAGCAGCTCGAGCAGCTGTCGGCCGGCGCGGCGCAGGTGGCGGCCGGGGCCGACCGGCTGGCCGACGCAGCCGGGCCGCTGCGGGCCGGCATCCACGACGCATCGGTCGGCAGCGCGACGTTGTCGTCCGGCGCGACGGAGCTCGCCGCAGGTAACCACCGGCTGGCCTCGGGTGCGGCGGAGCTGGCGTCCGGCCAACACTCGGCGCTCGACGGGGCGACCGCGGTGCAGTCGGGCGCGTCGGACCTCGCCACCGGTCTCGACACCCTCGAGTCGGGCGCGGGCCGGCTCCGTGACGGCCTGCGCGAGGGCCTGCGGTCGATCCCCGACCCCAGCGACGACGCCCGCAAGGCCGTCGCGCAGACGTTGGGCAACCCGGTGGGTGTGCAGGGTTCGTCCCTGGCCTCGGCAGCCAGCTACGGCGCCGGCCTGGCCCCGTTCTTCCTCAGCCTCGCCCTGTGGATCGGCGCCTACGTCCTCTTCCTCCTGGTCAAGCCGCTGTCGTCCCGTTCCCTGGCAGCGGGCCAGCCGAGCTGGCGCACCGCCCTGGGGGGCTGGCTCGCGCCGGCGGTCCTCGGGGCGGTCCAGGCCGTTCTCGTGTATGCCGTGGTGCTGCGTGGCGTGGGAATCGCCGCCGCGCACCCGGTCCTGCTCCTCGGGTTCATGCTCGCCGTCTCGATGACCTTCGTGATGATCCTGCACGCCCTCGCGGCCAGGCTCGGGTCTCCCGGCAAGTTCCTCGGGCTGGTCTTCATGGTGCTCCAGCTGGTGAGCGCGGGAGGCACCTTCCCGTGGCAGACCCTGCCCGAGCCGCTGCACCCGGTGCACCACGCGCTGCCGATGACCTACGCCGTGGACGGCATCCGGAGGCTGATGTACGGCGGTTCGATGGGTCACCTGACGATCGACCTCGCGGTGCTGGGGGCCTACCTCGCGGGGGCGTACCTGTTGTCCACCCGGGCCGCTCGGGCGGCTGCCACGTGGTCGGCGCTGCGCATCAAGCCCGAGCTCACCCTGTAGGCGCCGCAGCCCTGCCTGGGCTGGCCGTCCGGGGCCATCAGGGCCATGCTCAGGGTATGACCCTCGCCAGTGATGACAAGGTGCTCATCCTCTTCCGCCACGCCAAGGCGGAGCAGGTCTTCGGCAAGCCCGACCACGACCGCGAGCTGACCGGTCGGGGCGTGCGGGACGCCCGAGCGGCGGGGGCGTGGCTGCACGAGCACGAGCTCGGTCCGGAGCTGGTGCTGTGCTCGTCAGCGACCCGGACGCGCCAGACCTGGGCGGCCGCCGAGGAGGGTGGGGCATGCGGCGAGACGGTGGAGTTCTCGGACAGCATCTACTCCGGTGGCGCCGAGACGGTGCTGCGATCAGTGCGTGAGTCGGGGGGCGAAGCGCAGGTGGTGATGGTGGTCGGCCACAACCCCACGATGGCCCTGCTGGCCAGCGGGCTGTCGGAGGGCGACGGCTCGAGCGCCGCGCACGACTGCCTCGCAGCGGGTTTCCCGACCTCGGCGATCGCCGTCCTGCGCTACGCCGGACCCTGGTCGGGACTGAGGTTCGGCACCGCGGCCCTGGAGCGGTGCCACGTCTCGCGCGGGTGACCGCGCGGCATACCGCTGCTGTGGCCTCGGCGAGCTGGCCGGACAGTGAGACCCGCGTCCCACCCTGTGGACCCGAGTTCTAGACTGCGGCCATGACGACCACCGAGCCCACTGCGGGAGCGACCACGTCCGGCGTCGACATCAAGCCGCGCAGCCGCGACGTGACCGACGGCATCGAGAAGACCGCCGCGCGAGGCATGCTCCGCGCGGTGGGCATGGGTGACGACGACTGGGTCAAACCGCAGGTCGGGGTGGCCAGCTCCTGGAACGAGATCACGCCGTGCAACCTCTCCCTCGACCGACTCGCCAAGGCGGTCAAGGACGGCGTGCACGCCGCCGGTGGCTACCCGCTGGAGTTCGGCACCATCTCGGTCAGCGACGGCATCTCGATGGGCCACGAGGGCATGCACTTCTCGCTGGTGAGCCGCGAGATCATCGCCGACTCCGTCGAGACGGTCATGAACGCGGAGCGGCTCGACGGCTCGGTGCTGCTCGCCGGCTGCGACAAGTCGCTGCCGGGCATGTTGATGGCCGCGGCGCGCCTCGACCTCTCCAGCGTGTTCCTGTATGCCGGGTCGATCCTCCCGGGCATCGCCAAGCTCTCCGACGGCTCCGAGAAGACGGTGACGATCATCGACGCGTTCGAGGCCGTGGGTGCGTGCGCCGCCGGGCTCATGTCGCGAGCTGACGTCGACGCCATCGAGCGGGCGATCTGTCCGGGCGAGGGCGCCTGCGGGGGCATGTACACCGCCAACACGATGGCCTCGGTGGCCGAGGCCATCGGGATGTCGTTGCCCGGCTCGGCGGCTCCGCCTGCGACCGACCGACGACGCGACGGGTTCGCCCGCAAGTCTGGGGAGGCGGTCGTCGAGCTGCTGCGACGCGGCATCACTGCGCGCGACATCATGACGAAGGAGGCGTTCGAGAACGCCATCGCCGTCGTGATGGCCTTCGGTGGCTCGACCAACGCGGTCCTGCACCTGCTCGCCATCGCCAACGAGGCCGAGGTCGACCTGACCCTCGATGACTTCGTCCGGGTCGGCGCGAAGGTGCCGCACCTGGCCGACGTGAAGCCGTTCGGGCAGTACGTCATGACCGACATCGACCGGGTCGGGGGAGTGCCGGTCGTCATGCGGGCCCTGCTCGACGCGGGCCTGCTGCACGGCGACTGCCTCACCGTGACCGGCAAGACGATGGCCGAGAACCTCGCCCACATCGCTCCGCCGGACGTCGACGGCAAGGTCGTCCGCGCGATGGGCCAGCCGATCCACAAGACGGGCGGGATCACGATCCTCAAGGGGACGCTCGCGCCCGAGGGCGCCGTGGTGAAGTCGGCCGGGTTCGACTCCGACGTCTTCGAGGGCACGGCCCGCGTGTTCGACGGCGAACGGGCCGCGATGGATGCGGTCGAGGACGGTTCGCTCAAGGCCGGTGACGTCGTCGTCATCCGGTACGAGGGGCCCAAGGGCGGCCCCGGTATGCGCGAGATGCTCGCCGTGACGGGAGCCATCAAGGGTGCGGGGCTCGGCAAAGACGTGCTGCTCCTCACCGACGGCCGGTTCTCCGGAGGGACGACGGGTCTGTGTGTCGGGCACGTCGCCCCCGAGGCCGTGGACGGTGGGCCGATCGCGTTCGTGCAGGATGGCGACCGGATCACCCTCGACGTCGCGAACGGCGTCCTCGACGTACACGTCGACGAGGCCGAGCTGGCCCGACGGGCCGAGGGCTTCGTGCCGCCCGAGTCGAAGTACCCCCGTGGGGTCCTGGCGAAGTACCGCAAGCTGGTCGGCAGCGCGAGCGGYGGAGCCGTCTGCGGCTGAGGATGACTGCCCGGCTCCCGACTTGTTGCCGTCTGGTCGTCACGGTCCGCCCAAAGCGGGGGTCCCGTGACGACCAGGACGCAACAGGTCGGGGAGACGTGGTCTGTGACTGAGACGACAGGTCCGGATCGTGGGACCGGCTGTCTCGCACGTTGACACCATCAGGGGACGGCGGGAGAGTTCTCGTGTGGCACGAATCCTCGTACTTCACTAGCGCGCCGGCTCCTCGAGCCAGCGCGCTGCCCTCCGTGGTCCTCACCTGAGGACTGGAGGGCTTTTTTGTGAGCAGATTCGGTGTGGACACCCAGTGCGAGCACCCAGCGTGAGCAGACCAGCGTGAGACCCAGCGAGAACCGAAAGCGGTAGTGACGTGAGCGACGCGAAACCGGCACCGAGTCCGGCGCCCAGCCCGGCGACCCCGGCACCCAGCCCGGCGCCCAGCCCGTCCCGGCTGGCCGAGCAGGCGAAGGCGAAGGTGCCCACCGAGGTGACCGGCGCGCAGAGCCTGGTGCTCTCGCTCGAGGCCATGGAGGTCGACACGGTCTTCGGCATCCCCGGCGGGGCGATCCTGCCGGCCTACGACCCGCTGCTCGACTCGGTCAAGGTGCGTCACATCCTCGTCCGCCACGAGCAGGGGGSCGGCCACGCCGCGGAGGGCTACGCCAGCGCCACCGGCAAGGTCGGGGTCTGCATGGCCACCTCGGGCCCCGGCGCCACGAACCTGGTGACGGCGATCGCCGACGCCTACATGGACTCGGTGCCGATCGTCGCCATCACCGGCCAGGTCGCCTCGGCCGCCATCGGCACCGATGCCTTCCAGGAGGCCGACATCCGCGGCATCACGATGCCGATCACCAAGCACAACTACCTCGTCACCGACGCCGCGCAGATCCCGCGCGTCATCGCCGAGGCCTTCCACATCGCCTCCACGGGTCGCCCCGGTCCGGTCCTCGTCGACATCTCCAAGGACGCGCTCCAGGCCAAGACCACCTTCGCGTGGCCGCCGAAGTACGACCTGCCCGGCTACCGGCCCGTCGCGCGCCCGCACAACAAGCAGATCCGTGAGGCCGCCCGGCTCATCGCGGCGGCCCGGCGCCCGGTCTTCTACGTGGGCGGTGGGGTCATCCGCGGCCGCGCCTCCGAGGCCCTGCGCGAGTTCGTCGAGCTGACCCAGATCCCCGTCGTGACCACCCTGATGGCCCGTGGAGCCGTCCCCGACAGCCACCCGCTCCACCTGGGCATGCCGGGCATGCACGGGTCGGTCGCAGCCGTCACGGCCCTGCAGAAGTCCGACCTGCTCATCACGCTCGGCGCGCGGTTCGACGACCGCGTGACCGGCCAGCTGTCGACCTTCGCCCCCGAGGCCAAGGTCATCCACGCCGACATCGACCCGGCCGAGATCTCCAAGAACCGCACCGCCGACGTCCCGATCGTCGGCGACGTGCTCGAGGTGCTGCAGGAGCTCATCAAGGCCGTGGCCGCCGACCACGAGGCGGGCACGAAGGGCGACTACGCCGCCTGGCGCGACCAGACCGCAGGCTGGAAGGCGACCTTCCCGCTCGGCTACACCACGCCGGAGGGTGAGGAGAACGCGGTGTCGCCGCAGCAGGTCATCGAGCGGATCGGGGCCATCAGCGGTCCCGAGTCGATCTACGTCGCCGGGGTCGGCCAGCACCAGATGTGGGCTGCCCAGTTCGTCCAGTACGAGCGCCCGAACGCGTGGCTCAACTCCGGTGGCCTCGGCACGATGGGGTATGCCGTGCCGGCTGCGATGGGCGCGAAGGTCGCCGAGCCCGACCGCGTGGTCTGGGCGATCGACGGCGACGGCTGCTTCCAGATGACCAACCAGGAGCTGGCGACCTGCGTCATCAACAACATCCCGATCAAGGTCGCGATCATCAACAACAGCAGCCTCGGCATGGTGCGCCAGTGGCAGTCGCTGTTCTACGACAAGCGCTACTCCAACACCGACCTGCACACCTCGGTCGGCAGCCGCATCCCTGACTTCGTCAAGCTCGCCGACGCCTACGGCTGTGTCGGCCTGCGCTGCGAGCGGCCGGAGGACATCGACGCCACCATCAAGAAGGCGATGGAGATCAACGACGTCCCGGTCATCGTCGACTTCGTGGTCCACCGCGACGCCATGGTCTGGCCGATGGTCCCGGCGGGCGTGAGCAACGACGCCATCCAGGTCGCCAAGGACACGGCCCCGCAGTGGGACCGCGAAGAGGACGAGGCCACCGAACAGCCCGAGGACGCCGACAAGGACGGGAAGTGATGACGATGAGCAAGCACACCCTGTCGGTGCTCGTCGAGAACAAGCCCGGTGTCCTGGCGCGCATCGCGGCGCTGTTCTCCCGGCGTGGCTTCAACATCGACTCGCTCGCGGTGGGCCCGACCGAGCACCCGGAGATCTCGCGGATGACCGTCGTCGTCGACGTCGACGCCCTCCCGCTGGAGCAGGTGACCAAGCAGCTGAACAAGCTCATCGAGGTGCTCAAGGTCGTCGAGCTCGAAACCACCGCCTCGGTCCAGCGCGAGATCCTGCTGGTCAAGGTGCGGACCGACATCCACAGCCGCAGCCACGTGCTGGAGACGGTGCAGCTGTTCCGTGCCAAGGTGGTCGACGTCGCCAGCGACACCCTGACGATCGAGGTCACCGGCAACCGCGACAAGCTCGCTGCCTTCCTCGAGGTCATCGAGCCGTTCGGCGTCAAGGAGCTCGTCCAGTCAGGGATGGTCGCCATCGGACGCGGCACCCGCTCCATCACCGACCGCGCCATGCGGTCCGCCTGATTTCCACTGAACCCCCCGAGAAGACAGACAACCTAAGGAGTGGCCACCGTGGCCGAGATGTTCTACGACGACGACGCTGACCTGAGCGTGATCCAGGGCAAGAAGGTGGCCGTGATCGGCTACGGCAGCCAGGGCCACGCCCACGCGCTGAACCTGCGCGACTCGGGGGTCGACGTCCGCGTCGGTCTCGCCGAGGGAAGCAAGAGCCGCCCCAAGGCCGAGGCCGAGGGACTCACCGTGAAGTCGGTGGCGGACGCCGTCAAGGAGGCCGACCTCGTCGTCATCCTGACGCCCGACCAGGTGCAGCGGACCGTCTACGCCAACGACATCGCGCCCAACCTCAAGGAGGGCGCTGCGCTGCTGTTCGGGCACGGCTTCAACATCCGCTTCGACTACATCAAGCCCGAGGCCGGGTCCGACGTGATCATGGTGGCACCCAAGGGTCCCGGTCACCTCGTGCGCCGCGAGTTCGTCGATGGTCGTGGCGTGCCGGTGCTCCTGGCTGTCGAGCAGGACGCCTCCGGTGACGCGTGGGCGCTGGCCCAGTCCTACGCCAAGGCCATCGGCGGCCTGCGCGCCGGCGGCATCAAGACCACCTTCACCGAGGAGTGCGAGACCGACCTGTTCGGTGAGCAGGCCGTGCTCTGCGGTGGCGCGTCCCAGCTGGTGCAGTACGGCTTCGAGACGCTGGTGGAAGCCGGCTACCAGCCCGAGGTCGCGTACTTCGAGTGCCTCCACGAGCTCAAGCTGATCGTCGACCTCATGGTCGAGGGCGGCATCGCCAAGCAGCGCTGGTCGGTCTCCGACACGGCCGAGTACGGCGACTACGTCTCCGGACCCCGGGTCATCGACCCGCGCGTCAAGGAGAACATGCAGGCGGTCCTCGCCGACATCAAGAACGGCGCATTCGCCAAGCGGTTCATCGACGACCAGGACGCCGGGGCACCGGAGTTCAAGGCGTTGCGCGAGAAGGGTGCGCAGCACCCGATCGAGGCCACCGGCAAGGAGCTCCGCAAGCTGATGAGTTGGATCAAGGAGACGGACTCCGACTACGTCGAGGGTTCGGCCGCGCGCTGACGCGAGCGAGCACGGCGCCCTGGCGCCGCTGGCGGTGTGCCGGCCGGTCCCCTCTCGGGGCCGGCCGGCACCCTTGTCAGCCGGGGAGGTGCAGGACGAGCTCGGTCGTCTGCGTCACCCGGCCGCCCACGGTGTCGACGACCTTGACCGGCGGGCCCGGGATCGACCGGGCGAACCACAGGGTCGACACCTCCTGGCCGTCCTCCACCGTGTAGCGGAGGCACTCGAGGTGCCCCGCGGGCACGTCCACCGTGTCCTCGTCGATGCGGGTCGCGGTGGCGGGGTAGGACGCGTGGCGCTGCAGCTCCACCCACGTGCACACCCTGTCGCGCAGCGGACCGAGCGGCTCACCCGAGGCGTCGCAGGGGCCGCCACCGAAGCGGACGGCGTCCGTGTCGGCCTCGAGGAACCGGTAGAGGCGGTGGCTGACGGCACCGTCTGCCTCCGTCACCCTCAGCACCCCGACCCTGCCGCTGGGACAGGCGGCCCGGATCTCGTCCGCCGTGAACGGCGTGGGTGCCGTGTCCGGGCCCATGCGGTGCGGGTCGGCCTGGTCAGCGCTCATGGCGACAGATTACGGCCAGCGATGTGATCTGCGTGTCACATGTCGAGCCAAGGCATCCACATGCTGAGCCAAGTCGTATGCTGTGCGGCGGGCACAGCGTGGTGCCGGTACCCCCAAGAGACCATCAGTGACCCACCCGAAGGACTGACCCGTGAGCAAGCCGATCGTGCTGATCGCCGAGGAACTCTCGCCCGCCACCATCGAAGCCCTCGGGCCCGACTTCGAGGTGCGTCACGTCGACGGCGCGTCCCGCGAGGCGCTCCTGCCGGCGCTCGCCGACGTCGACGCCGTCCTGATCCGCTCGGCCACCAAGATGGACCCCGAGGCCATCGCCGCGGCCAAGAACCTCAAGGTCATCGCCCGTGCCGGGGTCGGCCTCGACAACGTCGACGTCCCAGCAGCCACCCGGGCAGGGGTGATGGTCGTCAACGCCCCGACCTCCAACATCACCTCGGCCGCCGAGCTGGCCGTCGGTCTCCTGCTGGCCACGGCGCGCAACATCGCCCCGGCCAACCAGGCGCTCAAGGGCGGTGCGTGGAAGCGCAGCAAGTACGGCGGTGTCGAGCTGCTCGACAAGAAGGTCGGCGTCGTCGGCTTCGGCCGCATCGGCCAGCTGGTCGCGGAGCGGCTCAAGGGCTTCGGCATGGAGATCCTCGCCTACGACCCCTACGTCTCGGCCCAGCGTGCCGGCCAGCTCGGGGCGCAGCTCGTCACCCTCGACGAACTGCTCGCGCAGAGCGACTTCATCACGGTGCACCTGCCCAAGAACCCCGAGACCCTGGGGCTCATCGGCAAGGAGGCGCTCACCAAGGTCAAGCCGAGCGTCCGCATCATCAACGCCGCCCGGGGCGGGATCGTCGACGAGGAGGCCCTGGCCGAGGCGCTGCGCGAGGGCCGGGTGGCCGGCGCGGGCATCGACGTCTTTGCCACCGAGCCCACGACGGAGAGCCCGCTGTTCGAGCACGAGTCGGTCGTCGTGACGCCGCACCTGGGCGCCTCGACCGACGAGGCCCAGGAAAAGGCCGGTGTCTCGGTCGCCAAGTCCGTGCGCCTCGCCCTGGGTGGCGACCTCGTCCCCGACGCAGTCAACGTCTCCGGCGGCGTCGTGCCCGAGGAGGTCCGTCCGGGCATCGCCCTGGTCGAGAAGCTCGGCCGCATCTTCACCTCGCTCGCCGGCTCGGTGCCGGTGCAGCTCGACGTCGACGTGCAGGGTGAGATCACCGCGTACGACGTGTCGATCTGGAAGCTCGCCGCGCTCAAGGGCCTGTTCACCGACGTGACCGAGGACCCGGTGACCTATGTCAACGCGCCCCTGCTCGCCGAGCAGCGTGGTTGCGAGGTGCGCCTGCTCACCGACCCGACGATGCTGGACTTCCGCAACGTCACCACCCTGCGCGGCACCCTCGCCGACGGGTCGACCATCAGCGTCGCAGGCACCCTCACGGGTCCGCGCCTCATCGAGAAGATCGTGGGCGTGAACGGCTTCGACATCGAGGTCCCGCTCACCGAGCACCTCGCCTTCTTCACGTATGTCGACCGGCCGGGCGTGATCGGCACGGTCGGCCGGCTCCTCGGCGACGCCGACGTCAACATCGCCGGCATGCAGGTGGCCCGCAACGAGAAGGGCGGCCAGGCCCTGGTGGCGCTCACCGTCGACAGCCGCATCCCGGCCGACGTGCTCGACGCGATCGTCACCGAGGTGGGCGCCGACGTGAGCGTCGTCGACCTCGCCGACTGAGCGGTTCACCACCCAGCCACCCGGTATGCCGGTGGGTGCCCCTCGCGGGCACCCACCGGCATACCTGTGTGTGGGGGAGGGGTAGGGACTCAGCTGCGGGGTGGCCCGTCGTGGAGGACGAGGTTGAACAGGATGCTGTCGCGCCAGTCGCCGTCCAGGTAGAGGAAGTCGGGGATCCGCCCGACCTCCTCGAAGCCGCACCGGCGCAGGACCGACTGCGACGGGCGGTTCGCCACCATCGTGCTGGCACCCAGCCGGTGCAGGCCGAGGTCGTGACCGCGCTGCACCAGGTGCTCGACCAAGGCCGAGCCCAGGCCGCGTCGCAGGTGGGCCTGGTCGACCCAGTAGCCCAGGTCGGCCCCGAGCATGGCCCCACGCACGATGTTCTGGAGGTTGGCGGCTCCCACCACCTCGGTGTCGTGCCAGAGCAGCCAGCAGTCGAACAGGCCGAGCTCGACCTGGCGCAGCCGGCCCTCCACCACTGCGCGCTGGCCGGCTTCAGTGAAGAACGACTCGGGACGGGAGGGCTCCCAGGGGCGCAGGTGGTCGCGGTTGCGCTCGGCTGCGGCGGCCAGCGAGGCGGCATCGTCGGGGGTGAGGGGACGCAGGGCGTAGCCGTCGGGAAGCACGACGCAACCCTAGGCGGACAACGGGAATCTGGGGGAGCGGCGTGGGGCCACGTCACGCCGTGGGCCCGAGGGGCCAAGTGCACGCGAAACGCCGCGATTGCCCGCACACCATGAGACGCCGGTCACGTCCAGTCATGTCTCACTGCGTGGGAAACGGCTGTCTTTTAGTTGGACGTCCACGTAACCTCGAAGACATGACGCGGCAGGTCGTAATTCTTATTTGCCGCGGCGAGTTCCGGTAGTCAGCCCACTCGCCGCGGAGATCCCGCGTGCGTGGCTGGCAGTGGCACCCCGTTAACCGGCGAGTGCCCGGTGAGACCACCGAGAACCACCCCAAACCGAACCCTGTTGCGACACAGGGAGATCCGTAGAGGAATGATCATCATGAGCGAAGAGGCCGAGAAGGCACGTCAGGCACTGCAGGAGTCGATGGACCTGCGCGAGCAGGGTCACTCCGACGACTGACCAACGCACCACACGCCTCCGCACCGTCGTGGTGCGACGACGAACGGCTCCGAGCACCTGCTCGGAGCCGTTCGTCATGTGAGACACCAGTATCAGATCGCAAGACCGTCTTTAGGCTGGGCACATGGCTTCCGAGAGCACCGGCAACGACACCGTCAACCTCGCCGTCATCGGCGGCGACGGCATCGGTCCGGAGGTCGTCGCCGAGGGCCTGAAGGTCCTCGAGGCCGTGACGGCGGGCACCGGCACCAAGTTCCACGCCACCGACTACGACCTCGGGGCCCGGCGCTGGCACGAGACCGGCGAGACGCTGCCCGACTCGGTCCTGGAGGAGCTCCGCGGCCACGACGCCATCCTGCTCGGCGCGATCGGTGACCCCACGGTGCCCAGCGGTGTGCTCGAGCGCGGGGTGCTGCTTCCGCTCCGGTTCGCCCTCGAGCAGTACGTCAACCTCCGCCCGGCGAAGCTCTACCCCGGGGTGCTGAGCCCCCTCGCGGTCGAGCGGGTCGCGCCCGACGGCATCGACTTCGTCGTCGTCCGCGAGGGCACGGAGGGGCCGTACGTCGGCAACGGCGGCGCGCTGCGCACCGGCACCCCCAACGAGATCGCCACCGAGGTCAGCGTCAACACGAGATTCGGTGTCGAGCGGGTCGTCCGCGACGCCTTCGCCCGCGCGCAGGCCCGCCCCCGCAAGCACCTCACGCTCGTCCACAAGCACAACGTGCTCACCCACGCCGGACACCTCTGGCGCCGCACCGTCGACGAGGTGGGGGCCGAGTTCCCCGAGGTCACGACGGCATACCAGCACGTCGACGCGGCCACGATCTTCCTGGCCACCGACCCCGGACGCTTCGACGTCATCGTCACCGACAACCTCTTCGGCGACATCATCACCGACATCGCGGCCGCGATCGTCGGTGGCATCGGGCTGGCCGCCAGCGCGAACATCAACCCCGAGCGCACGGCGCCCAGCATGTTCGAGCCTGTGCACGGCTCCGCCCCCGACATCGCGGGCCAGGCCAAGGCCGACCCGACCGCGACGATCCTGTCCGTCGGCATGCTCCTCGCGCACCTGGGCCGCTCGGACGAGGCCGCCCGGGTCGAGCGCGCGGTCGAGGCAGACCTGGCCTCCCGCGGCGCCGCGGTACGCAGCACCTCAGAGGTCGGCGACGCGATCGCTTCTCTCCTCTAGAAGACTGGCTGCATCCGACGTCTCCTGCCCGGGTGGTGTGCCGGGCAGGTAATCTCGGCAGGAGGAACCGCACCCCGACCAGGGGTGGATCATCAGGAGGACTCCATGAGCCAGACCACCGCCCCGCTGACCTTCGAGGTCACCCGCCGCAGCGACCCGCGGCCGGACGCGGAGCGTGAGGCGGTACTGGCCAACCCGGGGTTCGGCACCACCTTCACCGACCACATGGTCACCGCCATCTGGCGCAGGGGGGAGGGCTGGAGCGAGGGCAAGGTCGTGCCCTACGGCCCGATCACGCTCATGCCGTCGGCGGCCGTGCTGCACTACGCCCAGGAGATCTTCGAGGGCATGAAGGCGTACCGCCACGAGGACGGGTCGATCTGGACCTTCCGCCCGGAGGCCAACGCCCAGCGCATGATCCGCAGTGCCCGCCGCATGACCCTTCCCGAGCTGCCGGAAGAGGACTTCATCGCCTCGCTGCGTGCGCTCGTGGAGGTCGACCAGGCCTGGGTGCCGTCGGGGACCAGCGGCGAGTCGAGTCTCTACCTGCGACCCTTCATGTACGCCTCCGAGGCCTTCCTCGGGGTGCGCCCCGCGGCCGAGGTCACCTACTCGGTCATCGCCTCACCCGCGGGCGCCTACTTCAGCGGCGGGATCAAGCCGGTGACCCTGTGGCTGTCCACGGACTACGCGCGGGCCGGCGAGGGTGGCACCGGTGCGGCGAAGTGCGGTGGCAACTACGCCTCCAGCCTGGCGGGCCAGCTCGAGGGCATCGAGAACGGGTGCGACCAGGCAGTCTTCCTCGACGCCTCGACGCACACGTACGTGGAGGAGCTCGGGGGCATGAACCTGTTCTTCGTCACGAAGGACAACAGGCTGCTCACCCCCGAGCTCACCGGCTCGATCCTCGAGGGCGTCACGCGGTCGTCGGTACTGGCGCTCGCGAAGGAGATGGGCCTCGAGCCGGAGGAGCGGCGCATCCCCATCCAGGAGTGGAAGGACGGCGCGGCCAGCGGCGACATCGTCGAGATCTTCGCATGTGGCACGGCCGCGGTCATCACGCCCGTCGGCGAGCTGCGGTGGGCCGGCGGCTCGTGCGACCACCGCAACGGCGTCGACTACGGCGAGGTCACCCGGTCGATCCGCGAGCGGCTGCTCGACATCCAGTACGGCCGCACCGAGGACACACACGGCTGGCTGACCCGCCTGGTCTGACCCAGACCGCCTCCCACCTCACCACCCCGCAACCTGAGCGCCCTCCAGGGCGCTCAGGTTGCGGCGTGAGGCGCGTGGCTTTTGGTTTGTGTTCGGACCATTGACAGGGCCAGCCCGCTGGGTGAAGCATTCGCTCACCTTCGTTGCGTGGACTAGGAGCTTGCTGTGTCCGATGTGCGATCACTGTCCGACGACGAGCGACGGCTCGCCGAGCTCGGCTACAAGCAGGAGCTCGACCGCTCCTGGTCCGGCTTCTCGAACTTCGCGATCTCGTTCTCGATCATCTCGATCCTGGCCGGGTGCTTCACGACCTTCGGACAGGGCTTCAACAACGGTGGCCCCGTCGCGATCTCGTGGGGTTGGCCGATCGTGGCAGCGTTCATCCTCCTCATCGGCTTCACCATGTCCGAGCTGGTCTCGGCCTACCCGACCTCGGGTGGCATCTACTGGTGGGCGAGCAAGATGGGCGGCGCGCGAGCCGGGTTCTTCACGGGCTGGCTCAACCTCATCGGCCTCATCGCGGTGACGGCCTCGGTCGCCTACGGCTGTGCCACCTTCCTCGACCTCACCCTGAGCACCTTCTCGAAGGGGTATGCCGACGGCTACTCGCTGAGCCGGGTCTTCTGGCTGTTCCTCGCACTCCTCGTGCTCGCCTCGGTGCTCAACATCTTCAGCGGCCACCTCATGGCGATCATGAACAACGTGTCGGTCTGGTGGCACGTCGTCGGCGCCTCGATCGTCATCCTGATGCTCATCTTCATCCCGGACCACCACCAGAGCTTCTCCTACGTCTTCACCGAGCGGTTCAACAACTCCGGCTACAGCGGTGGCAGCAACAGCTCGCTCAAGTACTGGTTCCTCGTGCTGCCGTTCGGCCTCCTGCTGACGCAGTACACGATCACCGGGTTCGACGCGTCCGCCCACCTGTCCGAGGAGACGGCGTCCGCCTCCAAGGCGGCCGCCAAGGGCATCTGGCAGTCGATCTTCTACTCCGCCATCGGCGGCTGGATCCTGTTGCTGTGCTTCCTCTTCGCCGTCCCCAACGGTGACGACGGCAAGCCCGACAACGCCGGCGTCGGCGGGGGTGGTGTGGCCTACATCTTCACTCACGCCATGGACAGCAAGTGGGCGGGCACCATCCTGCTCATCTCCGCGGTGGGCCAGTTCTTCTGCACCACCTCGTGCATGACCAGCGCCTCCAGGATGACGTTCGCCTTCAGCCGTGACGGAGCGATCCCCGGCTCGCGGCTGTGGTCGAGCCTGTCTGCGAGCAAGGTCCCGGCCAACGCCGTGATGCTCGTGGCCGTGGTGGCCGCGCTGATCACGCTGCCCGCCCTGAAGGAGGTCAACGTCGGCACGGACAAATCGCCGCTGATCGTGCCGGTCGCGTTCTACGCCGTCGTCTCCGTCTCCGTGATCGGCCTCTACCTCGCCTTCCTCATCCCCATCTGGCTGCGCTGGCGGATGGGCGACGCCTTCGTCCCGGGCAGCTGGAACAACGGCGCGAAGTACAAGTGGATGAACATCCTCGCCGTCCTCGAGATCGCCATCATCTCGGTCTACTTCATCCTGCCGTTCGTTCCAGCGGGCGTGCCGTTCAGTGCCGGCTTCGACTGGAAGTTCGTCAACTACGCGCCCATCCTCACCATCGGCTCCCTGATCATCCTGTGGATCTGGTGGCAGGTCTCGGCGCGCAAGTGGTTCAAGGGGCCGAAGCACACCATCGACCAGGCGGTCGTGGAGGCCTTCGGGGAGTGACCTCGGGCCTGACGCTCGACGAGGCGCTCCACAGGCTGCCCGGACTGGACCCGCCCACGGAGGTCACCGAGCTGCCCGGAGGGCTCACCAACCACAACTACCGGGTCCGGACGGCGACGCGCGACGTCGTCGTCCGGATCTCGCCCCCCGGCACCGAGCTGCTCGCGATCGACCGGCACCACGAGTGGCACAACAGCACGGTGGCGGCCGCGGTCGGTGTCGGCGCACCGGTCGTCGACTACCTCCCGGGAGAGGGTGTCCTCGTCGTCGAGTTCCTTCCGGGGCGCACCTACACGGCGGCCGACGTCGCGGCCAACCTCCCCCGGGTCGCCGCAGCCGCGCGGCGGCTGCATGCCGGGCCGCCCTTCGCGTCGCGGTTCGACATGTTCGCGGTGCAGCGCTGCTACCTGCGGATCGTCCGCGAGCGTGGGTATGCCGTGCCTGACGGCTACGACGCGCTGGCGCCGGCGGCTGCACGGGTCGAGGCCGCCCTGACTGCCCACCCTGAGCCGCTCGTGGCGTGTCACAACGACCTGCTGGCCGCCAACATCCTCGACGACGGAGGAGACCTGCGGTTCATCGACTACGAGTACTCCGGGATGAACGAGGCGTCCTTCGAGCTGGGCAACCTGGTCAACGAGTCGCAGCTCGACCACGACCACCTCGTCGAGCTCGTCGAGGCCTACCACGGGACCTGCACCGCGCAGCTGCTCGCGCGCGCCGAGCTGTGGGGCCTGGCCGGACGCTGGGCCTGGACCCTCTGGGGGGCGATCCAGCACGGGGTGTCGGACGTCGACCACGACTTCTGGGACTTCGCGCTGGAGCGCCACGAGCTGGCCCTCCCGTTGATGACGAGCACCCGCCTGGAGGACCTGCTCGACACCGCCGGTGGCCACCCATGAGCGGGGTCCCGGAGCGCGCGCGCGTCGTCGTCATCGGGGGTGGGGTGATCGGCTGCAGCGTCGCCTACCACCTGACCAAACTCGGGTGGACCGACGTCGTGCTCCTCGAGCAGGGCACCCTGTCGTGCGGGACCACGTGGCACGCCGCGGGGCTCGTCGGCCAGCTCAGGGCCAGCGAGGCCGGCACCCGGCTCGTGCAGTACTCCACCGAGCTCTACGCCAGGCTCGAGGAGGAGACCGGGCTGACGACCGGCTACCGCGTCTGCGGAGGCCTCACCGTGGCACGGACGCCCGAGCGCATGGTGCAGCTGCGGCGCACCGTCGCCAGCGCGGCGGCATACGACCTCGAGTGCGAGCTGCTCACCGCCGCCCAGGCGCTCGAACGCTTCCCCCTCATCCAGGTCGACGACCTGCTGGGGGCCATCTGGCTGCCCGGCGACGGGCGGGCCAACCCCACGGACCTGACCCAGTCGCTGGCCAAGGGCGCCCGCACGGGCGGCGCCACGATCCTCGAGCGGGTCCGCGTCACCGGCATCACGACCACGCGGGGGCGCGTCTCGGGGGTGACCACCGACCAGGGTGACATCGAGGCCGAGGTGGTCGTGAACTGTGCTGGACAATGGGCGAAGGCGGTGGGCGCACTGGCGGCAGTGACCGTGCCCTTGCACTCGGCGGAGCACTTCTACGTCGTCACCGACCAGATCGCCGGGGTGCACCGCGACCTCCCGATCCTGCGCGACCCGGACGGCTACACCTATGTGAAGGAGGAGGTCGGGGGTCTGCTGGTCGGTGGCTTCGAGCCGGTGGCGAAGCCCTGGGTGTCGCCCGACCAGATCCCGTACCCGTTCGAGTTCGCGCTGCTCGACGAGGACTGGGAGCACTTCGAGGTGCTCATGGACAGCGCGGTGCACCGCATCCCGGTGCTCGCCGACACGGGAATCCGCAAGTTCTACAACGGCCCCGAGAGCTTCACGCCCGACAACCAGTTCCTCCTCGGGGAGGCGCCCGAGCTGCCCGGGTTCTTCGTCGGCGCGGGGTTCAACTCGGTGGGCATCGCCTCGGCCGGCGGCGCCGGACGCGCGCTCGCCGAGTGGATCGTCGAGGGCGAACCCACGTCAGACCTCATCGGGGTCGACCTCAGGCGGTTCTCTTCGCTTGCCGGGAGCAACGCCTGGCTGCGGGCGCGGGTGGGGGAGGTGCTGGGGCTGCACTACGCCGTGCCGTGGCCGAACCGGGAGCTGGAGTCCGCACGCCCGCAACGCATTTCGCCGGTGCACGACCTCCTGGTCGCCCAAGGCGCCTGCCTCGGCAGCCGCAACGCCTGGGAGCGCGCCAATGTCTTCGCACCACCGGGGGAGGCGCCGGTGCTCGACTACGCGTGGGAGCGCCCGCGCTGGGTGGACTGGTCGGTGGCGGAGCAGCGAGCCACCCGCGAGGCCGTCGCGGTCTTCGACCAGACGTCGTTCTCCAAGTACGTCGTCACCGGACCCGACGCCGTTCGCGCACTGCAGTGGCTGTGCACTGCTGACGTCGACGTCCCCGTGGGCAGGGCGGTCTACACGGGGATGCTCAACCGGCGCGGCACCTACGAGGCCGACCTCACGGTGACCCGCACCTCCGCCACCGACTTCTTCCTCGTCAGCAGCGCCGCGACGACGGTCCGGGACCTCGACTGGATCCGCCGGCACGTGCCGGCGGACGCCCGCGTCGGCGTCGTCGACGTCACCGGCTCGTATGCCGTGTTCGGCGTCATGGGGCCCCGCTCGCGCGAGCTGCTCGAGGCCCTGAGCGACGACCGCTTCGACGACGCTTCGTTCCCGTTCGGCACCAGCCGTGAGGTCGTGGTGGAGACGACGCTCGTGCGCGCGACCCGGATCACCTACGTGGGCGAGCTCGGGTGGGAGCTCTACGTGCCCACCGAGCTGGCCCGGTCGGTCTACCAGGACCTGTTCCGCGCAGGCGCCGCCCTGGGTGTCGTTCCCGCTGGCTACTCCGCGATCGAGTCCATGCGGCTCGAGAAGGGCTACCGCGCCTTCGCCCGTGAGCTCACCACCGAGACCGGCCCGGTGGCGGCGGGGTTGACCTTCGCCTGCAAGCTGCGCGGCGAGGTCGACTTCCTCGGCCGAGCGGCCGTCGAGGCGGCACGGCTCGTCCCGCCGACGCGACGCGTGGTCTCGCTCGTGGTCGGCGACCCCGCGGCATACCTGTGGGGTGGGGAGCTCCTGCTGCGCGACGGTGAGCCTGCCGGACAGGTCACGAGCGCGGCGTGGGGCGCGACCGTGGGGGCCTCCGTCGGCCTGGCCCTGGTCGGTGACCGAGCCTCCGGCGCCGCGACCAAGGACTGGCTCGAGAGCGGCACGTGGTCCGTCGACCTGGCCGGAGAACGGTGGCCGGTGACGGTGTCGCTGCGCGCGCCGTTCGACCCGGAGGGGCGCAAGCTCGGTCGAGACGGGAACGGGACCACCCCATGAGCCACACCACCGCAGGAACAACACGAGGACAGGAACACCTAATGGTCCTATCCCAGACCATTGACGCGGTGAGGCCGCGGGTATTGGATCGGACGGTGAGCGCCCCCCAGCCGAGGATGTCGCTGCCCCACGTCGTCCTCCGGCCGGCGTCGGGCAACGCCTTCGAGGCGACCGTCGAGCAGCTCGCGACGGCCATCCGGCTCGGCGTCTTCACCGACGGCGAGCAGCTGCCGCCGGAGCGCGAGCTGGCCGACCGGCTCGGGGTCAGCCGCAGCACCCTGCGCGAGGCGATCGCGGCCCTGCGCGACTCGGGCCTGGTCACCACCCGGCGGGGTCGCGGGGGCGGCAGCGTCGTGACGTACGCCGGGCTGGAGCCCGGCAGCCGGGCCACCGGTGCGCCGGTGCGGACGGGCGCCGCACTGGCCGATGCGATCGACTTCCGCCGCGTCGTCGAGCCGGGGGCGGCCGCCCTGACCGCCACGCGTGCCCTGGCCGCCGACCAGCGGGCCTGGCTGGTCGAGAGCGCCAAGGCCGCCCGTGAGGCGCCCGACAACGCCGCGCACCGACTGGCCGACAGCCGCTTCCACCTCGCCGTCGCCACGCTCTCGGGCTCCCCGATGCTTATCGAGGCAGTCACGCGCGCCCAGGCGGCCCTCAACGAGCTGCTGTCGGCGATCCCCGTGCTGCCCACCAACATCGCGCACTCCAACGACCAGCACGACGCGGTCGTCCGGGCCATCCTCGACGGCGACGACACCCGCGCCCGTGCGGCCATGGAGGAGCACTGCGACGCCACGGCCGCCCTGTTGAGGGGACTCATCGGATGACCGCCACCCGCACGATGTCCATGCCAGACACCAGGAGACCCGCATGACTGCTCCACCACAGCTCACCGTCGAGCAGCTCCGAGCCGACATCGCCGCCGGGGTGGTCGACACGGTCATCGTCGCGTTCACCGACATGCAGGGGCGCCTGCAGGGCAAGCGCATCCACGCCCAGTTCTTCCTCGACTCGGTGCTCGGTCACGGCACCGAGGGCTGCAACTACCTGCTGGCCGTCGACGTCGACATGAACACGGTGGACGGCTACGCCATCAGCTCGTGGGAGCGCGGCTACGGCGACATGATGTTCGACCTCGACCTCGCCACCCTCCGCCGCACTCCGGGCCAGCCCTACTCGGCCACCGTGCAGTGCGACCTGTCGTGGCTCGACGGGAGCGGGCTCGTGCGGGAGTCACCGCGGTCGGTGCTCAAGGCCCAGGTCGACGCGGCAGCCGAGCTCGGCTTCGTCGGGCTCACCGGCACCGAGCTCGAGTTCATCGTCTTCGAGGACTCCTTCGACCAGGCCTGGGACCGGCGATACCACGGCCTCACCGGCGCCAACCGCTACAACGTCGACTACTCGATCCTCGGCGGCACGCGCGTGGAGCCGCTGCTGCGCGACATCCGCAACGAGATGTATGCCGCGGGCGTCACCGTCGAGAGCGCGAAGGGTGAGTGCAACCTCGGCCAGCACGAGATCGCGTTCCTCTACGACGAGGTGGTGCGCACGTGTGACAACCACGTCGTCTACAAGACAGCGGCGAAGGAGATCGCCGCCAACCACGGCAAGTCGTTGACCTTCATGGCCAAGTTCGACGAGCGCGAGGGCAACTCGTGCCACATCCACCTCTCGTTGCGCGGCGCCGACGGAGGCATCGTCTTCGCGGACGACGACCGCGACGGTGGACGCAGCCCGGTCTTCGAGCACTTCGTGGCGGGCATCCAGACCACCATGCGAGAGCTCACCCTCCTCTACGCCCCGAACGTCAACTCCTACAAGCGTTTCCAGCCGGGGTCGTTCGCCCCCACCGCCATCGCGTGGGGCACCGACAACCGCACCTGTGCCCTGCGGGTGGTCGGCCACGGCGCCGGCCTGCGGGTCGAGAACCGCGTGCCCGGCGGTGACGTCAACCCCTACCTCGCCGTCGCCGGGATGCTCGCAGCAGGGTTGCACGGCATCCGCGAGGAGATCCCGCTGGAGCCTGCCTTCGAGGGCAACGCGTACGCCTCCGACAAGGACCGCGTGCCGTCGACCCTCGCGGAGGCGCGGGACCTGTTCGCGGCGTCGGAGTTCGCGCGGGGCGCCTTCGGTGACGAGGTGGTCGACCACTACGCCCACGCCGCAGACGTCGAGCTCGCGGCCTTCAACGCCGCGGTGACCGACTGGGAGCGGATCAGGGGGTTCGAGCGACTGTGAGCCTGCACCAGGTCGTCAATCCCGCCACCGAAGCGGTGGTCGCCGAAGTCCCCCTCGCCGACGTCGAGCAGACCGACGCCGCCATCGCCGCGGCCGAGGCTGCGGGCGCTGCGTGGCGCGCGGTGGCGCCCGCCGACCGCGGACGCCTGCTGCGGCGGTTCTCCGAGCAGGTCGACGCCCACAGCGAGGAGCTGGCCCAGCTCGAGGTGGCCAACTCAGGTCACACCATCGGCAACGCGCGGTGGGAGGCCGGCAACGTCAGGGACGTGCTGGCCTACTACTCGGCGGCCCCGGAACGGCTGTTCGGCCGCCAGATCCCCGTGGCCGACGGCCTGGACGTCACCTTCAAGGAGCCGCTGGGCACGGTGGGCATCATCGTCCCGTGGAACTTCCCCATGCCGATCGCCGGGTGGGGGTTCGCCCCGGCCCTCGCCGCGGGCAACACGGTGGTGCTGAAGCCCGCCGAGCTGACGCCCCTGACCGCCATCCGACTCGGTGAGCTGGCCCTGGAAGCCGGGATCCCCGAGGGGGTCTTCACGGTGATCCCGGGCAAGGGCTCGGTCGTGGGGGAGCGGTTCGTGACGCACCCGTCGGTGCGCAAGGTGTGTTTCACCGGGTCGACGGCCGTCGGGCAGCGGATCATGCGGGGCGCTGCAGACCAGGTCAAGCGGATCACCCTCGAGCTCGGTGGCAAGAGCGCCAACATCGTCTTCGAGGACAGCGACCTCGAGAAGGCAGCCGCCACGGCACCCTACGGCGTGTTCGACAACGCAGGTCAGGACTGCTGTGCGCGCAGCCGGATCCTCGTGCAGCGCAGCGTGTTCGACCGGTTCATGGAGCTGCTCGAACCGGCCGTGAAGGGGGTGGTCGTGGCCGATCCCGGCGACGAGGCCACCGAGATGGGCCCGCTCATCAGCGCCGGGCAGCGCGAGACGGTGCGTTCCTACGTCGAGGACGCGACCGAGGACGTCGATGTCGCATTCCGCGGCCAGGCCCCGACCGGCGACGGGTTCTGGTACCCCGCCACCGTGGTCCTGCCGAGGGCCACGACCGACCGGGTCTGGCAGGAGGAGGTCTTCGGGCCGGTCGTGGCCGTCATGCCGTTCGACGACGAGGCCGACGCGGTCACGAAGGCGAACGACACGGCATACGGGCTGTCGGGGTCGATCTGGACCCGCGACGTGGGGCGCGCCCTGCGCGTCGCCCGCGGCGTCGAAGCCGGCAACCTGTCGGTCAACTCGCACAGCAGCGTCCGCTACTCCACCCCGTTCGGGGGGTTCAAGCAGTCGGGGATCGGGCGCGAGCTCGGGCCCGACGCCCTCGACGCCTTCACCGACGTGAAGAACGTGTTCATCTCCACCCTGAGCTGACTCAACAACTTCCTGAGAGGACATCACATGGCAGGCAGGCTCGACGGCAAGGTGGCCGTCGTCACGGGCGGGTGCTCCGGCATCGGTCTGGCGACCGTCCGCCGGTTCGCCCAGGAGGGCGCCAAGGTCGTGGTCGGAGACCTCGACGACGTTGCTGGAGAGGCGCTGGCCGAGGAGATCGGCGGCGCCTACGTCCACTGCGACGTCGCCTCCAAGGACGACGTCGACCGCCTCTTCGCCACCGCGAAGGAGCGGTTCGGGCGGCTCGACATCGCGTTCAACAACGCCGGCATCAGTCCTCCCGAGGACGACTCGATCCTCGACACCGACCTCGAGGCCTGGCGCCGCGTGCAGGAGGTCAACCTCACGAGCGTCTACCTGTGCTGCAAGGCCGCTCTGCCCTACATGCTCGAGCAGAAGTCCGGGTCGATCATCAACACCGCGTCGTTCGTGGCCGTGATGGGTGCCGCGACGTCGCAGATCTCCTACAGCGCCAGCAAGGGTGGCGTGCTGTCGATGACCCGTGAGCTCGGCGTGCAGTTCGCCCGGGACGGGATCAGGGTCAACGCCCTGTGCCCCGGACCGGTCAACACCCCGTTGCTCAAGGAGCTGTTCGCCAAGGACGAGGAGCGCGCCGCCCGGCGCCTCGTGCACGTGCCGATGGGTCGGTTCGGCGAGCCCGAGGAGATGGCCAACGCCGTGCTCTTCCTCGCCTCCGACGAGTCGAGCTTCATGACCGCCTCGACGTTCCTGGTCGACGGGGGGATCTCCGGCGCCTACGTGACCCCGCTGTGAGGCCCGCATGAGTCGACCGTTGATCGGGATCACCTGCTACGTCGAGCCGGCGAGCCGCGGCGACTGGAAGGACGTGCCGAGCGTCGTGCTGCCCCACGACTACGTCAGGCAGGTCAAGGATGCCGGTGGCACGCCGATCGTCATCCCGCCGTGGACCGATGTCGACGACGAGGCCGCGCTGGAGATCGTGGCGCGCATCGACGGGCTGGTGATCGCCGGCGGCGCCGACGTCGACCCCGCTCTGTATGCCGCGTCGGAGCGCCACCCGCACGTCCAGGAGGCCCGTCCGGACCGGGACGCGTCGGAGACCGCCCTGGCCCGCGCTGCAGCCTCGGCTGACCTGCCCCTGCTGGGCATCTGCCGCGGGATGCAGGTGATGGCCGTGGCGGCCGGAGGTGTCCTCGAGCAGCACGTGCCCGACCGTGTCGGCCACGTCGACCACTCCCCGGCGGTCGCGGTCTACGGGCACCACGTGGTCACCACCGTCCCGGGCACCCGGCTCGCCGCCCTGCTCGGCGACGAGACCGACGTGCCCAGCTACCACCACCAGTCGGTCCTGACCCACCCCGGGTTCGAGCCCTCGGCCTGGGCGTCGGACGGCACCCTCGAGGCGATGGAGGACCCGGATGCGCGGTTCCGGCTCGGGGTGCAGTGGCACCCCGAGGTGGGCGACGACCCGAGGCTGTTCGAGGCCCTGGTGGCAGCGGCTCGCGAGCGCCGCGACTCCACCGCCCGGTCGATGTAAACCCGCCGGAGATCACCGGCGGGTTTACATCGACCGAAGGAGGCCGGTGCAGTTTTGACCAGATGGCGGACCTGGGGTTCAGTCGGTGGACCGGACCTGCCACAGTGGTCCCGTGACCTCCTGGCACATGGCTACCACCATGGTGATTATCGACTAGCGCGACGAGACTCCCTCGTCGCGCAGACCTCCCACACCCGGGGGGTCTTTTGCTTTGTGTGGCGCTGCCTCGTGCAGCCGACACGACGCCAGGGCAGCTGCCGGCACAACCCAGCCGGACAGAGGGGCGCGATGACGGGGAGAATGACCACCAGGACAGATGACGACTCGGCGAGGAATGACGATGAGCGACCTGCACGTCTACGACACCACCCTGCGCGATGGCGCGCAGCAGGAGGGGCTCAACCTCTCCGTGTCGGACAAGCTCGCCATCGCCCTGCACCTCGATGAGCTCGGCGTCGGGTTCATCGAGGGCGGCTGGCCCGGCGCGAACCCCAAGGACACCGAGTTCTTCGCCAGGGCCCAGACCGAGCTGCGGCTGCGCAACGCCACGCTCGCGGCCTTCGGCGCGACCAGGCGGGTCGGGGGCCAAGCGGCCACCGACCCCCTGGTGCGCGCCCTGCTCGACAGCCAGGCCCCGGTGGTGACCCTCGTGGCGAAGTCCCATGTGCGCCATGTCGAGTCGGCCCTGCGGACCACCCTCGAGGAGAACCTCGCCATGGTGCGTGACACCGTGTCGTTCCTCGCCGGGGAGGGGCGCCGGGTCTTCCTCGACGCCGAGCACTTCTTCGACGGGTATGCCGCGAACCGCGACTACGCGCTGGAGGTCGTGCGGGCGGCGATGGAGTCGGGAGCCGAGGTCGTCGCGCTCTGCGACACCAACGGGGGCATGCTGCCCGACCAGGTCGCCGACGTCGTCGCCGATGCGGTCGCGGCCACGTCTGCGCGGGTCGGCATCCACTGCCACAACGACACCGGGTGTGCGGTCGCCAACTCCATGGCAGCCGTCGATGCCGGCGCGACGCACGTGCAGGGGACCATCAACGGCTACGGCGAGCGCACGGGCAACGCCGATCTCCTCACCGTGGTCAGCAACCTGCAGATCAAGCGCGGGCTGCCGCTGGTCGAGACCGACCGGCTGCGCGAGGCCACCCGCATCGCCCACTCGATCAGCGAGATCACCAACGTGCCGCCCTACTCCCGGCAGCCGTACGTCGGGGCGAGCGCCTTCGCGCACAAGGCCGGACTGCACGCGAGCGCGATCAAGGTCGACCCCGACCTCTACCAGCACACCGACCCGCAGCACGTCGGCAACGACATGCGGATGCTGGTGTCCGACATGGCCGGGCGGGCGAGCATCGAGCTGAAGGGCCGCGAGCTCGGTTACGACCTGTCTGACGACAACGACCTGCTCACCCGGGTCCTGGCCCGCGTCAAGGAGCTCGAGCTGCGCGGCTACACCTTCGACGCGGCCGATGCGTCCTTCGAGCTGCTGCTGCGCCGCGAGGTCGAGGACGGCGGCTACGACTTCTTCGAGGTCGAGTCGTGGCGGGTCATCACCGATGCCCGGGGAAACGAGGATGCGCTGTCCGAGGCGACCGTCAAGGTCGTCGCGGGCGGCGAGCGGGTGGTGGCGACGGGCGAGGGGAACGGTCCGGTCAACGCCCTCGACCACGCCCTCCGCCGTGCCCTGGCGCCGGCCTACCCCGAGCTCGACAAGCTCGAGCTGATCGACTTCCGGGTGCGCATCCTCGATGCCGCCCACGGCACCGACGCGGTGACGAGGGTCCTCATCGAGACCTCGGACGGTTCGACCTCGTGGGAGACCATCGGGGTGGCCGGCAACATCATCGAGGCTTCGTGGCAGGCCCTCGTCGACGGGGTCACCTACGGGCTGGTCCGGGCCGGGGTGCCGGTCCGGTAGCCGAACCTCCCCCGAGTCGCGCGTAATGCGCGGCCCTCCCAGAACGTCTCAACACGTGGAGATCTCTGGCAGCGGACGAGGGGGGAGGGGTGGACGCCGGTGAGCGGTGCAGAGGTCTCGGGCACCCACGGCATGAAGGAAGAGGTCTTCAGCCGCCAGGTCACCGCGGCCATGCGAGTGGCCTCGCCGGCGAACCTGGCCAACGCCGCGAGCATCATCACGCTGGCGCTCTACGTCGCCCTGCCGGGGCACCCCGTCGTCGCCCTCGTGTGGATGGCGCTGGCCCTGCCGGCGGCAGCCCCGCGAGCCGCGGTCTGGTGGCTGGGGCAGCGCCGCCTCGCGAGGCCGCAGGGTGCTGCCCTCATCCGCCGCTACTACCGCATCACGATCCTCGAGGTCGTGCTCCAAGGCGTGCTCAACACGGTCCTGGTCGGCTACCTCCTGCCCCGGGTCGACACGGGCCGTCAGGTGGTCCTGGTGGCCAGCTTCGCCGGCATCCTCGGCGCGGGGACGGTCGCCCTCTCGACGGTCCGGTCGGTCGGCATCGTGTGGGTCGTCATCCACGTCCTCGGTGCGGTGCCGACCTTCCTGGCCATGGACCGCCCGGCCTACGACGTCCTGACCGCCCAGCTCGTCGTCTACGGCGCCGTCCTCGTCGTCGGCGGCGTCTACCTGGCCAACTCGTTCCGTCGGCGGTCGATCGCCGAGATCGACGCGCGGCACGCGCAGCAGCTCGTCGAGCTGCTCCTCGACGACTTCGAGGACGGTTCGCGCGACTGGCTCTGGGAGACCGACGCCGACGGCGCCCTGACCCACGTGTCGGAGCGCCTCGCCGAGGTGTCGGGGTACTCCGTGGGCGAGCTCCGTGAGCTGGGGCTCGTGGAGGTGTTGGCCCGTCTCGCCCAGCCGTCGGACGACGGTCGGCGGTCCGTCGAAGCGCTGCAGGACCAGCTGGATCGAGGGGTCGACATCCGTGAACACCTCCTGCACGTGCAGGTGCAGGGATCCGATCGGTGGTGGGCCGTCTCGGCGAAGCCCAGGCGGGGTGAAGACGGGGCGGTCATCGGTTGGCGCGGTGTCGGGGCGGACACGACGCAGGCGCACAACCACGCCCAGGAGCTGGTGCGCCTCGCGCAGACTGATCCGTTGACGGGCCTGGCCAACCGGCGACTCTTCCAGGACACCCTCGAGTCGCTGCTCCGTGCCGACCGGTCAGCCGGTGAGGTCCACCTGGCGATCTTCGACCTCGACAACTTCAAGGCGGTCAACGACACCCTGGGGCATTCCGTGGGTGACGAGCTCCTGGTGATGGTCGCCTCCCGCCTGGCCGCGCACCGCAACGGCGACTTCGTCGCCCGGCTGGGTGGTGACGAGTTCGCCGTCGTCACCCAGCCATCGACCCAGCCGGAGTTCCCGGAACTGCTCTTCGCGCCCTACCAGGAGCTTTTCGTCGAGCCCTTCACCGTGCGTGGCAACCGTCTGACCGTGAGCGCCAGCGTCGGCTGCGCCCACGCCGCCCCGCGCAGCATCCCCGCGGACGACCTGGTCGGCATGGCCGACCTGGCCCTCTATGACGCGAAAGCCCTCAGCCCAGGGCGGTTGAGCTCGTTCACGACGGTGATGAGCCTGCGGGCCCGTCAGCGGGCCGCCCTCCTCGCCGACCTCGCTTTGGCCATCCAGCGGGAGGAGTTCCTGTTCTACTACCAGCCCCAGCACGACCTCGTCACCGGGAAGGTGGTCGCCACCGAGGCGCTCCTGCGCTGGCAGCACCCGACGCGCGGCCTGCTCTCCCCGGTCGCCTTCCTCGACGTGGCGGAGGAGTCCGGCCTGCTCGTGTCCATCGGCAGCCTCATGCTCCGCCAGGCGTGCCGGAAGGTGTCGACGCTGGCCGGCGACGTGCGGCTGGCGTTCAACGTGTCGCAGGTGGAGCTGAGTGCGAGCGACTTCCTGGAGGACCTGGACCGCGCCATGCAGGAGTTCGAGGTCGCGCCGGGTCGTCTCGAGCTCGAGGTCACCGAGTCGGCTGCGGCCACTCCCCAGACGGAGGCCATCCTCCGGGAGGTGCAGCAGCTCGGGGTGCGGATCGCCATCGACGACTTCGGGGTCGGCTACTCGTCGTTGGCCCGTCTCCAGCGGATGCCGGTCGACGTGCTCAAGGTCGACCGGGGCTTTGCCGCGGCGTTGCGCTCGACCACTGCGCGCTCGAGCGACGCAGCGCTGGCGATCATGAAGTCGGCCGTCGACATCGCCGCTGCCCTGGGCATCCAGGCCCTCGCCGAGGGCATCGAGGACTCTGCCCAACTCGGACAGGTGCGCAGCCTCGGTTTCGACCTGGCGCAGGGCTACTTCATGGCGACGCCGGCCCCGGACGTCACCCGCCACCTGCGACTGGTCGACCCGCCGCAGGGCTGAGCCTCGGGGCTGACTCGGGGCTGGCTCGGGGCTGGCTCGGGGAGACCGGTTCAGGCGGACCCGCGCGCCGACCTCCGCCCTTCGCGGCCGCCGTCCTCCTCGTCCGAGGTGCGAGCGAGGTATGCCGTGCGCAGCCCGCCCCGGGCGCGAAAGCTCAGCGCCGYAGCGGCATTGGCGTTGAGTCCCATCCGCGCGCCGGCGACGGCCAGCGGTTCCCCGACGATGATCGTGCGCCACAGGATCTCGCGCCACCGGGGTGGCAGCGAGGACAGCACCTCGATCACCAGGTCGTCCTCGAGGACCAGGTCGGCGGCGTCGGCTTGCTGCCGGTCGAGGACCTCGGGGTCTCCGACGAGGAACTCGTGGGCCTCCTTGCGGATGCGGTCGACGTAGAGGTGGCGGATCGTCGTGGCGAGGTAGGGCCGCAGCAGGCGGTCGGGGCCGGAACCGTGCAGCACCGAGGTGAAGACCCGGGAGAACGCATCGCTGACCAGGTCGTCGGCGAGGATCGGCCCGCAGACCCCCCGCGCGGTGCGCAGCGCGGAGGAGTAGTGACGCTCGTAGAGCGCCGACATCGCCGACACGTCGCCCGACCGGAGCGCTGCCAGGAGCACGAGGTCTTCCTCTGTCGCGGGGTCGGCAACGGGCGACGGGCTGGTCTTGACGGCGTCGTCGTGCGACATCGCGCGCACGGGGACCTGCATTCCCTCCATGCACGGTTGACGCATGAAAGGGGGAACTGTGACGCGGGTCACGCCGACCGTGCGGTGGGGAGTCCGGTGGCGCACTCCCGGCGGCGCGCTCCCGACGGCGCACTCCCGACGGCGCCGACCCGGGGTCAGCGTCGGCCGGGCGACGCTCGGTCAGTCGGTGCCGGACTCCATCGCCGCGCGGTCGAGCGCGTCGTCGTCCGCGTCCTGGGCCCTCGGGTTCGACGAGATCGCCGTGGCGCCGCCGGGCTCGAGGTCGCCCACGAGGTCCTGGTGACGCGCGACCAGCTGGCCCTGCGCGGCATACAGCTCGAGCTTGGCGCGCGAGTCGGCGATGTCGAGGTTGCGCATGGTCAGCTGACCGATGCGGTCGACCGGGCCGAACGCGGCACCCTCGGTGCGCTCCATCGAGAGCTTCTCGGGGTGGTAGCTGAAGGCGGGGCCCGTCGTGTCGATGATCGAGTAGTCGTCACCGCGCCGCAGGCGCACGGTCACCTCGCCGGTGACGACGGAGGCGACCCAGCGCTGCAGCGACTCGCGCAGCATCAGCGACTGCGGGTCGAGCCAGCGGCCTTCGTAGAGCAGGCGGCCGAGTCGGCGGCCCTCCGCGTGGTAGTTGGCGATGGTGTCCTCGTTGTGGATCGCGTTGAGCAGGCGCTCGTAGGTGATCCACAGCAGGGCCAGGCCGGGGGCCTCGTAGATGCCGCGGCTCTTCGCCTCGATGATGCGGTTCTCGATCTGGTCGGACATGCCCAGGCCGTGGCGGCCGCCGATGGCGTTGGCCTCGTCGACGAGCGCGACCGCGTCGGGGAAGACCCGACCGTTGATCGCCACCGGTCGACCCTGCTCGAAGCGGACCGTGACGTCCTCGCTGGGGATGGCCACGGACTCGTCCCAGAAGGGCACGCCCATGATCGGGTCGACGATCTCCATGCTCTCGTTGAGGAACTCGAGCGTCTTCGCCTCGTGGGTGGCGCCCCAGATGTTCGCGTCGGTCGAGTACGCCTTCTCGGTGCTCGAGCGGTAGGGCAGGTCACGGGCCTGCAGCCACTCGGACATCTCCGTGCGCCCACCGAGCTCGGTGACGAAGTCGGCGTCGAGCCACGGCTTGTAGATGCGCAGTGCCGGGTTGGCCAGCAGGCCGTAGCGGTAGAAGCGCTCGATGTCGTTGCCCTTGAAGGTGGATCCGTCGCCCCAGATGTCGACGCCGTCGGCCTTCATCGCGCGCACCAGCAGGGTGCCCGTCACTGCCCGGCCCAGGGGAGTGGTGTTGAAGTACGTCTTGCCGCCGCTGCGGATGTGGAAGGCCCCGCACGCGATGGCGGAGAGCCCCTCCTCGACCAGCGCCGAGCGGCAGTCGACCAGGCGCGCGAGCTCGGCGCCGTACGCACCGGCGCGGTCGGGCACCGTGTCGATCTCGGGCTCGTCGTACTGGCCCAGGTTGGCGGTGTAGGTGCAGGGGATCGCCCCCTTCTCCCGCATCCAGGCAACGGCGACAGAGGTGTCCAGACCGCCCGAGAAGGCGATCCCGACACGCTCACCAACAGGCAGGGACGTCAGAACCTTCGACACGGTAGGTCAGCCTACGGGCCGCCCGACGGTCGCGTGCACGGGTCCGCTCCGTGGCTGCTCCCGTCCGCAACCTGAGCGCCCCCCAAGGTGCTCAGGTTGCAGGAACGGGGACGGCGGGCTTGACATCGATATATCGATGAGGGCATGATTCGATATATCGACAACAGACTGTCGACCGTGCGAGAGAGAGCCGCCCGACCAGAGCGACGGCCCCCGCACCACCAGACTTCACAGGAGTGACCCCATGAACCGCATGAACCTGAACATCCAGATGTCCCACCCCCGCCGAGGACGCGGCGCCTCGGTCAACGGGCCCGGCGCCGGCTTCGGACCCGGGGGCGGCTTCGGCCCGGGCCACGGCACCGGTTTCGGTCCGGGATTCGGCGAGGGCCGCGGTCCTCGTGGCGGCGGCCGTGGCCCGCGTCGCGGGCGCCGCGGTGACGTCCGCAGGGCGATCCTCGCGCTGCTCGCCGAGGAGCCGATGAACGGCTACGGCATCATCACCGCCATCGCCGAGCGCTCCGACGGCTCGTGGCAGCCCGGTCCCGGATCGGTCTACCCCGCGCTGCGCTCGCTCGACGAGGAGGGGCTGATCGCCCCCGATGAGTCCGACGAGGACCCGCGCCGCAAGGTCTTCGCCCTCACCGACGACGGTCGCGCGTACGCCGAGAACCATGGCGACGAGCTCGCCCGGGCCTTCGCCGACGCGACCACGCCGCGGCGCGGCTTCCGCGAGATGCGCCGCGAGATCGGTCAGCTCGTCGTCGCGGTCGAGCAGGTCGTCGTGGCCGGGCAGCCAGCCCAGATCGAGGCGGCACAACAGGTGCTCGCCGAGGCCCGCCGCTCGCTCTACCGCATCCTCGCGGAGGACGTGCCCGTGACCGGGACCTCCGCCGAGTCGCCCGAGTCCACTGCGTCCCGCGAATCCACCGAGTCCGCCGAGTAACCACCGTCGACCGCGTCCAGGGCCTGCAGGAGTCGCTCCCGCAGGCCTTGTCCGCGTGCAGCGAAGTCGCGCTGCGCAGCGGCATACTCGGCCCGGCCCTGCGGGGTCTCGATGGCGACGGGCAGGTAGCCGAGGGCGCTGAGGTCGTACGGCGACGCCCGCATGTCGAGCTCGCGGATCTCCCTGGCGAGCTCGAAACAGTCGAGCACGAGGGCGCTCGGCACGGCGGGCACGAGCTTCATGCACCACTTGTAGAGGTCCATGCCGGCGTGGAGGCATCCCGGCTGCTCGAGGGCGACCTGGTCGTCGCGGGTCGGCTGAAGGACGTTCAGCGACCTGGCGGGTGGTGTGTAGAACCGGAACGCGTCGAAGTGGGTGCACCGGATCTGCAGTGCGTCGACGACACCGTCGGTGCCGGTCGGCCCGAGCCGCAGGGGCCAAGCGGCGTGCCGCACCTCGTCGGGCGACTGGCGGTAGACCATGGCCCACTCGTGCAGCCCGAAGCACCCGAGCTGCGCCGGCCGCGCGTGGGTCGCCGACACGAGTCGTCGCACGAAGGCGACGGTCGTGGCCCGCGCCTCGAGGTATGCCGCCGTGTCGAGCACGCTGCCGCCGTCCAGGTTGCGGTAGAACCGCCACGACCCGCGGTCCAGCTGGGCGGCACCCGCGAGGACCACGTCGGGTCCCGGGTGCCAGCGACGCAGCTGGGACGGCTTGAACGGGTAGTAGGTGAAGAGGAAGTCCTCGACCGGGTGGGCGGTGCTCGTCTGGCGACGGGCCCGGTGGCCGGCGGTGGCGGCGTCGACGCGGTGGGCGTGGTCGGCCTCGAGGGCCTGCCACGCCGACTGCTCGAGCACCGCGGCGACCATGGGCACCAAGGCTAACCGCGCGGCATACCGCTCAGTGTCCGGCTCCGCGCCGGAGGACAGCGGCCGCCGCAGGCAACACGGCCGTTGCTCGATGRAACGGGATCTGTGGACGCCGTTTCGTCGAGCAACGACCGTCTTGCGGGCGCGGGCGGTCACGAACGGGCGGTGACGTCGTGCAGGACGCGGTCCCAGTCGTGGTCGAGGTCGCTGAAGGCGATGGTGGAGTCGGCTCCGTGCGGTGCGTGGGGGAGCGACCAGGTGCGGCGGTGGTGACGCTCGATGGCGAAGACCAACGCAGTGACAAAGGCGATGAGAACGATGATTTCCATGTCTGTAATCATGCGCTCACCCGAATGCAGCCACGAGTGGCAGAACTGACGCGAGGGGCGGTTTTTCTGCCATACTGCCGTGCATGGCCCTGTCCACGATCGCCGCACTCATCACCGACCCCGTCGCCATGTTCGAGACCGCCATCGCGTGCGAGGTCTTCGGGTTGGACCGCACCGACGACGGGGTGCCGCCGTTCACCTTCATGATGTGCGGCGAGACTGCCGGTGCGCCCGTCCCGACGACCAGCGGCGGCGCCCTGACGCCGACCCACCAGTGGCAGGACGCCCTCGACGCGGACCTCGTCGTGATGCCCGCCGGTGGGGTGCGCGACTCCTACCCGGAGGAGCTGCTCGACGTGATCCGCGGAGCCCACGCCCGCGGTGCCACCATCCTGTCGATCTGCACGGGGGCGTTCATCCTCGGCGAGACCGGACTGCTCGACGGGCTGACCGCGGTGACGCACTGGCGGTATGCCGAGTCCTTTGCCCGGCGCTTCCCCAAGACCACCGTGTCGATGGACGTGCTCTACCTCGACCACGGGCAGATCGTCACTGGCGCCGGCACGGCGGCGGGCATCGACGCGGTGCTCCACCTCGTGCGGCGCGAGCTCGGCTCGACAGTGGCCACACGGATCGCGCGCCGGATGGTGGTGCCCCCGCAACGGGACGGGGGCCAGCGCCAGTACGTCGAGGCGCCTTTGCCCGAGACCGACTGCGAGAGCATGCAGCCGGTGCTCAACCACATCACCGAGAACCTCGACGCTCCCCACACGGTGCCCGAGCTGGCCCGCCTCGCGATGATGTCCGAACGCACCTTCGCCCGCCGGTTCGTCGCCGAGACCGGCACGACGCCGCACAAGTGGCTCGTCCAGCAGCGGGTGCTGCGCGCGCGCGAGCTGCTCGAGTCGACCGACCTGCCGGTGGAGTCTGTCGCGTCGCACAGCGGGTTCGGGTCGGCAGCGTTGCTGCGCACCCACTTCCAGACCGTCGTGGGCACGTCACCGCAGCGCTACCGCCGCGAGTTCTCGGCCCGCTGAGGGTGTGCCGCAGCGGACCCGGAGCCCGGATAGGCTCCACGGGTGCGCATCGCGAGATACACCACCGGTGAGGACCCCTCCTACGGCATCGTCGAGGGGGAGCCGGGCCGAGAGTTCATCGCCCAGGTCCAGGGCGACCCGCTCTACCAGCCGATCGTGCTGACCGGCGAGACCGTGCCACTCGAGGAGGCCCGACTCCTCGCACCGGTGATCCCGCGCAGCAAGGTGATCGGCATCGGTCGCAACTACGCCGACCACGCCAAGGAGATGGGTGGCGAACCCCCGGCGCAGCCGTTGATGTTCCTCGTCCCCAACACCGCGGTCGTCGGTCCCGGAGACCCCATCGTCATGCCTGCCGGCGCCCAGGAGATCTCCTACGAGGGCGAGCTCGCCGTCGTCATCGGCCGGATCGCCAAGGACGTCCCTCGCGAGCGGGTGTCAGAGGTCGTCTACGGCTACACCTGTGCCAACGACGTGACCGCGCGTGACTGGCAGCGCGGCGACGGACAGTGGGCCAGGGCCAAGGGTTTCGACACCTCCAAGCCCTTGGGTCCCTGGATCAGCACCGACCTCGACGTCTCCGACCTGCGCATCCAGAGCCGGATCGACGGCGAGACCCGCCAGGACGGCCGCACCGCGGACATGATCTTCGACGTCGAGACCCTGGTGTCCTACGTCAGTGCGGCCTTCACCCTCCTGCCCGGTGACGTGATCCTCACCGGCACGCCGGCGGGAGTCGGGCTCGTCGAGCCGGGCCAGCGGGTGGACGTGGAGATCGAGGGCATCGGCACGCTCAGCAACACCTTCGTGCGCCGCTGAGCGGAGGTATGCCGCGCGGCCGGCCACGCGGCATACGGCACCTGTGTGCGTGGTCCCTAGAATCGGGGCACCATGACTGAGACGCCCGCCACCGCACCCCGCCTCCGCGTCGCGCCGTCACCCACGGGTGACCCGCACGTCGGCACCGCCTACATGTCGCTGTTCAACCTGGCTTTCGCGCGACAGCAGGGCGGGTCGTTCGTGCTGCGCATCGAGGACACCGACCGGGCGCGGTTCCGCGAGGACAGCGAGAAGCAGGTCTTCGAGACGCTGCACTGGCTCGGGCTGCAGTGGGACGAGGGCCCGGACGTCGGCGGTCCCTACGCGCCGTACCGGCAGTCGGAGCGGCTGGACACCTACCGTCCCTACGTCGAGCGGCTGCTGGCCGACGGTCGTGCGTACCACTGCTGGTGCTCGACCGAGCGCCTCGCGCAGATGCGCGACATGCAGCAGAAGCTCAAGCAGCCCACCGGCTACGACCGGCTCTGCCACGGCAAGACCCGCGAGGAGCGGGCCGACCTGCCGGGCTTCAACGAGACCCCCGTCGTGCGGATGCTCATCCCCGAGGACGTCGAGCTGACCTTCGACGACCTCATCCGTGGCCGTGTCTCCGCTCCGCGTCCTGACGACCAGGTGATCCTCAAGGGCGACGGTTTCCCGACCTACCACCTCGCCGTCGTCGTCGACGACCATGAGATGGGGATCACCCACGTCGTGCGCGGTGAGGAGTGGATCTCCAGCACTCCCAAGCACATCCAGCTCTCCAAGGACCTCGGGCTGGAGCCGCCGAAGTTCGCGCACATGCCGCTGCTGCGCAACACCGACAAGTCCAAGATCTCCAAGCGCAAGAACCCCGCTGCGCGCCTCACGTGGTTCAAGGAACAGGGCTACCTGCCCGAAGCCTTGGTGAACTTCCTTGCGCTGCTTGCCTATCCGCCGAAGCAGGGCCCCGACGGCGAGGACGTGGAGATTTTCACGTTCGAGGAGTTCAGCCAGGACTTCGACTGGAAGAAGGTCAACCCGGTCGGCCCGATCTTCGACCTCAAGAAGCTCGACTGGCTCAACGGTGTGTACGTCCGAAGCCTCGACGTGGGGGAGCTGGCCTCACGGTTGCTGCCGTTCCTCGAGTCCGACGGGGTGCTCGGTGACAACCCGAGCCTGGGTCAGCTCGCCCGGCTGGAGAAGGTCACGGAGCTCATCCAGACCCGAATGGTGCTGCTCACGGAGGCCAGCGCACTGGTGCGGCCGTTCTTCATCGGTGACGACGAGATCGAGGTCGCCGAGGACGCTCGGGCCCAGCTCAAGGACGACTCGGGTGCGGTGCTGGCGGCCGCGCTCAAGGCCCTCGAGGACGTCGACGACACCCGCTCCGGGGTGCTCGGGTCGGACAGCGGCTGGACCGCCCCCGCCATCGAGGCAGCCCTGCGCGCGGCGATCGTCGAGGAGATGGGCATCAAGCCCAAGTTCGCGTTCGGGCCGCTGCGCACCGCGGTCTCCGGCCAGCGGATCAGCCCGCCGCTCTTCGAGTCGATGGAGATCCTCGGCAAGACCTCGACCCTGGCCCGGCTGCACCGGCTGCACGACGACCTCGCCGGTTCCTGACCGTCCGCCCGGCGGGGCGACGGAGCCGATTTGGGAACGCGACCGGCGGGCCGGTAGTATCGCGTCTCGGTTCACTCCCATGAAGGCCTTCGGGCGCGCTGGAAGTGATACCCCCTTGGGGTATGGTGTAATTGGCAACACTACGGTTTCTGGTACCGTCATTCTAGGTTCGAGTCCTGGTACCCCAGCTCAGGCGCAAGCCCTTGTGGCACACGCCGATTCGGAGAAATCCACTTCCTGCCGGTATGGTTCTCTCCGCTGCCCGCGCACTGCAGAGTGCACGGGCAACCAGCTAGGGCCCCGTTGTGTAGCGGCCTAGCACGCCGCCCTCTCAAGGCGGTAGCGCGGGTTCGAATCCCGTCGGGGCTACCAGTAGAAGCCTCCGTCCCCGGACGGAGGCTTCTCCCATGTCCGGCCCCTGAGGTCCCGGCCCCGGCCCCTCGCGTCTTGTTGCGCGCAGGTCGTCACCGACCACGACTTTCGGGGCGTCGCTGGCCACCGCTGGGCAACAAGTCGCAAGGGTGGGGGCAGTGGTATGCCGCGTGGCCGGCTGGGGCCACGCGGCATACCTCCGGTGGTCGTCGAGGGTGGGACGGTGCGCCGCGGGATCGGGTCAGGCGTGGTTCTGCTGCTGTTGCTGTGCGTGGTGACGGGCGAGCACCTCGGTCAGCTTGTTCGCGCCCGCGATCACGGTCGCGGCGTGCAGGCGACCGGGCTGGCGGGAGAGCCGCTCGATCGGACCCGAGATGGACACCGCGGCGACGACGCGGCCGGACGGGCCACGCACCGGCGCGGACACGGAGGCCACTCCCGCCTCGCGCTCGCCGACGCTCTGTGCCCAGCCACGGCGGCGGACGCCGGAGAGCGTCGTCGCGGTGAACTTGGCGCCGTGCAGGCCGCGGTGGAGGCGGTCGGGCTCCTCCCAGGCGAGGAGCACCTGGGCGGCGGAGCCGGCGAGCATGGACAGCGTCGCGCCGATCGGGATGGAGTCACGCAGGCCCACCGGCCGCTCGGCGGCGGACACGCAGATGCGGTGGTCGCCCTGGCGCCGGAACAGCTGGGCGCTCTCGTTCGTGTGGTCGCGCAGCGCTCCGAGCACCGGGCCGGCGGCAGCCAGCAGGCGGTCCTCGCCCGCGGCGGCAGCGAGCTCGGCCAGCCGGGGGCCGAGCACGAAACGGCCCTGGAGGTCGCGCGTGACGAGGCGGTGGTGCTCGAGGGCGACGGCCAGCCGGTGGGCAGTGGGGCGGGCCAGGCCGGTGGCCGTGACCAGCTGGGCGAGGGTCGACGGACCGGCCTCGAGGGCGCCGAGGACGATGGCTGCCTTGTCGAGAACGCCGACTCCACTGGTTGTGTCCATGGCTTGATATTGACGTCTCATTCGCTGAGACGCAAATCCGTGGGCGTGTCTCGCGTGCGAACCTCGGATTGCAGCACAACGCCGTGCTCACGACAGGGCACGACCACGGCCGTGCCCAGATGGGCCGCAAACAGGACAAGAGGGTGGAAGACGTGTCAGGAACGCTGGCCGAGAAGGTCTGGGAAGCGCATGTGGTGCGGCGCGCCGAGGGCGAGCCGGACCTGCTCTACATCGACCTCCACCTGATCCACGAAGTCACCTCGCCGCAGGCCTTCGACGGGCTCCGGCTCGCGGGCCGCACGGTCCGTCGTCCCGACCTCACGCTCGCGACCGAGGACCACAACGTCCCGACGACACCCGGCCCGATCACCGACCTGGTGAGCAAGACTCAGGTCGACACGCTCCGCCGCAACTGCGAGGAGTTCGGGGTCCGCCTGTTTCCCATGGGCCACGCCGAGCAGGGCATCGTGCACGTGGTCGGGCCGCAGCGCGGCCTGACCCAGCCCGGCATGACGATCGTCTGCGGCGACTCCCACACGTCCACGCACGGCGCGTTCGGCGCGCTGGCCTTCGGTATCGGCACGTCCGAGGTGGAGCACGTGCTGGCCACCCAGACGCTGCCGCTCAAGCCGTTCCGCACGATGGCCGTCAACGTCGAGGGCGAGCTCCAGCCCGGCGTGACGGCGAAGGACATCACGCTCGCCGTCATCGCCAAGATCGGCACGGGTGGCGGGCAGGGGTACGTCCTGGAGTACCGGGGGAGCGCCATCCGCGCGCTGTCCATGGAAGCCCGGATGACAGTCTGCAACATGTCGATCGAGGCGGGTGCCCGCGCGGGCATGATCGCGCCCGACCAGACCACGTTCGACTACCTGCAGGGACGCGAGCACGCCCCGACGGGCACGGACTGGGACGCCGCCGTCGCCGACTGGAGCACGCTGCGCAGCGACGACGATGCGGTCTTCGACGCTGAGGTCCACCTCGACGCAAACACGCTGACGCCGTTCGTCACCTGGGGCACCAACCCCGGTCAGGGGCTGCCGCTCGGCGAGTCGGTGCCCGACCCCGAGACGATGGGTGACGACAACGAGAAGGCCGCTGCCCAGCACGCCCTCGACTACATGGGGCTGACCGCAGGCACCCCGCTGCGCGAGATCCGGGTCGACACGGTCTTCGTCGGCTCCTGCACGAACGGGCGGATCGAGGACCTGCGCGCCGCGGCCGAGGTGGTCAAGGGTCGCAAGGTCGCCGACGGCGTCCGCATGCTCGTCGTCCCGGGCTCGGCCCGGGTGCGGCTGCAGGCCGAGGAGGAGGGCCTCGACCAGGTGTTCACCGACGCCGGGGCCGAGTGGCGCCTCCCGGGGTGCTCGATGTGCCTGGGCATGAACCCCGACCAGCTCGCCCCCGGTGAGCGCAGTGCCTCCACGTCCAACCGCAACTTCGAGGGCCGGCAGGGCAAGGGTGGCCGCACCCACCTCGTGAGCCCGCTCGTCGCCGCGGCCACCGCATTGCGCGGCACGCTGTCGAGCCCGGCCGACCTCGTCGACGCCACCTCCGAGGGGAGCAAGTGATGGATGCCTTCACGACCCACACCGGCATCGGTGTGCCGTTGCGCCGCAGCAACGTCGACACCGACCAGATCATCCCGGCCGTCTACCTCAAGCGGGTGACCCGCACCGGGTTCGAGGACGGCCTCTTCGCGGCCTGGCGCAAGGACGAGACCTTCATCCTCAACCACCCCTCGTATGCCGCGGGGTCGGTGCTCGTCGCCGGCGCGGACTTCGGTACGGGGTCGTCGCGCGAGCACGCGGTCTGGGCGTTGCTCAACTACGGCTTCCGGGTCGTGCTGTCGTCGCGCTTCGCGGACATCTTCCGCGGGAACAGCGGCAAGCAGGGGCTGCTCACGGCCCAGCTCGCCCAGGACGACATCGAGCTGATCTGGAAGTACCTCGAGAACGAGCCGGGCGCCTCGGTGACGGTCGACCTCGTGTCGCGCACCGTCACCGCCGGCGACATCGTGGCCCCTTTCGAGGTCGACGACTACACCCGGTGGCGGTTGCTGGAGGGCCTCGACGACATCAGCCTGACCCTGCGCCACGAGCAGGACGTGACGGAGTTCGAGAGCCACCGACCGGCATACAAGCCCTCCACGACGGTGGCTTGAGGCGCGCGGCGCGCCGATGAGCGGAAAAATCGCCGAGAACCACCACCCGGCCCCTGCCGGGCGGGCCCCCGACGCACGGCGTCGGGGGCTTTTCCACTTCTGGGGTGGTTTGATCGCCTTGGAGCCCAACGAAAACCCCTGTGCTGCAACGGATTCCACCATCAATGCCGACGCGCCCCAGAAGTCCCCGGCGTGCCGGGTTTGGCCGCGCCAGGCTGTCCAGAGAGCCTCGTGACGCGCCGCAATCCGTTGCGACACAACAGATCGGGCGCCGAGATGGTGGACTCGCAAGCACAACCGCCCTAACGTCAGACCCAAGTCGAGCACTGGCTCGGCCGCTCACCCTCGTCGGGCTAAGGGGTCCGGCATCACCAACCCTATGAAGGGGAAGACGTGAACAAGGCAGAACTGATCAAGGAGCTGGAGAGCCGCCTCGGCAGCCGGAAGGCAGCCAGCGACGCACTGACGGCCGTCGTGGACGTGGTCATCCGCGAGGTGGCCAAGGGCGGCAGCGTCGCCATCACCGGCTTCGGAACGTTCGAGCAGGCCGCCCGTGCAGCTCGCACCGGCCGCAACCCGCGCACCGGTGCCAGCGTCAAGATCAAGAAGACCGTGGTGCCGAAGTTCCGCGCCGGCTCGGCCTTCAAGGAGGTCGTCAAGAACCCGCGCTCGCTGCCGAAGGCTGCCGTTGCCGGCGCCCGTGCAGCTGCGGGCACGGCCACCAAGGCTGCCGCCGTCGGTACCAAGAAGGCGGCTCCTGCGAAGAAGGCCGCTCCGGCCAAGAAGGCTGCTCCCGCGAAGAAGGCGGCACCGGCCAAGAAGGCTGCTCCCGCGAAGAAGGCGGTCGTGACCAAGGCGGCACCGGCCAAGAAGGCGGCTCCCGCGAAGAAGGCAGTCGTGAAGAAGGCGGCTCCCGCGAAGAAGGCGGTCGTGAAGAAGGCCGCCCCGGCCAAGAAGGCGGCCCCCGCGAAGAAGGTGGCGCCGGCCAAGAAGGCCGCGCCCGCGAAGAAGGCAGTCGCGAAGAAGGCGGCACCGGCCAAGAAGGCGGCTCCCGCGAAGAAGGCGGCACCGGCCAAGAAGGCCGCGACGAAGCGCGCGGCAAAGAAGGCCTGAGTCACACCAGCCCCATCACGGAGGCCGGCACCCGATCGGGTGTCGGCCTCCGTCGCGTGGCCGGAGCGCGGGGTGGGATGCTTGGCCCATGGCAGACATCCTCACCGTGAATGGCGGCGTACCGCTGGTCGGCGACCTCGAGGTCAGGGGTGCCAAGAACCTGGTCTCCAAGGCGATGGTGGCCGCGCTGCTCGCGGAGGGACCGTGTCGGCTCCGAGGGGTGCCCGAGATCTCCGACGTGAAGATCGTGTCGGGGCTGCTGGAGCTCCACGGCGTCAAGATCGACTCGACCGACCGGGACGGCGAGCTGCTGCTCGACCCCACGAACGTCGAGCAGGCGCACGTGGCCGACATCGACGCGCACGCCGGATCGTCGCGGGTGCCGGTGCTGCTCTGCGGTCCGCTGCTCCACCGGCTCGGCGAGGCGTTCATCCCCGACCTCGGCGGGTGTCGCATCGGCGAGCGACCGATCAACTACCACCTCGACGTGCTGCGCCAGTTCGGCGCCGATGTCCAGAAGCGTCCTGAGGGACTGCGCCTGACCGCCGCCAACGGGCTCAAGGGCACCCGCATCAAGCTGCCGTACCCCTCCGTCGGAACGACCGAGCAGGTGCTGTTGACCGCGGTCCGCGCCCAGGGCGTCACCGAGCTGCGCAACGCCGCCGTCGAGCCCGAGATCCTCGACCTCATCGCGGTGCTCCAGAAGATGGGGGCGATCATCAGCGTCGAGACCGACCGGGTCATCAAGATCGACGGGGTCGACCAGCTCGGGGGTTACGACCACCTGGCCATCCCCGACCGGATCGAGGCGGGTTCGTGGGCCTGCGCGGCACTGGCGACCAAGGGCGACATCTACGTCCGCGGCGCCCAGCAGCAGGCGATGATGCCCTTCCTCAACGTCTTCCGGAAGATCGGGGGCGACTTCGACATCGACGACGAGGGCATCCGCTTCTGGCACGCCGGGGGCACCCTCAACTCGCTCGTGCTGGAGACCGACGTGCACCCCGGGTTCATGACCGACTGGCAGCAGCCACTGGTCGTCGCCCTGACCCAGACCACGGGGCTGTCGATCGTCCACGAGACGGTCTACGAGAACCGCCTGGGGTTCACGGAGGCGCTGGGGGAGATGGGCGCAGTCGTGCAGCTCTACAAGGAGTGCCTGGGTGGTTCGCCGTGCCGCTTCGGCCGGGCCAACTTCCGCCACAGCGCCGTGATCTCCGGCCCCACGCCGCTCAAGGGAGCGGAGATCACGGTCCCCGACCTGCGCGGTGGGTTCAGCTACCTCATCGCCGCGCTGGCCGCCGAGGGGCAGTCCAAGGTGCACGGCATCGAGCTGATCTACCGGGGTTACGAGCGGTTCTCCGAGAAGCTCGACTCCTTGGGGGCCGACTACGAGGTCGGCTGAGCCGCCTCGCCCGATCGCGGCCCACACTGGGGCCAGACGACGGTGGGCTCACACGACTGGTGTTCAGCCGATCGTCTGGTCGTCGCCGATGCCCACGATCCAGAGCCGGTCGACCGTCGTGCCCTCACCGAGGTCGATGCTGAGCCGCTGGCCGACCCGCAGGTGCCTCAGGGCGCTGGCTGCGAAGACAGCCGAGCTGAAGCGCACCTCGCGCCCGTCGTCGAGCAGCGCGGAGCCGGCGCCGGTCTCCTCGTCGAAGCTGTGCACGCTCGCCTGCATGGGCGGCAGCGTAGCCGGGGCCGCCGCGAGGACGCCCGCGGTGGCCGCCCCGACCCCGAGCGCGAGGGCGGCTCGGAGGGCCCGGTCGTCGTCGACGTCGGTGCGCAGCCGGGGCAGGGCGAGCTCCAGGCGGTGGTGCCCGGCCGCCTCGTGCCGGGCCGCGGACCCCTCACCGAACGACGGCTGCAGGGACGTGCCCTCCACGGCAGTCAGCAGGACGGTCCCCGTCCCGGACGCGTCCGGCACCAGTGCCAGCGGATGCGCCACGGCGACCGCGAGTGCGGACACGAGGTCATCGGGTCGCAGCGACGGCAGGTCTCCCAGCAGCACCGCCACCGGCCCCTCAGGATCCGTGGCGACGGCCTGGTCGCGACCCGCCACCACGGCGGCGTCGAGGCCCGCACCCGGGTCCGCGACGATCCTCGCGCCCAGCCCACGAGCCACCGCTCGCACCCGCTCGTCGGAGGTGACGACGAGCACCCGACCCGGCGGCATACCGGCGCAGCAGGCGGTGAGGCAGTCGGTGGCGAGGGCCAGGGCAAGGTCCTCGCGACCGACCCCGGCAGGGGGGTGGAGGCGCGACTTCGCGCTCGCCCCGCCCTTGACGGGGACGACGAGGTGCCAGCGGGCGGGAGAGGTCATCGCGACGATCGTCCCAGTGCTGGCGCGCTTGCTCGACACCGACCCCGCGAGCCGGGAGGATGCTCACTCACCCGCTCCCGTCGAGATGGAGGACACGTGACCGCCCGCGGCGCACGCGCTCTGCCCTTCGCCTACCGATTCGTGGTGGCGATCCTGCGGCCGCTGCTGATGGTCATCACCAAGCGCGACTGGAGAGGCGTGGAGAACCTGCCGGCCTCCGGTGGTTTCGTCGTCGCCCCCAACCACCTCTCGTACGTCGACCCCCTCGCCTTTGCGCACTTCCTCGTCGACAACGACCACCCGCCGTTCTTCCTCGGCAAGGAGGGTGTCTTCCGCATCCCCGTGGTGGGGGCCATCCTGCGCGGCGCCGAGCAGATCCCGGTCTACCGCAACACGGGGCAGGCGGCCGATGCGTTCCGTGCGGCCGTCGCCGCGGTCGAGAGCGGCAAGTGCGTCGCGGTCTACCCCGAGGGCACCTTGACGCGCGATCCCGACATCTGGCCGATGGTCGGCAAGACCGGCGCCGCCCGCATCGCCCTGGCGACGCGGTGCCCCGTCGTGCCGGTTGCCCAGTGGGGCCCGCAGGATCTGCTCGCGCCCTACGGCAAGCGGCTGCGGCTCTTCCCGCGCAAGACCATGCACGTCACGGCGGGACCGCCGGTCGACCTCAGCGACCTCTACGACAAGCCCGTGACCGGGGCCCTGCTCCGCGAGGCGACCGACCGCATCATGGCCGCCATCACGACGGAGCTCGAGACCATCCGTGGCGCCAAGGCGCCTGCCGAGCGGTTCGACTCCCGCAAGCACGGGCTGCCCGAGACAGGGAACTTCCACCGCAAGCAGGGAGAAGGCGCATGACGACGGCTGCGGTGTTCGGGACGGGCAGCTGGGGCACGGCGTATGCCGCGGTGCTGGCTGACGGCGGCACGACCGTCCGCATGTGGGGCCGCCGCCAGGCAGTGGTCGACCAGATCAACGCGGGGAGCAACGAGGACTACCTGCCCGGCATACCGCTCCCGTCTGGCATCACGGCCACGACCGACCCGGCAGAGTCCGCCGAGGGCGCCGACATCATCGTGCTCGCAGTGCCGTCGCAGACCTTGCGGGCCAACCTCGCGAACTGGGGCGCGGTGCTGCCCTCCGACGCCGCGATCGTCTCGCTGATGAAGGGTGTCGAGCTCGGCACCACCAAGCGGATGAGCGAGGTGATCGCCGAGGCCGGGGGAGTGGATGCCGGGCGCATCGTGGTCGTCTCGGGCCCCAACCTGGCCAAGGAGATCGCCCTGAAGCAGCCGGCCGCCAGTGTGGTCGCGTGCATCGACGAAGCGGTCGCAGCCAGGGTGGCAGAAGCCTCGAACCCGCCCTACTTCCGCCCGTACACCACGACGGACGTCGTCGGCGCCGAGCTCAGCGGAGCAGTGAAGAACGTCATCGCGCTCGCGGTGGGCATGGCCGAGGGGCTGGGCATGGGCGACAACTCCAAGGCCTCGATCATCACCCGGGGTCTCGCCGAGACGACGCGCCTCGGCATGGCGCTCGGCGCCGACCCGGTGACGTTCTCGGGGCTGGCTGGCGTCGGCGACCTCATCGCAACCTGCATGTCGCCGCTGTCGCGCAACCGCACGTTCGGGCTCAACCTCGGGCGCGGGATGGACGTGGCCGAGGTCATCGCGGTGACCAAGCAGACGGCTGAAGGCGTGAAGTCGTGCGAGTCGATCCTGCAGCTCGCGCACGACCACGGCGTCGACGTGCCGATCATCGAGCAGGTCGCGGCCGTCGTGCACGACGGCCGGCGCGCCGAGGACGTCGTCGGCGCGCTGATGGGACGCAGGCTCAAGAACGAGGCGCGCTGAGCGCCCGTTCGCGCCAGCGGGTCAGTCGTCCTTCTTCAGGCTCGGGTACTTCTTCTCCACGGCGGCCCGGACCTTCTTCTGCTCGGCCTCGGAGCCATGCTGTGCCACCCGGGCCAAGGCGTTCCGAGCGTGCTCGATGTCAGGGATCGGGTACTTCTCCTCGTCGGGCAACGCGAACGACGACTTCTTCAGGTTCTTGCGGTTCTTGCTGTCACTGAGATCCTTCGACATCGCGGTCTCCTTCCGTGAGGGTGTGCCTGGGTCCTACCCACTCGGGGCCTCGGCCAATCGTCAGGTGCGGCCCACCGAGCCATCGGGTGCCGCTGGTTGGATTGGCGCCTGGGACAGCGATGACCCAGCCGCGCGCCCCGGGTCTGTACCTCGAACCCACAAGACACATTTCGGGAGGCACTGTGAAGCTTCTTCTCACGTCCGGCGGCGTCACCAACGGGAGCATCCGCGATGCGCTGACCGACCTGCTCGGCAAGCCGATCGCCGACTCCGACGCCCTCTGCATCCCCACGGCGCAATGGGGCCACCCCCAGTGCGGCCCGGCCTCGGTGCGAGGTTTCGTCAGCGGCCTGCCGCCGTGGGGTGGCATGTCCACCCTGGGCTGGAAGTCGCTGGGCGTGCTCGAGCTCACCGCCCTGCCCAGCATCGGCGAGGAACGTTGGGTCCCCTGGGTCCGCGATGCTGACGTCCTGCTGGTGGACGGCGGGGACGCGACGTTCCTCTGCCACTGGATGCGGCAGTCAGGCCTGGCCGACCTGTTGCCATCGCTGCCCGAGCTGGTCTGGGTGGGAGTGAGCGCCGGCAGCATGGTGATGACTCCGCGGATCGGTGACTACTTCGTGGAGTGGCCGTCTGCGCCGGACGACAGGACGTTGGGTGTCGTCGACTTCTCGATCTTCCCGCACCTGGACGTGTTCCCGACCAACACCCTGGCCAACGCACAGTCGTGGGCGGAGGGCATCGCGGGTCCGGCCTATGCCATCGACGACCAGACCGCCATCAAGGTGGCCGACGGCACGGTGGAGGTTGTCAGCGAGGGGGAGTGGCGGCGCCTCGCGTAGCCGCCTGTGGAAGACTCCGCGGCGTGCAGACGGCCTCAACAGCGCGGGTGTCCGACGTCGTCGAGTGGTCCGTCGATCCGACTCCTGCTCGTGTGCGCTTCGCCGGGGCGGTGCAGCTTGTCGGTTTCACCACACGTGCCGTCATCAACCCGACTGGCTCTAGGGACGTGATGTCATCGTCCCGCTCACGGGGCTACGGGTGATGAGGGGGCAGGCCAAGCACCGACTCAGCCGGGGCCGCCACGCCACGGCCCAATGGGTGCTCGAGCTGGCAGGCGACCGTGAGCGCATCACGGTCACAGGCCCGTGGCTCACCTTGGCATGGATGGGACACCTGGCCGGATGGCCTGAGCCCTCGCTCTAGTGGCCCTCGGAGACCAGGTCATTCGCCGAGATGGACAGCCGGCACAGCTCACGCTGTGAAGTCGGTCCACGTGCGCCCGTTCCAGAAGCGCCATTGGGCCTCACGCCAAGGGTCTGGGGGCTACAGGGGCGTACTGGAATGGCGAGGAAGGGTGGCCCCGCCTCCACAGTGCGACGACGACCGCTCCGCCGCCCGCCACCAGCAACGCCACGCCGCCCATCAGAGCTCGCTGCCCTACTGCCAGAACTGCCAACCATGAGGCGCCCGAGGCAGCTCAAGCGGCGGAACCCATCCCCTGGGTGGACTCCACCTGTGGGGCGGCTGCGGCCAGTTCGGCGGAGCGCAGAATCGGTAGCTCCGGTCCCGCACGTGCCAGAACATGGACCACGCGGCGGCGACCCCGGCTACGAGGAGCAGTAGCAGCCCGACCCCGGCCACCGTCGTTGGCTCCGGCCCGCACTGGGCGTCGCCGGGCACACAGGGGTCCGACGGAACACCCAACGCCATGACCCCGAGCAGGCCGAAGAACGCGAGGACGCCGGCAAGGACCCATCCCGACACGATCAAGGCTGTGTGCCGCGGCCGGTCGTCGTACGCATGAGCCGTGCGCGGATCAGGCGGCATGCTCTCCATCGCCGAAGTACATCAGCGACGCCGGGCCGAGCCGAGGAGGAGAGCCTCGCTGCGACGCAATCGTGACCGGCGTCTCTGGCGGCATCAGGTCGGCGGGCGTCCGCTCCTTGCGGCGATTCGGGTGGTGTGTCTTCCACTGCGTAAGGACTGCGGCGTGTGCGCCGTCTTCACGGGGACGGATCAACGCGATGCGGCCCGCTGGTAGCGGCTGGCCGCTTGGGAAGGGACCACCATGAAGAAGTCTACGAAGGGCGCACTGGCCACCGCGGCCGCAGCGGTGCTGCTGCTCGGAGGAGCCGGGACACTGGCGTACTGGAACGACAGCGGCACGGTGCCCGGAGGCACGATCGCGAGCGGCCGGCTGGACCTGGGGACACCGGACTGTGGAGCAGGCTGGACGCTGGACGGCGGGGCCGCCTTCACCACGCAGCTGCTCGTCCCCGGTGACACGTTGACCAAGGTCTGCACGGTCGACCTCGTGGCAACGGGTGCACACCTCGGCGCCGACCTCGCCGTGGACACGCCCTCGTGGGCTGCCACGAACCCCCTCACCAGCGAGCTGACCGCCTCGGCGACCTTCATGGTCAACGGCGTCGCGAAGTCCCACGTCACGTCCGCCGACGACACCGGCACGGGTGAGATCCAGGCTTCGGTGGTCGTCGTCTTCGACGGCCCGGCGGCAACGGACGCGAGTCAAGGTCTCACGGCGACGCTCAACGGGGTCAACCTCGTCGCATCGCAGACCCACGACGGCTGACCGTCGGTGACCGACCGGCCGGTGGTCGAGGCGAGCCGTCCCCTCCGGACCAGCCCCCGAGGCGCGTCGGGGTTCGTCCTGGCGGCGCTCGCCTGGGGAGTCCTGTTCGCCGCGGGCGGTGCCCTGGTCGTGGCGGTCATCATCCCGCGAGTGTTCGGCGCCACCCCGTATGCCGTGCTGACCAGTTCGATGAGCCCGTCCCTGCCCGCAGGCACGTTGGTCGTGGTGCGACCGGTGCGGCCGGAGTCGATCGGGGTCGGGGCGGTCATCACCTATCAGCTGCGGTCGGGCGAGCCCGAGGTCGTGACGCACCGGGTCGTCGCGCAGGCCGTCGATGGTGCGGGCGCCCGTTCATTCCGGACCCGCGGGGATGCCAACGACGTCACCGACCCGGGCTGGGTCAGACCCGTGCAGGTCAAGGGCGAGGTCTGGTATGCCGTGCCACAGCTCGGACGGCTCTACGCCGCCCTGAGCGGGCGGGAGCACCAACAGCTCGTCTATCTCGCGGCGGCGGCCCTGCTCGCCTACGCGGCCGCCATGTTCGCCGGATCGCTCCGGGACCGATCGCGGAACACGACTGATGGGGGAGACGCATGACCGAACCACGCCATCGCAAGTCCGTCCGGGCCCGGGCCGCGCTCGGGTTGGGCGCCGTCCTCCTCGTCGGGGTGAACGGCACCTACGCGCTCTGGAGCGACACGGTGCCGGTGACCGGCGTGACCATCTCGTCCGGCACCCTGGACCTCACGGTCAACACCCTCGACTCGGTGCCGTCCTACACGGACCTCAGCCTGAGCGGGATGGTGCCGGGCAACACCGTTGCGGGCGTCCTCACCGTGCGCAACGCCGGCACTGTCCCGTTGACCTACTACGCGACGGCCGCCGCCAGCAACGCCGACGGCAAGGGCCTCGGTGCTGCCCTGGTCGTCAAGGTGACCGCTGACTCCGCCGTGACCGGCACTGCCCCGGCCCGCACCTGCGCCGGCACCGCGCTGGCCCAGACCGGCACCGCCTTCTCGGGGAACCTCGTGGGCGCCCCGGCGACCCAGCGATCCCTCGCGGTCGGGGCGTCCGAGACGCTCTGCGTGCAGGCGACGTTGCCGAGCACGGCGGCCAGCTCACTGCAGGGCGCCACCACGAACGTCTCACTCACCTTCACCGCGAGCCAGTGAGCCGATGAGCTCTCGACAGTTGTTCCACCGAGCGGGCGACCTCGCGCTGACCATCGGTGCGGGCATCGGATGCCTGTGCCTCCTCATGGTGCTGGCCGGTGCGGTGTGCGGGCTGCGCCCCGTGGTCGTGCTGTCCGGGTCGATGTCCCCATCGATCCCGGCGGGCAGCCTTGCCCTCGTCCGCCCCGTGTCGGCGGCAGGGCTGCATACCGGAGACGTCGTCACCGTCGCGGACGGCGACCACCAGGTCACCCACCGCATCGTCTCCATCAGCCGCCACGCAGCGTCGGCGACGCTGCGGCTGAAGGGGGACGCCAACGCGCGCGCCGACGAGCAGTCGTACGAGGTCCGGTCGGCGCCGCGCGTGGTCGCCTCCGTGGCCGGAGCCGGTCGCGTCATCGCGTGGCTCTCGCGCCCGCCGGGCGTCTTCGTGCTGGCGGGGTATGCCGCGCTGCTCCTCACGATCCTCACGAACCGACCCGGCGCGGGCGGGGTGGGAGACGGCACGCGAGGTGGGTCTGCTGGCACCCCCGAGAGGGCTCGGCTGGTCCCTCGGGGCAGGAGGACCTTGGGCAGCCGACGGATCCCTGAACACCTCGCGCGCGGGGTGCGTCGGGCCTGCGTCGGGGTCGTGGTCCTCGGTCTCGGGGCCGTCCACGCAGCACCTGCGCGGGCGGCCTGGGGTGATGCCGTGGCGGTCTCCGGCAGCACGGTGAGCACCGCCACGGTCCCTGCTCCGGCCACCTTCACCTGCGGCACCCTCGGCGTGCTGTCCGTGACGTTCAACTGGACCGCTGTCGCCGGGGCCACGAGCTACACCGTCCACTACGGCTCCGGAGGCTCCCAGACGACCACCGTTGCCGGGACCTCCACGACGATCGTCACTGCCATCGCCGGTGGCACGGCCTGGGTGCAGGCCAACCGCAACTACGGTGCGACGACGTGGACCTCGACGGCCTCGGTCACCCGCTCCTACACCGTGGCCGTCGTCAGCCTCTGCGCCTGAGCTGGTCGGCCGGCCACGCCGGGGAGGCGGGTGTCAGGTGGCAGCCGTGCCGTTCCCGAGGGCGCGGTCGAGGTCGTACCAGAGGTCGTCGACGTCCTCGATGCCCACCGACAGGCGAAGCAGGGCCTCGGGAACCGTGGCTGGCTCCGCGGGGTGGCGGCGGCGACGTTCGATCTGCGACTCGACCCCGCCGAGACTGGTCGAGTGGGTCCACAGCTCGGTGGCGGCAGCAACGCGTTCGGCGCCCTCCGCCCCACCGGGCACCTCGATGGCGATGATGGCGCCGAAGCCGGGGTACCGGGTGGTCTCGACACCGGGGTGGCCGGCGAGGCGCTCGGCCAGCTCGCGGGCGTTGGCCGTCGCCCGCTCGAGGCGCACGTGCAGGGTGCGCAGGCCGCGCAGGGCGAGCCACGTCTCCATCGGGCCGGCGATCGCACCGTTGAGCAGCCGGGCCGTGGCGAGCCGGCCGCCGAGCTCGCGGCCGGCATCGGTCGCAGGCGTGACCAACGCGCCGAGGATGACGTCGGAGTGGCCCGACAGGTACTTGGTCACCGAATGGAGCACCACGTCGACGCCGTCGCTGAGCGGCTGCTGCACCAACGGCGTGGCGAAGGTGTTGTCACACACGGTCAGCGCGCCAGCCTCGCGCGCCATCGCGGTCAGGGCGCGGACGTCGGAGACCTCGAGCATCGGGTTGGTGGGCGACTCGACCCACAGCATCGCCGCGCCCTCGAGGGCTGCGCGCACCTGCTGCTGGTCGGTCGGGTCGACGCGGCGGACGACCGCGGCGCCGGTGGAGGCGAGCTGGTCCAGGAGCGCCGTGGTGCCGTTGTACGCGTGCGACGGGACCACGACCGAGCCGCCATGCGGCACCAGCGTGAGGGCTGCCGAGACCGCTGCCATGCCCGACGCGAACACCAGGGCGTCCCCACCCTCGAGACTGCCGAGCGCCTCCTCGAAGGCCGACCACGTGGGGTTGCCCCCGCGCGCGTAGTTGACCGGGCCGTCGGCGAGGTAGGTCGAGGTGAACTCGAGGGGCGCGTTGACGCCCGCACCCGGCATACGAGGCTGGCGGCCGAGGGCGACGACGCGGGAGGCGGGGGAGAGGTGCTCGTGGCTCACGCTGCCAGCGTAGGCGGGGGGCCGTGCGAGCCGTGCGAGGTGCCCGACGAATGGGCGGGATACGCTCGTCGGCGATGAGCACTGACCAGCCCGCGCCCTCCAAGCCTCGCGTCGCCATCGTCTTCGGTGGCCGCTCGTCGGAGCACGCCGTGTCGTGCGCCACCGCAGCAGGGGTGATGCGGGCCATCGACCGCGACGCCTACGACGTGATCCCCATCGGCATCTCGCGGAACGGCCACTGGGTGCTCGCGGACGGCGACCCAGACCTGCTCCAGCTGACCTCGGACAGCACTCCCGAGGTCTCGGGTGAAGGAGCTGCCGTCGTGGTGCCGCTCTCGACCACCAACCGCACGCTCACGACCCTGGAGCCGAGCCAGGTGCCCGAGTCGCTGGGGGAGGTGGATGTCGTCTTTCCTTTGCTGCACGGGCCTTTCGGTGAGGACGGCACCATCCAGGGGATGCTTGAGATGGCGGACATCCGATACGTCGGCTCGGGGGTGTTCGCCTCGGCTGCGGGAATGGACAAGCACTACATGAAGGTCCTGTTCGCTGGTGCCGGGCTTCCCGTCGGCCCGTATGTCGTGATCACCGACTCCCAGTGGCAGCGGGACAAGGCGGCGGCGATGGACGCGGTCGGAGCGCTCGACTACCCGGTGTTCGTGAAGCCGTCGCGGGCCGGGTCGAGCATGGGGATCTCGCGCGTGTCCTCGCCGGAGGCGCTCGAGGCAGCAATCGAGTTCGCGCGTGAGCACGACCGCAAGGTCATCGTGGAGCAGGGGATCGTGGGACGCGAGATCGAGTGCGCCGTGCTGCAGGGTCGCGGCACGGACGCGCCGAGGGTGTCGCACGTCGGTGAGATCGAGGTGACGGCTGAGGGTGGGCACGAGTTCTACGACTTCGAGGCCAAGTACCTCGACGACGGCGCCGTGCTGTCGTGCCCGGCGAACGTGCCCGACTCGGTGTCAGCGGAGGTGCAACGGCTCGCCGCCGCGGCGTTCGAGGCGCTGGGCTGCGAGGGACTCGCGCGGGTGGACTGCTTCTACACCGACACCGGTGACGTGATCATCAACGAGATCAACACGATGCCCGGCTTCACCCCGCACTCGATGTACCCCCAGATGTGGGAGGCGACCGGCTTGCCCTACCCCGAGCTGATCGACGAGCTCATCCAGCTCGCCCTCACCCGCCCCGTCGGCCTGCGCTGAGTCGCTGGCGCCGAGCGCTCACAGCGTTCCGAGGATCCGCGCCCGCTCCACCACTGAGTCCAGCTCGACGCCGTAGGCCGGGCGCCCCGTCGCCGCAAACGCGTCGAGCCGCTCGGCTGCGCGTGCGAAGAGCCGATCCGCACCGACCTGGTTCCCGCGGGCTGCATGCGTCATGGCGACACAGACCTGGGCAAGTCCCTGCCACAGGTCCCGTTCCTCGGTCGGCCCGGCCTTCCACCGTGCCTCCAGGACCTCATGGGCGGAGAACGGTCGGCCTGCGCCCACGAGCTCCCGGGCTGCCGCCAGGGTCGCTTCCGGGGGCAAGGGCTCTTCCGACACCGGCTCGACACCCTCCGCGCCGTAGGGGAGCGGGCGCCCCAGAGCGTCGCGGGGCCTTGCCTGGCGAGCCCGGCCCCCGGTGTCCCGGTCGCGATCAGGTCCTGTCATGCGACCAGTCTCCCCACTGATGCCACCGGACGGCCATTCGGCCGTGTGGGGCCGTCCAGCAGTGAGTGCCGCTGCGCACCACTTCAATCGAGGGGCGCCGTCGACCCGGTCGGCCGGACGCGCAACCAGCCCTCGGTGCACGTCGACCAGGACGGGGACGTGGCGGCGGTGCTCCGCAAGGTGCGCCTGCAGGCCACCGTGCTGGGCGACGACCGCAGCGTGCCCCGCTCACGGGCTCGTCCGTTCGTCGGGAGAGTCCAGCCCATCACCCGATCAACGGCAGCGTCCGACCGGGGTTCCATGGAGGGAGTGACACGACCTCCGGAAGGGCGGACCCGATGTTCGACTCGACACCCGAGCAGTCCATTGACCCGGTGGCTGCCTGCACCGTCGACGCGGTCCATCGACGCGACCACCACCATGACGCTGACACGGTCTGCCACCCGCACCTGATCGAGGTCGTCCACCTTGGTCTGCGCGCAGTGGCGGTGTGCCACGACTGTTGCCGGGACTCGGGCTTCCTCCCCGAGCGCGACGCCGACCGGCTTGCTTCAGTGCACCGAGAAGAGACGGCGGCAGACGGGCACTTCGCCTTCCCTTCCCGCGTGGCGTGAGGTCTGCCGTACCACACCTCTGAGGGCCTGGACCAATTCCACGACGGGGGCGCGCAGTCCGGTGCGGGCCCAGGTGTGATGGCGAAGGGCCCCAGGGCCGGCTCGACGGGACGGACGGACCTCGTGTCGCGGCGCTGCTGCGTACGCTGGTGGGAGTCGGCGTCTCGCGTGACAGGAGGCGGAGCGCATGGGTGTCCTGAGGTACTCGGTCTGGATCGAGGCCACGCCGGTGCAGGTCTGGCGCTCGTACGTCGACCCGACCAGCATCCCGGACTGGCAGACGGGGAGGCCGGTGGTCGAGGACGTGCACGGGCCTCCGGGAGCACCGGGATCCAGTTACGTCTCCAAGCGGGGCCCGTTGGCCGCTCGCACCACCGTGCTGAGCGCCGACGCCCCTCACGAACTGGTGACGAGGACAGAGGCGTACTTCGGTCTGCACCTCGAGGTGACCTCACGGCTCAGCGCGCGCTCCGGTGGCACCGACCTGCACCTCAGCGCAGCCACGCACTGGCCCCGCGGCTTCGGTCCCGTCGGAAGGATCGTGGAGATGGCAGTCCTCAGTCCCGGTGAGGCCCGCAAGGAGCTGGCGAATCTCAAGGCGCTCGTCGAGCGACGGGCCTCGGCGTGAGCGCCCTCGACCCGGCATACCGGCACGCCTGATCCCATGGTCCGGAAGGCAGGGACTTCCCCCCACCTCCGGCGTCGTGAGCGGGGTCCGTGGCCGTTGACGCTCATGGGTTGTGGCGGGAGACTTCTGTCGAGGGGTCAAGGGAGATGTGATGTCCTGGAACCTGGCTGGTAGTTATGTCGAGACGTGCTCGTGCGAGCTCATGTGCCCGTGCAACCTGTCGCTCGATCACGGTGCCACCTACGACTTCTGTCGTGTGACGCTCGTCTTCAACATCCGTGAAGGTGCCGTCGACAGCACCGACATCGGGGGATGCAAGGTCGCGTTGATTGCCGACACACCCAAGGTCATGACCGAGGGCAACTGGCGAGTGGGCGTGTTCGTCGACGACCGCGCCACCGATGCCCAGTTCGAGCAGCTCGTCCAGGTCTTCAGTGGACAGCTGGGTGGGCCGATGGCAGGACTCGCACCACTGATCGGCGAGATGCTGGGCGTCGAGCGGGCCACGATCGACATCGAGGACGACGGGCTGCGGCACAGCGTGCGCATCGGGAGCTCGATCGACTTCGAGATCGCCGACGTTGTTCCGTTCGGGGTGGAGTCCGGGGAGCCGGTGAAGTTCTCAGGCATGTTCCACCCAGTCGGTTCGGACCTGACCATGGCGGAGGCCAAGCGGTCGCGGATCAGCGCCTTCGGCATCGAGTACGAAGGGAAGACGGGGCTGTCGAAGTCTGACTTTGCGTGGACCGCCTGAGGCCATGACCGACATCAGGTCGGCGCCCCCCGGAGCCCGCGGAGGTCTGCGCCCTGCGCTTCTCGCCAGCCGCGCGCAGTGGGGACTCGTCGTGCTCCTGTTCCTCCTTGCCGCCGCAGCCTGGTGGTGGTCGGTCAGGCTCATGCGCGGCATGGACAACGGCCCCTGGACGGCCCTCGGCTCGTTTGGTTGGTTCGTCAGCGTCTGGGTGGTGATGATGGCGGCGATGATGTTCCCGTCCGTCGCTCCGACGATTGCCCTGTACGCGCGGATGAGCAGGAAGTCGCGCCTGATGCCGCTGGTCTTCGCCGGTGGCTACCTCGTGACGTGGGTTGCTGCCGGTGTCGTCGCCTTCCTGCTCGGGTGGGCAGCCAGCCGTGTCGCAGGCGGCGAGCTGTCCTGGGACCGCGCCGGTCGTCCCATCGCGGGCGCAGTGCTGATCCTGGCTGCTGGCTATGAGCTGACACCGCTGAAGAACGTCTGTCTCGGCAAGTGCCGGAGCCCGCTCGGCACCCTGCTCGGGTCGTGGCGCGGTGGATGGTCGGGCGCCCTGCGCATGGGTGCCGCCAACGGTGCGTGGTGTGTGGGGTGCTGCTGGGCCCTCATGGCGTCGTTGTTCGCTCTGGGGGTCATGAGTGTCGTCTGGATGGCGGTCGTGGCGGGTTTCATCGCGATCGAGAAGGTCCTGCCGTGGCGCCGAACGGCCACGTACGGCACAGCGGTCGTCCTGCTCGTCCTCGGGGTGGTCGTCCTCGTCGCACCGGATGCGCTGCCCGGCCTCACGGTTCCCGGAGACGACCCCATGCTCGTGACGCCCTCCATGAGCTGAAGAACGCGGTCGACCGGACACTGTCGCCCCAGAACGCGGCGGCTCGATGAGCCAACGGTCTCACGCCTTGCGTCACGACCCGGATACCAGCGTCACGGTCGCCAGCACCACCATCCAGATACCCAGGACCGCACCCAGGGCAGCGGGCAGGACTCCTGCCGGGCGGCCTTCCGACCGGGCCCTGCTGCCGTACCTGACTGCCGCTGCGCAGGGGAGGAGGAACAGAAGAATCCCCGGCACGTTCGCGACCAAGCCCACCCACAACGGCACGACCGCGTCCTCGGGCTTGTATCCGAGCAGTGCATAGAGTCCCTGGCCCACTGCGAACGCCACGAGAAAGGCGACGGGGATGAGCCCAACCGAGGTCCAGGCCCGTGCCAAGGCCGCGCCCTCACCTGCTCTCCCTCGTGAGGGACTCGGTGCGAGCTGCTTGTCGGTCTTCATCACATGCCTCCGTCGTGTGCTTCCAGCCTCTGCCGTGCACCTCGAGACCGGGAGGGTCTTTGGTCCGACTGATGCACGTCCGTCTCCTTCGCGTCCGCCTGCTGCCCATCGCTAGTCGCTCGCGCGACGGCGCAGCGCGTAGTACAGGACCGCGCCGACCACGGCGGCACCGACGAACCCGAAGAGGCTCACCATCAGCGTGTACGCGACGAGCGTCAGCGCGAGGAAGGCGATCGACACGATCCGTGCCGCCTTGGCCGACCGTTCGCGAGCGTGCTCCGCACGGACGGCCAGGATGACAGCGGAGGTGGGAGCCACCAGGGCGATGAGGGTCGACGTGCATCCGAGGAGCAGTCCCTGGACCACGCTGATGTGGGCAGCCCCCCGAGCCGGGAGAAGGTCGACGCCCCACGAGGTGGCCAGCGCGAAGAGGGCGCCCACGGACACGGCAAACCCGACTGGGATCAGGGCCACGCAGAGCCAGGCCCACACCACACCGCGCCGCTGTGCGACGGGCTTCGCTGCCAGGCGAGTTGTCATGGTGACCGCCTTGGTTGTCCACCGTGGGTGTGGTTCCAACCTGAGCCTTGCCGGGCTCGACCTGGTCAGACAGGGGCGAAGGTCACCACTCGTCGGGCCGGCTCTCGCCATCCGTACGAGCACGTGGCTCAGTCCGCCGGCGAGGGCGGGCCGCGTCCCCGGGGTAGCCGAACACCGTGTGCACCCCGGGGCTGAACGCCACATGATCGGGCGGCCGCGTCGTCAGGCCGGGTAGACCCGCCGACCTCACCAGAGCGTCATCGAGCGCCAGCACCTGCGCGTCGTGCACCGGCCACGCTTCGTGACGGTTGGGGACGTAGAGGGTCCGACCCCACCAGTGCACGTGCAGGCCCCACCGGGCGCTGAGGAAGTCGTCGAGCGCCGTGCTCTCGCGAAGCGCCCCCACGCGGACCACCACATGGCTTCTCGTCGGACGCGCAGAACGCAGCCGTAGGTCATACGTGTGCACGTCACCGTTCACCTCGTGGCTCATCCGCGCCCAGCGGTAGGGGAGCCCGAACGTGAGCCGCGCACCGATCACCACCGCGGCTCGATCGGCGTCGAGGCTGAGGAACACGATGCCGCGGCGGCCGGTCTCGTCGACCGAGTAGAGCCGGACGTTGGTCTCGAGGAATGACCCCAGGTACGGGACTCCGGGACCACCGCCGATGCCGGCACCGACCATCCGGAACGGAATGAGGCCGACGTACGTCACTCCGTCGAGCGTGTCCGGGCGCACGCCGGGCGGCATCAGGGGGGCGACCGCAGCCGGGTCGACGGCCCAGTGCAGAAAGGTCAGGTCTCGCCAGCTCTGGTTCATCAACAGCGGGCCGCGGAGCTCGGGCGCGTCCCTGGAGACCGGCTCGACGCCGAAGTGGCTCACGTGGCCACCCTAGGCGGAGGCCCGTGGTGACGCGCCCACGACCGACCGCCCGCGGCCCAGTCGCTGCTCAGGCCGGGGCCAGTCGCCGCTCAGTCGCACCTGCGGCCGTTGGTGGGCAACGCCTTCGCGGCGGCTCCGAACGCAGGGAGCAACAGCGGCTCCGGCGCATAGGCATGGGGGACCAGGACCTCGATCGCGGGCTCCCGACCGAAGGTCGTGAACCGCACCCCGTCACTCAGCGACTCGACCACCCAGTAGACGCCGTCGACGTCGAGGCACTCCTTGTCGGTGGGTCCGAGCGCGGGCCAGCCGCAGGTGGCGATGATGGCCGGGTCACCCCAGGCGGCCGCGTCGCCCTTCACCCCGCCGTTGACGTCGACGCCGCGCGGCGACCGACCACCCACCGTGGCCGGCCAGGCCGAGGCGACCGACTCGCACTGGCTCGCGTGCTCCGGGGGAGTGACGTGCACGAGGCTGGAGCAGCCAGAAAGCAGACCACCGGCCACCCCGAGGACGAGGAGGCCGGTGGTCGTGGAGCGCAGTGGGCGCGCTGCCCTCAGGCGGGCGCGGCACACGTCGGTCGAACGCTCAGACGTGGACGACGGTGCAGGTCAGGGTGCGGGTGATGCCCGGCACGTCCTGGATCTTGGCGATGACGAGCTTGCCCAGCTCGTCGACGGTGTTGGCCTCGACGCGCGCGATCACGTCGTACGGACCAGTGACGTCCTCGGCCAGCACCACACCGGCAATACCGGCAATGGCCTCGGCAACGGACGCCGCCTTGCCGACTTCGGTCTGGATCAGGATGTAGGCCTGGACCACCACGTGGCACCTCACACTCTCTGTCAAAGGTTCAGCTGTTACCGGTACGAATGACTGCTGTACGGATCACTGCGGTACGGACTGGGTCTGCACAGGACGTGATGTCCCGCGAGAACTGCACGGCCGGGGCGCGCCTCGGCCACGCCAGACGCTACCGTGCCCGTGTCCCGCCCGTCTCCCCCGACCCGTCACGAGGAGGTCAAGTCATGGTCACGGCAGCACGAACCCTCGCCGATGTCTCCGAGTCCGAGCTCCTGCGACAGATCTTCCCGTTCTTCCCGGCGTCGTCGGCGGTGTCGGTCGGGCCAGGTGACGACGCCGCCGTCCTGCGCACGGGGCCCACCACGGTCGCGACCACCGACTCCATGGTGCGCGGGCGCGACTGGCTCGATGAGTGGTCGAGCGCGGGAGACGTGGCGACCAAGCTGCTCACCCAGAACCTTGCTGACATCGCCGCCATGGGCGCGACCCCGACCGCGATCCTCGTGTCCCTCGTCGCAGACCCCGCGACCTCGCTCGACTGGGCCGTGGAGTTCGCGCGGGTGCTGGGGGAGCGGGCCACCGCCGCCGGCGTGGCCGTGGCGGGTGGCGACCTCTCGTCGGCGCCCGCGGGCGTGCTGATGGTGTCCGTGACCGCGCTGGGCGACCTCGGGGGTCGTCAGCCGGTGCTGCGCAGCGGTGCACGCCCCGGCCACGTCGTCGCGGTCAACGGCTCCCTCGGCCGCTCTGCCGCCGGGCTGGCCCTGCTCCACGGTGGCGCTGACCCCGGCGCCGTCGCCGACGGCATACTCCGCTCGTGCCTGGCCCACCACCTGCGTCCGGTCGCGCCACTGGCAGCCGGGCCCGAGGGGGCGCGGGCTGGCGCCAGCGCCATGATCGACCTGTCGGACGGGCTGCTGCGCGACGGTCACCGCATCGCCGAGGCGAGTGGCGTGCGGCTCGCGTTGTCGCCGACCGGCCTCTACGACGACCAGGCTGCCCTCGAGCCCGTCGTCGGCGGGGCGGCCTGGGAGTGCGTGCTCGCCGGTGGTGAGGAGCACAGCCTGCTCGCCACCTTTCCCGGAGACGTCCCCGACGGCTGGCGCACCATCGGCGTCGTGGAGGCAGGCGACGGCGTCACGCTCGACGGGGTGGTCCAGCAGGCGCGGGGCTGGGACCACTTCCGCAGCCAGACATGAAAGAAGCCGACCTCCCGGCGGGGAGATCGGCTCGTTTCGGTATGCCGCGGGGGCAGGGTCAGCGCTTGACCTTGCCGGCCTTGAGGCACGAGGTGCAGACGTTGAGACGCTTCGGGGTCACACCCGCGTCGCCCACCAGCGCCTTGACGCGCTGGATGTTGGGGTTCCAGCGACGCTTGGTGCGGCGGTGCGAGTGCGAGATGTTGTGACCGAAGCTCGGTCCCTTGCCGCAGACGTCGCAGTTGGCAGCCACGGGTGTTCTCCTGAAATCGATTGGTACAAGAATGGGGTGGTCCCTGGTGTCTCCTCGCGCGGGCACAAGCCAGCGACGTAGAGGTCCACGGGAACCGGTCAAGCGTAGCCGAGGTGTGCCGCAACGGCCAAAACGGGGCTGCTGACGGCGTCTGCGGCTAGCCTGCCACCGTGCTCGAAGCCCTCACCGCCGTGGACGCGAGGCGATGGGCCGTGCTCACCCGCGCTGCCTTCGCGGCACGGCGGGCCGAGATCGACGCGCTCAATGTCTTCCCCGTCCCCGACGGCGACACGGGCACCAACCTCTACCTCAGCCTCGACGCCGCCCTCGACTCCGTGCGCACCGAGCACGAGAAGGCCGGCATCCTCGGGGCGGCCACGCTCGAGCAGGAGTGCTCGGCCCTGGCGCGCTCGCTCCTGCTGACCGCTCGCGGCAACTCCGGGGTCATCCTCAGCCAGCTGGTGCGCGGGTTCGCCGAGGCGATCGCCGAGTCGGGGCTGGAGCAGGCCGGGCCTGAGATCATCGCCGACGGCATGGAGCGGGCGAGCCAGCGTGCCTACGCGAGCGTCACCCGCCCCGCCGAGGGCACGATCCTGACCGTGGCCCGCGCCGCTGCCGAGGCTGGTGCCGCAGCCGTCGGGCACGGGCTGGCCGCGGTGGCCGAGGCCGCCCTCGACGCCGCCACCGAGGCCTTGCGCGCCACGACTGCCCAGCTTCCCGCGCTCGCGCGGGCCGGGGTGGTCGACGCCGGTGCGGCCGGCTACCTGCTGCTGCTCGAGGCGCTCGCCCGGGTCGTGCACCAGGACGGCACCCACGTGGGGGAGCGGATGGAGGTCTTCGCCGACGACTCGATGCGCCGCCGCGAGGACTGGAGCCAGGTCGGCGGAGTGGTCGAGCCGACCGGTGCCGCGGGGGGAGCGCCCACCGGTGAGGGCGACCTCATCCTCGACGGCCCGGCCTACGAGGTCATGTACCTGCTGCGCGACTCCGATGAGGAGCGGGTGGCCACCCTCACCTCGACCCTGGACGGGCTCGGTGACTCGCTGCTGGTGGTCGGAGGCCCCGAGCTGTGGAACGTCCACGTCCACGTGGACGACGTGGGGGCAGCCATCGAGGCGGGCATCGACGCCGGTCGTCCCTACCGCGTGCGCGTCACCCACTTCGAGGACCAGGTCGCTCGCGTGACGCCGGCCGCCAACGTGGCCGTCGTCGCCTGCGCTGCCGGCTCCGGGCTGRCCGAGGTGTTCCAGGAGGCCGGCGCCGTCGTGGTGGCGAGCGGTCCCGGGCGGCGCGCCTCGGCCGGGCAGCTCCTCGATGCCGCACGGTCGGCCCATGCACTGGAGGTGGTGGTCCTCCCCAACGACGGCGACACCGTGATGGCGGCCGAGGCCGCGGCCAGCGCCGCCGAGCAGGAGGGCATCACCCTGCACGTCGTCCGCTCGCGGACCGCCGTGCAGGGCCTGGCTGCGCTCGCGGTCTTCGACGCCGCGGCTTCCGGCTCCCGCAATGCGACCCAGATGTCCCACGCCGCAGCAGCGACCCGGCATGGCGCGGTGGCCGTCGCCAGCAAGCAGGCCCTCACGAGCGCCGGCCCGTGCGAGCCGGGTGACGTGCTGGGTGCCGTGGCCGGCGACGTCGTGATCGTGGGGTCCGACCTCGAGGAGGTGGCCATCGACGTGGTGGCGCGGCTCCTCAGCAGCGGCGGCGAGCTCGTCACCGTGATCGGCGGCGCCGATGCGCCCGAGGGCCTGGCCGAGGCGCTGGGGGAGCGCATCGAGCGGGGTCACCGCGACGTCGAGGTCAGCGTCATCGACGGGGGCCAGCCGCACTACCCACTGCTGCTCGGGGTCGAGTAGGCGTGGTCGACGAGCGCACCAAGCTCGACAAGGTGCTCGGCGTGCGGACTGCCGGCAACCTCGCCAAGCACCGCGACCTCGTGACGGTCGGCGACCTCCTGGAGTTCTGGCCGCGCCGCTACCTCGAGCACACCTCCGACCTGTCCGACCTGCACCTGGGCAAGTACGTCGTCGCCGTCGCCGAGGTGAAGACCGCGGCGACGCGACGGCCCAAGAGCGGGCGCGGCGAGATGCTCACGGTGACGATCACCGACGGTCGCAACGAGGTCGACCTCGTGTTCTTCAAGGCGTGGGGACACAAGGATGCGCTGGTCCCGGGTGTCCGTGCGGTGTTCGCCGGCACGGTCGGGATGTACGGCAAGAGGTGGCAGCTCGCCCATCCCGCCTACCAGAAGGTGGACGGTGACCTCGGCGTGGCCGCCACCGAGCGCGGGCCGATCCCCGTCTACCTCCAGGTCAAGGGGCTGCAGAACTGGACCGTCGCCGAGTGCGTGCGGATCGTCTTCGACCACCTCGAAGACGTGCCCGAGCCGTTGCCTGCCGACCTGCGTAGACGGCACGGGCTCCCCGGCCGGCTCGAGGCCCTGCGCGGCATCCACGTCCCCAAGGCCTACCCCGAGGTGCAGCGGGCCCGGCAGCGCCTGCGCTACGAGGAGGCGCTGGTCTTCCAGACCCTCCTCGCCCAGCGGCGCGCGCGGCAGGCCGCCGACCGCACCGTGGCGCGCACTCCGCGGGCCGGTGGGCTGCTCGCTGCCTTCGACGCCCGGCTGCCGTTCGAGCTGACCGACGGGCAGAAGGCTGTCGGGGCGACCCTCGCCGAGGAGCTGGCCAGGGACGTGCCCATGAACCGTCTGCTGCAGGGCGAGGTCGGCTCGGGCAAGACCATCATCGCGCTGCGGGCCATGCTCGCAGCTGTCGACGCCGGCGGTCAGGCAGCCCTGCTCGCGCCCACGGAAGTCCTTGCGGCGCAACACCATCGCTCGATCACGACGATGCTGGGCGACCTCGCCGAGGGTGGCCTCCTCGGAGGCAGCGACATCGGCACACGCGTCGCCCTCCTGACCGGCAGCCAGCCCACGGCGGCTCGCCGCGCGAACCTCCTCCAGGCAGCCAGTGGCGACGCCGGCATCGTCATCGGCACCCACGCGCTCATCCAGGAGAAGGTGCAGTTCCAGGACCTCGCGCTGGTCGTCGTCGACGAACAGCACAGGTTCGGAGTTGAGCAACGAGATGCATTGCGGGAGAAGGGTTCTCAGCCTCCGCACGTGCTCGTCATGACCGCTACCCCCATCCCTCGCACCGTCACCATGACAGTTTTCGGCGACATGGAGACCTCGACCCTCGCCGAGCTCCCCCGCGGTCGGTCACCCATCGCCACGCACGTCGTGCCCGCCGAACGTGAGGCGTGGGTGCAGCGCACGTGGGAGCGCATCGCCGAGGAGGTGCGCTCCGGTCGCCAGGCCTACGTCGTCTGCCCGCGCATCGGTGACGGCGACTCGCAGGCCGCCGGCTCCGCCGCGTCTCCCGACGAGGAGGAGATCTCCGACGTCTTCGTCCCGTCCGGCGAGGACGGCGAGGACGGCGAGGAGGGCGAGGTCACCGCGCCGCCACGCGAGATGGCGAGCGTGTATGCCGTGGAGTCGGTCCTGCGCGCGAACCCGGCCCTCGCGGGGCTCACGATCGCGGTGCTGCACGGGCGGATGGCTCCCGAGGACAAGGACGCGGTGATGAGTGCGTTCACGACGGGCCAGATCGACGTGCTCGTCTCGACCACCGTCATCGAGGTGGGGGTCGACGTCCCGAACGCCACGGTCATGGTGATCGTCGATGCCGACCGGTTCGGGGTCTCGCAGCTGCACCAGCTGCGCGGCCGCGTCGGTCGTGGGGTCCACCCCGGGCTCTGCCTGCTGATGACGTCGTCCGCGGCAGAGGCGTCGGTCGAACGGCTGCAAGCCGTGGCGGCGACCAACGACGGCTTCGAGTTGGCGCGTCTCGACCTGGAGCTGCGCGGCACCGGTGATGTGCTCAGCGGCCGGCAGAGCGGAGGGGGGCGGTCAGGTCGGGCGATGGGACGCGGGAGCTTCCGGTTCCTGTCGCTGGTGCGTGACGAGGAGGTGATCCTGCAGGCCAGGGAGGACGCCGCCGAGCTGGTCGCCGCCGACCCCGAGCTGGTCGAGCACCCCGAACTCGCTCGGGCGGTGGCCGAGCGGGTCGACGCCGAGCAGGCAGCCTTCCTCGACCGCGGCTGATGCTCCGCCCGTACGCCGGTGCCTCCGAGACAAGGGGGAGCGCTGTCGTGTGGGCGGCAATACGCTCAGTGGATGCTGCTCTCCCATGATGACGAAGGTGCTGGTCCGGCAGTCGTGTTGCTGCATGCGGGGGTGGCTGATCGACGGATGTGGGACGCGATCACGCCGGCGTTGGCCCACACGTTCAGGGTGATCAGACCGGACCTGAGGGGGTTCGGGCAGACGCCACAGCCACCGGGCGCCTACGCGGACGCCGACGACGTGGATGCGCTGCTCCAGCAGCTCGGGGTGACTGACGCGGCGGTCGTGGGCTCGTCGTTGGGGGGCCGCGTGGCGATGGAGCTGGCCACACTGCACCCGGCGCGGGTGTCGTCGCTCGTGCTGTTGTGCGCCGCGTACCGCGGACTGGAGCCGACCGAGTCGGTCAAGGCGTTCGGTGCCGAGGAAGAGCGACTGCTGGAGGCGGGAGATGTCGACGGGGCGGTGGAGCTCAACGTCCGCACGTTCCTGGGGCCGGAGGGTGATGCCGCGGCGCGGGCCCTGCTCACGCTCATGCAGCGGCACGCGTTCGACGTGCAGATCGCGGCCGACCAGGCCGACCCGGGTCCGGAGCCCCGTCGCGTCGAGGTCGACCCGGCGAGCATCGCGGTGCCGACGGTGGTGGTGTCGGGGGCGCACGACCTCGACCACTTCGGCGAGGTGGCCAGGCTGCTGGCCGAGCAGATCCCGGGAGCGGAGCTGGTCGAGCTCGACTGGGCTGGGCACCTGCCGGCTCTGGAGCGCCCAGACACGGTGCAGGCGCTGCTGCTCGACGTGCTCCGCGACGACCCCACGGTGCACGCACCCTGAGGGTTCTCGCTGCTACCTTGCCGCCGTGACGCGGATCATCAGCGGCCGGGCCGGAGGCATGCGGCTGGCCACCCCGGGCGGCTCCGGCACGCGACCCACGAGCGACCGCGTGCGCGAGGCGTTGTTCTCGCGCCTCGAGCACCTCGAGGTGCTGGTGGGTGCCAAGGTCGTTGACCTGTATGCCGGTTCGGGCGCCCTGGGACTCGAAGCCGCCAGCCGCGGTGCGGTGACCGTCCTCCTGGTGGAGTCGGACAAGGCGGCGGCGAAGGTGACCCGACAGAACGCCGACACCCTCGGCATACCGGGGGCAACGGTGCGGCACGCGACGGTGCAGCGCGTCCTCGCCACCCCGCCCTCCGAGCCGCAGACGCTGGTCTTCCTCGACCCGCCCTACGACCTCAGCGAGGAGGCGCTCACCGCTGACCTCACGGCGCTGACGACGGGCGGGTGGCTCGCCCCCGACGCCCTGGTCGTCGTCGAGCGGTCGGCGCGGTCGCCCGAGCCGGCGTGGCCGGACGTGCTCGAGCTCGAGGGTGAGCGCCGCTACGGCGAGACCAAGATCTGGTTCGCCGGGCCGCGGATGCCTGACGTCGTCGCCTGACCCGGGCACGATCACGCCCACACGCGAAGGAGCCCGACCGCGCTGCGGTCGGGCTCCGTCGTCGGTACGCTGGTCGGTCAGACCGCCGGCGCCGAGGGCAGCAGGCTGAACTGCACCCCGCCGGTCTCGTCGACAGCGGCGTCGAGCACCTGGTCGCCCAGCGCCACGGCTGCAGTCTCGTCGAGGTAGACCTTGGCGCCGTCCTGCTCGACGACGGCGTCACCGGGCAGGCCCTGCTCCGCGGTCGTGACGGTCAGGCCGCCGGAGTCGACGCCCTCCTGGCTGAACCGCAGACCGGCGTCCTCGGTGCTGAGGTTCTGGTCGACGAGGGTCTTCACGATCGTGCTGGCGTTCTCGGTCAGGGTGAGCATGTGGCTCTCTCTCCGATGGAGGTCAGGACCCCTCCACCGTGTCGCACCTGTCGAAGGAGACCAAAACGGGTGTCCGATGGGTGGGACCAGCCGCTCCGCCCACTCCCGAGATGTGGCATCAGCGCAGGTGGAGGAGGGTATGCGCATGACGCACTACGAGATCCCCCGCCCCATCGACGGTGACATCGTCGAACTGATCCTCGACGACCACCGCTTGTTCGAAGCCCTCCTGCGTGACCTGCGCGACGCCACCGCCGACCGCGAGGCCGCCCGCACCGCGCTGTCCGCCGTGCTCATCGCCCATGGGGAGGCCGAGGAGGAGAAGGTCTACACGCAGCTCAAGAGCAAGCGCGCGATCACCGCCCACGAGGCGGAGCACGGTGAGGAGGAGCACGCGGAGGGCAACGAGGCCCTGCTGGCGCTCCTGGAGTGCAAGGGCACCGACACCCAGAAGTTCGACGACGCCGTGGAGGAGCTGGCCAAGGCCCTCAACCACCACATCGGCGAGGAGGAGCAGACGATCCTCAACCCGGCCCGTGAGGACGTGTCGGAGAAGGTCCGCCAGGACCTCGGTGTCGCGTGGGCGACCCGCCGGAACGAGCTGCTCGACGAGGGGGCCGGGTCGATCACGAACGTGCGCAAGATCGTGGTCTGCGCCCACAAGGAGGGACTGCTGCCCGCCAGCGAGGAGGAGGACGAGTAGCCGGCACGCGAGTCCGACGGCCACGCACGCGCTGCTAGCGTTCCCGTGTGACCAGTGCTGAGACCACGCAGGCGGGACCCGGGCAGGTGGGGGCCCGCCGCTGCGTGTGCCCGGGCTCCTACGACCCGGTGACGCTCGGGCACGCCGACGTGATCCGGCGAGCCGCGGCCCTCTACGACGAGGTCGTCGTGGCGGTCCTGCACAACCCGGCCAAGCGCGGCACCTTCACCCCCGAGGAGCGACGCGACCTCATCGTCGACTCGTGCGGTGACCTCGACAACGTCCGCGTCGAGCTCTTCGCCGGCCGCCTCCTCGTCGACGTCGCCCGAGAGGTCGGCGCGAGCGCGATCGTCAAGGGCCTGCGCGGCGGCACCGACTTCGCCTACGAGCTGCCGATGGCCCTGATGAACCGCCACCTCACCGGGATCGAGACCGTCTTCCTCCCCGGTGACCCGAGCCTCGAACACATCTCGAGCTCGCTGGTCAAGGAGGTCGCGGCCCACGGTGGCGACATCTCGGGGCTGGTCAGCGATCGCGTGCGGGACGCGCTGCTGGCCCGCCTCCAGGAGCGGTGACCTGACCTCGACGGACCCCCGGACGCCCCGCTTCCGGCCCGACATCGAAGGGCTGCGCGCCGTCGCCGTCCTGCTCGTGGTGCTCTACCACGCGGGACTGCCGCTCCCGAACGGCTTCCTCGGCGTCGACGTCTTCTTCGTCATCTCGGGCTTCCTCATCACGGGCATCCTGGTGCGTGAGCTGGTCACGACCGGCACGATCCGCTGGACCCGGTTCGTCGGCCGACGCATCCGCCGCCTGTTGCCGGCCGCGATCCTCGTCCTGGTGGTGACCGCGCTGGTGGCGTGGTTCGTCGTGCCCGGGCTCCGGCGCCGCGACATCGGCTCCGACGTCGCCGGGGCCGCGCTCTACGTCGTGAACTGGGTCTTCGCGCACCGCGCCGTCGACTACCTCGCCTCCGACAGCATCCCCTCGCCGGTGCAGCACTTCTGGTCGCTCGCGGTGGAGGAACAGTTCTACGTCGTGTGGCCCCTCGCCCTGATCGCCCTGGCCCTGGTCCTGAGGCGGCTGGGCCGGCGACCCGGGCCGGCCGTCGTCGGCGGGATCCTGGGCGCGATCGCCGTGCCGTCCTTCGCGTATGCCGTGTGGCTGGGTCAGGTCGACCCCGACAGCGCGTACTTCGTGACCACGACGCGGGCCTGGGAGCTGGGCGTCGGTGCGGCGCTCGCGGTCTGGTGCGCAGTGCGGGAGACGAGCAGCCGGCACACCGACGCCCCGTCAGGCGGGGGAGGCGGCCCTCGCCCGGTGCCGTGGGCCGTGCTCGGCTGGGTCGGGCTCGCGGCGGTGCTCGGGTCCACAGCCTGGCTGCCGGCAGGCGCGACCACTCCGGGGCCCTGGACGCTCGTGCCGACGCTGGGGGCGGCGGCCGTGCTCCTTGCCGGCTGGTCAGGGGCGCCCGGCGGGCCGGTGCGGGTGCTCGGCAGCGCGCCGATGGTCTGGCTCGGGGCTCTCTCGTACTCGATCTACCTCTGGCACTGGCCGGCAGTGGTGCTGACCGAGTGGGCGTTCGACGGGATCACGACCACCCAGCGTGTGCTCGTGCTGGCCGTGTCGCTGGTCCCGGCCTGGGTGAGCCACCGGTTCCTCGAGAGCCCGATCCACCACAGTCGCGCGCTTGCCGCGCGCACCCGTCCGGTGCTCGCCCTGGGGGTCGCGCTCTCGGCCGTGGGCGCGCTCGCGGCGCTGCCGCTGGTGCAGGCGTCGTCGCCGTTCCGCACCACGCCCGTCGCCGGTGCGCGCCCCTCGGTCGACAGGTTGGGTGCCTCGACGCTCTCGTCACCGCCGAGCACCGATCCCGCGAGGTATGCCGTCGACGACTGGGAGTGGCTCACCCCCGACCCCCAGCTCGCGGGCGAGGACCGCCCGTCGGCCGACGTGGACCGGTGCCAGGTGGACCGGCTCGCGGAGGAACCGGTGGCCTGCGAGTTCGGGGTCGCCGACGGCCCGACCACGGTGGCGCTCGTGGGCGACTCCAAGGCCATGCAGTGGCTGCCGGCGCTGGAGCGGCTGGCTCCCGGCCGCGGCTGGCGGATCGTGACGTACGGCAAGTCCTCGTGCGCATGGGCGGCGGGGCACGCCCAGAACGAGGGCCGCCCCTACCCGGCCTGCGACGAGTGGAACCGGCGGGTCTTGGACCGGTTGCGCGCCGACCCACCGGACCTCCTGCTGACCTCCGGGTATGCCGGGTCGGCGTGGGACGGTGCGCATGCCACCCGGGCGGCCCTGGTCTCCGGCCTCGCAGCCCGCTGGTCACAGCTGCGCGACGCCGGGGTGCCCGTCGTGGCGCTGGGGGACAGCCCCCTGTCGCCCGATGACCTCGACGTCTGCACCGCCCGCCACCCCCACGAGCTGAGCCGGTGCGCCTTCGACCGCGACCCTGCCGTGGCCGGGAGCGGGCTGCCCGCCCAGCGCGCGGCCGCGGCGTCGTCCGGGACCCCGCTGGTCGACCTCACGGCGTGGATCTGCCCGGTGGCGAGCTGCCCGGTGGCCATCGGCAACGTGTCGATCCACCGCGCCGGTGACCACCTCACCGCCACCTACGTCCGCACCCTGGCCCCGGTGCTGGGGGAGGCCCTCGAGCGCGCCGTCCCGTCCGTTGTGACACGCTGAACCCACCGGCACGGGCACACCCGACGGCGGCGGCATACCCGCGCATTTGGGGGAGTGGCCCGCGCTCCGGTAATCTCGTGCGTCGGTCTTGTCCTCGCCCGAGGTGAAGTCCGAGTCACTCGACGTCTGCTGGAGCCATGGAACACCTGAACCCCCGATCGCCGCTGGTCTTCGACACCACGGACCTCGGTCGGCGACCCGGTTCCATGGAACGCCTCCAGCGCACCGTCGAGGCACCTGCCGACTTCGGCACGGACGTCATCGCGGTCCCGGAAGGGTCCCCGATCGAGCTGGAACTGCGGCTCGAGTCCGTCGTTGAGGGCGTGCTGGTCACCGGCTCGGCCCGAGCCACGGCAACCGGCGCCTGCGTGCGGTGCCTGGATCCCGTCAGCCACGAGGTTGACGGCCAGTTCCAGGAGCTGTTCGCCTACGCCGATCGCGCGGCCCACCACCGTGAGGTGGGCGCGGACGACGACGAGACCGAGGAGCACGTGCTGGAGGGCGACCTGTTCGACCTCGAGCCCGTGCTCGTGGACACGGTGGTGCCTGCACTGCCGTTCCAACCCGTGTGCCGGGAAGACTGTCCGGGCCTGTGCTCCGAGTGTGGGGCCCACCTGGCTGACGACCCCGAGCACCACCACGAAGTGCTCGACCCCCGATGGGCCGCGCTCACCGCGCTGTCCGCCGAAAGCACCCCCAGGCCGGGCAACACCGGTCTGGGCGACCACCAGAGCAACACCGAAGAGAAGAGGAACTGACGTGGCTGTCCCGAAGCGGAAGACGTCGCGCTCCAACACCCGTTCGCGTCGTGCGAACTGGAAGGCGACGGCGACCACGCTCACCACGTGCCCCCAGTGCAAGGCTGCCATGCAGCCGCACATCGCCTGCCCGTCCTGCGGCACGTACAAGGGTCGGCACTACACGCCGGCCGAGCGCACCGAGCACCAGGGCTGAGCCGGTCTGATCCTCGCGTGAGTGCCACTCAGTCCCCCAGTGGGGACAGCGCGATGCGGCGGCCCGTCGACGACTTCGTCCAGCACCTCACCGAGGTGGTGGACGGAACGATCGACGAGTCGCTGCTTCTGCGTGCCCTCACGCACCGCTCGTACGCGTACGAGAACGGCGGCCTGCCCAACAACGAGCGCCTCGAGTTCCTCGGCGACTCCGTCCTCGGGCTGGTCGTCACCGACACCCTCTACGCCACGCACCCCGACCTGCCCGAGGGCCAGCTCGCGAAGCTGCGCGCCGCGGTGGTCAACATGCGTGCGCTCGCCGACGTGGCCCGCACCCTGGGCCTCGGGGACCACGTGATGCTGGGCCGTGGTGAGGAGAGCACGGGAGGCCGCGACAAGGCCTCGATCCTCGCCGACACCATGGAGGCCGTCATCGGGACGGTCTACCTGTCGTGCGGCATGGCCGCCGCCGCGCGCCTGGTCCACCACCTCCTCGACCCGCTGATGGCCGCGAGCGCCACCCTCGGCGCCGGGCTGGACTGGAAGACGAGCCTCCAGGAGCTCTCGGCCGCGACGGCCAAGGGTGTGCCGGAGTACCGCGTGGACGAAGAGGGCCCCGACCACGAGAAGACCTTCCACGCCCGCGCCGTCGTCGGCGACGAGGTGCTGGGGGCCGGCAGCGGCCGGTCGAAGAAGGAAGCCGAGCAGCGCGCGGCCGAGCTGGCCTGGCGGGCCCTCACTGCGCGGGCCACCGACCTCGCCCACGCGCCGGCCGCGGCCGACGAGGACGCCGTGGCGGGTTCGCCCTCGTAGGTGAGACCCCGGCATACCGACCTCGGTCGAGCCGAGTGGCAGGGATGTCGGCCTCGCATGCTTGAGTTGCCCCATGCGTGAGTGGCCCCATGCCTGAGCTCCCCGAGGTCGAGGTGGTGCGGCGCGGTCTGGCCGACCACGTGGTCGGGCGCACGATCGCGGTCGCAGAGTTCCGCGGCGAGCGGGTGGCCCGCCGGCACCTGCCCGGTCCGCTCGACCTCGCCGCCCAACTCGCGGGCAACCACATCGAGGAGGCGCGTCGACGCGGCAAGTACCTGTGGCTGGTGCTGCGTGCCCCTGACGGCCACCGCCAGGGCCTGATCGCGCACCTCGGCATGAGCGGTCAGCTGCTCGTCGAGGGGTCGGACGCGCCGGAGGAGAAGCACCTGCACGCGCGGTTCACCTTCGCCGACGACGGGCTCGAGCTGCGGTTCGTCGACCAGCGGACGTTCGGCGGGATGGCCCTGGCCGAGCTCACCGACGACCTCGTCCCGGAGACCATCGCCCACATCGCCCCCGACCCCTTCGAGGCGGCCTACGACCAGGCCGCCGTCGTGCGGCGGATGAAGTCGCGCGACTCCGCGGTGAAGCGGGCGCTGCTCGACCAGACCCTCGTCGCCGGGATCGGCAACATCTACGCCGACGAGGCGCTCTGGCGGGCACAGGTGCACGGCGAGCGGCTCTGCTCCTCGCTGACCAAGCCGACCCTGTCACGGGTGCTCGACCACGCCCACGACGTGATGCTGGCGGCGCTGGGGGAGGGCGGGACGAGCTTCGACGCGTTGTACGTCAACGTCAACGGGGCCTCCGGCTACTTCGACCGGTCGCTGCACGCCTACGGGCAGGAGGGTCGCCCGTGCGACCGCTGCGGCACGCTGATCCGCCGCGAGGCCTTCATGAACCGCTCGTCGTTCTCGTGCCCGCGGTGCCAGCCGCGGCCCCGTCCGCGTCGCGGCTGACCCTCGTGCGCCCCGCGGCTGACAGCAGGGGGCCAGCGGTTGTACAACTGAACCGAGAGGGTGGTGCAGATGGATCACAACGGTCCCGTCCGGGCGGTCGTCTGGGTGCACGGTCGGGTGCAGGGCGTCGGGTTCCGCTGGTGGACCCGCGCGAGGGCGCTGGAGCTCGGGCTCGTCGGCCACGCCCGCAACGCCGGTGACGGCCGCGTCGAGGTGGTCGCCCAAGGAGACGAGGAGCGCATCCGTGAGCTCGTCGCGCTGATCGAGGAGCGCCCCTCTCAGCACCTGCGCCCCGGCGACGTCGAGCAGTGCGTGACCACGTGGGGTTCTCCCAGGGACGGTCTGGTCGGGTTCGTGGAGAAGTGATGGCCCCGAGAAGTGACGGCGTCGAGAAGCGACGGCGGAAAGGCGTCGGCTGGAGGTGACCCGGGTCGGGGCGGTTTGCGCCCAGTGGCATTGACCGGCTGTGGTCCGGATGTCACTCTGAGAGATGCCCGGACCTGAAGCCGGATGAGATCCCGGCACGGGCACCCCGCACGACGCGACCCCCGACGTCTGCGGAGAAGGAGTCGACATGGCCAAGGCCCTGGTGGGCTATCGCGTGGCGTCTGACCCGCGACTGATGCTCGAGACCATCGAACTGCGTCGCCGGGTGCGGGACCTCGAGTTCCTCGTCGACAGGCTGCAGCGCGACAACGACAAGCTGCGTGAGGAAGTGAGACAGCCCGACGCCGTCGCGGCGGGCGTGCCTACGATTGCCGGGTGAGCTCGACCGCACCGACGCCCGGTTCGCCTCGTTCGACCGGTTCGACCCCTGACGATCTGTTGCGCCTTCGCGCGAGCATCGACAACATCGACGCGGCCCTGATCCACCTGCTCGCCGAGCGGTTCAAGTGCACCCAGCAGGTGGGTCAGCTGAAGGCGCGCGAGGGTATGCCGCCCGCTGACCCTGCGCGCGAGGAGTCCCAGATCGCGCGGCTGCGCGACCTCGCCGACCAGGCCGGGCTCGACCCGACGTTCGCCGAGAAGTTCCTCAACTTCGTGATCGCCGAGGTCATCCACCACCACGAGGCCATCGCCGGCTCCTGACGCCCGGGACTTGTTGCGTCCCGGTGGTCACCGGCCCGCCGGATCGGGGGTCCGGTGACGACCTGCGCGCAACAAGTGCGGGAGGGGCGCTCGCGGCATACCTCTGGCGCCACTTCTGTCACACGAAGCACAGGCAACGCAGGGCGACGGAAGGTGCCGGGGGCACGCACGGACCGCGGGTAGGGTGGCCCACGCACAGACAGCCCCGGCAGCCAGCCCGCCGGACAGCCCCCGCATCTCACCAGGAGCCGACCCGCTCGTGTACGTCAAGAGCCTCACCCTGAAGGGCTTCAAGTCCTTCGCCTCGGCGACCACGATGCGTCTCGAGCCGGGCATCACCTGCATCGTCGGGCCCAACGGCTCGGGCAAGTCCAACGTCGTCGACGCGCTCGCGTGGGTGATGGGGGAGCAGGGCGCCAAGAGCCTGCGCGGCGGCAAGATGGAGGACGTCATCTTCGCCGGCACGTCCGGTCGGGCACCGCTGGGCCGCGCCGAGGTCGCGCTCACCATCGACAACACCGACGGCGCGCTCCCGATCGACTACACCGAGGTCACCATCGCGCGGACCATGTTCCGCAACGGCGGCTCCGAGTACGCCATCAACGGCACGTCCTGCCGGCTGCTCGACGTCCAGGAGCTGTTGTCCGACTCCGGCATCGGGCGCGAGATGCACGTCATCGTGGGCCAGGGTCAGCTCGACGCCGTGCTGCGGGCCACCCCCGAGGAGCGTCGCGGCTTCATCGAGGAAGCGGCGGGGGTCCTCAAGCACCGCAAGCGCAAGGAGAAGGCGCTGCGCAAGCTCGAGTCGATGGAGGCGAACCTCACCCGGGTCAACGACCTCACCGGCGAGATCCGCCGTCAGCTCGGCCCGCTCGGGCGCCAGGCCGAGGCGGCTCGCAAGGCCGCCGTCATCCAGGCCGACGCCCGCGACGCCCGCCTCCGCCTCCTCGCCGACGACCTCGTCCAGCTGACCTCGACCCTCGAGCAGGAGGTCGCCGACGAGACCGCCCTGGTCGCCAAGCGCACCGAGGTCGAGGAGGGGCTGGCCACGTTGCGCAGCCGGCTCGCCACCCTCGAGCAGCAGGCCCAGGACGCCGCGCCCGAGCTGGCCCGGGCGCAGGAGCGCTGGTTCAGCCTCCAGCAGCTGCGCGACAAGCTGACCTCCACCGAGTCCCTCGCCGCCGAGCGGGTGCGGCTCCTCAGCCAGGACACCAACGACGAGCAGACCTCCGGCCGCGACCCCGAGGAGCTGCGTGCGCAGGCCGCCGAGGCCCGCAAGCAGGAGGAGGCCCTGCTCGCCGAGGTCGCCGAGGCCAAGGCCGAGCTCGCGCTCGCCGTCGCGGCTCGCGAGGCCGCCGAGCAGGCGTATGCCGCGGAGCAGCAGCGCCTCCAGCGCCTCGCCCGGGCGGCTGCTGACCGTCGGGAAGGGCTGGCCAAGCTCGCCGGGCAGGTGGGTGCCCGCCGCAGCCGCCTCGAGGCGGGGGAGGCCGAGATCGGCCGTCTGCGCGGGGTCATCGAGCAGTCGCTCCAGCGGGCCGCCGCGGCCGAGCAGGAGTTCCGCACCCTCGAGGCCTCCGTGGCCGTCGACGAGGAGGGGGAGGAGGGACTCGACTCCGCCTACGAGAAGGCCGCCGCCGTCCTCGAGCAGGTCGAGGCCGAGGTCGAGCAGCACCGCGAGGCCGAGCGCCTCGCCGAGCGCGACCGCACCAGCGGCACCGCCCGGCTCGAAGCCCTGGAGCTGAGCCTGTCCCGCAAGGACGGCGCCGCCACCCTGCTGGCCGCCGCCGACTCCCGCCACGGGATCGTCGGCTCGGTCGCGTCGCTGCTCCAGGTCAAGGGCGGCCACGAGGCCGCCATCGCCGCGGCCCTCGGCTGGGCCGGCGACGCCCTTGCCGTCGAGTCCGTCGACCACGCCGCCGCCGCACTGTCCACCTTGCGCGCAGACGATGCCGGACGCGCCGCGTTCCTCGTCGGGCAGACCGCCAGGTCCAGCGACCCGTCCACGTGGCCGGCGCTCGAGGGGTCGGCGGTCTGGGCCCGCGAGGTCGTCGAGGCCCCCGCCACCGTGCGACCGGCCGTCGAGCAGCTGCTCGACCGGGTCGCGCTCGTCGCCGACCCGGCCCTGGCGGCTGCCCTGGTGTCCCGCGGCGAGGGGATCACCGCCGTCACGACCGACGGCGACGTGTTCGCGCCCGGCTTCGTCCGTGGTGGCAGCAGCAGCGCCCCCAGCCTCATCGAGATCCAGTCGGCGGTCGACGAGACCCGCGACCGCGTGGCGGACGCGACGCGTCGCGGCGAGCAGGCCCGGTTCGCGCTCACCGCAGCCCAGGAGCGCCACCGCGCCGCGAACGAGGACGTGGAGGCCGCCCTCGAGCGGCTGCACGACTCCGACGCCAAGATGGCGGCCGTGGCCGAGCGCCTCGGCCACCTCGGAGCCACCGTCCGCTCGGCCAAGGCCGAGGCCGAGCGCACTGAGCGCACCATCGCCGACGCCACGGCAGCCCTCGAGAGCGACCGGGTTGAGCTGGCCGAGCTCACCGAGCGCCTCGAGGAGGCCAGTGCGGAGCCGACCGAGTCGCAGGACCCGAGCACCGACGAGCGCGACCGGCTGGAGCTCGAGGCGAGCCGCGGTCGCACCGCGGAGACCGAGCTGCGCCTGACGCTGCGCACCAAGGAGGAGCGCGGCCGCGCCCTGAAGGGTCGTGCCGACTCCCTCGAGGGAGCGGCCCGCAACGAGCTCGCCGCCCGTCAGCGGCTCGCCGCGCGTCAGGAACGCCGCAAGCGTGAGGCCACGGTCGCCGAGGCCGTGCGCCGTGGGGCTGCCTACGCGTCGACGCTGATCGCCGACGCGCTCGACACCGCATCACGTCAGCGCGCCAGGGCGGACCAGGAGCGCACGGAGCGCGACCAGGCGCTGACCCAGGTGCGCCGGGAGGTCTCCGTCCTGCAGGACGACCTGCGCGAGCTCACCGACACCGTCCACCGTGACGAGGTCGCCCGCACCCAGCAGCGGCTGCGGATCGAGGCCATGCAGGCCAAGGCCGTCGAGGAGCTGGGCATCGACCCCGAGGCCCTGATGGAGGAGTTCGGCCCGCACCAGCTCGTCCCGTTCGTGGCCGGACCGGACGACGACCCCGACGCCCTGCCCGAGCCGGCGCCGTTCGTGCGCGACGTCCAGGAGAAGCGGCTCCGCAAGGCCGAGCGTGCCCTGGGCGCCCTGGGCCGCGTGAACCCGCTCGCACTGGAGGAGTTCGCCGCGCTCGAGGAGCGCCACAAGTTCCTCACCGAGCAGCTCGAGGACCTCAAGAAGTCGAAGCGTGACCTGCTCGACATCGTCCGCGAGGTCGACGAGCGGGTCGAGCGCGTGTTCACCGAGGCCTTCCACGACACGGCTGCCCAGTTCGAGCAGGTCTTCGGCCGGCTCTTCCCCGGGGGCGAGGGGCGCCTCACCCTGACCGACCCGGGCAACATGCTCACCACGGGCATCGAGGTCGAGGCCCGGCCGCCCGGCAAGAAGATCAAGCGCCTGTCGCTGCTCTCCGGCGGCGAGCGGTCGCTCGTGGCGGTGGCCCTCCTGGTCTCGATCTTCAAGGCTCGGCCCAGCCCCTTCTACATCATGGACGAGGTGGAGGCGGCGCTCGACGACGCCAACCTCGGGCGCCTGATCACCCTCTTCGAGGAGCTGCGCGACTCCAGCCAGCTCATCGTCATCACCCACCAGAAGCGCACCATGGAGGTCGCCGACGCCCTGTACGGCGTGTCCATGCGTGGTGATGGTGTGACCACTGTGGTGTCGCAGCGCATCCGGGACGTGGCCGCCCAGAGCGCGTAGCGCCGCCAGAGGGCAGCGCGGGGGCGCGCGTCGATTTGAGCATTCAGGGGCAGGCAGGGCACCCTTGAAGCATGGTCCCCCTCATCATCGGCATGCTCATCTGCGTCGCACTGGCGGTGGCCGTCGTCGCGGTGGTCGCCATCCCGGCGCGACGCGAGGGTCGAGAGCTGCTGTCGCCGCAGGGCGAGGAGCTCGTGGCCGTCGTCAAGGAGAAGACCGCCTCGACGCTCGAGACCACCAGCGAGGCGATCGTCACCGCCAAGGACAAGGTCGCCGACACCATCACCCCGGGCGCGTCCGCCGACGAGATCGGCAAGCACCGCGCCAGCTGACGCCCACCTGTCGGCGCCGCCGCGCCGCGCGCCGCCCCCCACGCCGCCCTCCCACGTGAGCCGCTCCCCGACGACGGGGCGCGGCTCTCGTCGTGGTGTCTCCGCAGGTCAGTGAACGTGTTAACAGCCGACCCATGACATTTGTCATGGGTCGGCCCTGCGCCGACGACCATGCTGAGCGACAGCCCCGAACCGGGGCCCTCTGGCCCCGAACCGGGGGCCCTTTTCATGAGGGAGTAACGCGGATGGCATCACTCACGTCCCGCACGCGCCGCATCATCGCCGGTGGCTGCGGACTGGCCCTGGTCGTCGGCGCTGCCGGCGGGTTCGTCGGCCGACACGAGCTCAACGAAGCCTGGCTGAAGTACCAGTGGCGGGATCGGCACTACAACGCCGCCGTCATGGAGAAGGCCCTGATGATCGCTGGGGGCAACCCGACCGAGGCCCAGAACGAGTCCAAGGAAGCCGTGACGATCGCGGAGCAGTTCGCGCAGGCACGTACTGCTCCCGGCATCGTCGCACCCGGCGCGTACGGCAACGCCTTCACCCAGATCCAGGGGCTGAGCCACTCGCCCGGCACCTGGAAAGAGGTCACCCGCGTCCCCTACAACGCCGACGACCCGCGCTACCGCGACTACTACTCGAACTCCTCCGGCGGTGCCGGCCACGTGACCGGCCGGGTGACCGGCCTGGCAGCCGACAATGCCGACCACGTGTATGCCGCGGGGGCCGACGGCGGCGTGTGGCGTTCCTCCCAGGGCGGCGGCGCGTGGACCTCGATCGCCGACACCCTGCCATCGCTCAGCGGCGGCGACCTCCAGCTCGCCGGCGACGGCTCGCTGTGGTTCGCGACCGGGGAGTCGAACACGGGTGCCACCTCGTTCGTGGGCGCCGGGGTCTACCGGCTCGGCACCCCGACCACCTCCTCGTTCGCCCCGACCGACCGGGTCGGTGGCAAGGAGCTCGAGTCCACCACGATCGGCCGGATCCGGTTCGGCGGCTCGACCGTCTTCGCCGCGACCAACCGCGGCATCTGGTACCACGCCGCCGGGACCAAGGCCGGTGCCTGGACCTTCGGCTTCGCCCCCAACCCCTCGTGGATGCCGGAGATCAAGGACGACGCGGGCAACGTGCTCGTCCAGCCCGGGTCGAACTGGGGAGGCGACACCGCCTCCGGACCCACCAACGCGGCATACAAGAACATCGTCAACGACATCGCGGTGGACCCGAAGAACCCCAAGCACGTCGTGGCGGCCATCGGCTGGCGCTCCGGTGACACCTACAACGGGTTCTACGAGACCAATGACTTCACCACCGGACCCTCGGGCTGGCACAAGCTCTCGGTGACCCTCGGCGGCATCACGAACACCTCCGACGTGGGCTACACGACGTTCGCGTTCAGCAAGACCGGTGACCGGCTCTATGCCCTCGTGCAGCAGCCGAGCAAGATCGCCGGCTCGTCCTCGCTGGCCGGCATCKTCGTCTCCAAGACCGGGTCACCCACCGGGCCGTGGAACAAGATCGCTGACGCCGCGCAGCTGCACAACAGCGGCTCGGCGCTCGACCGCAAGGGCTACGGCGTGGGCGTGCAGGCCTGGTACAACCAGTTCCTCACCGTCGACCCGGCGAACCACGACCACGTGTGGGCCGGGCTGGAGGAGGTCTTCGAGACCAAGGACGCCGGCAGCCACTGGTCGGCCGTGTCGCCGTACTGGAACTTCGGCTTCCCCTGCTGGAGCTACGACGACTCCGCCAACAAGTGCCCTCTCGCGGGGCACCCCGACCAGCACTCGGTCGCAGTAGGCACCCGCGACGGCGTGCCGGTCGTGTTCTTCGGCAACGACGGCGGTGTCTACCGCCGCCCGGTCAACGGCAGCGTCAACGCCAACGGCAACGCCACCGACCTCGAGTCAACCTCGACCGACGGCACGCTCGACGCGCTGCAGTACTACTCGGCCTCCGTCGGCCGGGACACGCAGGGCGGCATGGTCGTCTCTGGCGGGCTCCAGGACAACGGGGTCTCGAACCTCCGCAAGGTGGCTTCGAACGGCACCAACGGTGACACCGAGATGGGCTCGAACTTCGGCGGAGACGGTGGCGACGGCGCGGCCGACCCGCGTCAGGGCTGCAACCAGCTGCAGGAGTACGTCTACCTGGCCGTCGAGGTCACCAACAACTGTGCGACGAACCCCAACTCGACGATCAACCAGGGCACGGCCACGACGTGGTCGATCGACCCGGGTGACCCCAACCCGCGGTTCATCGCCCCCGTCGCCCTCGACGCTGGCAACCCGGACACGGCCATCCTCGGCGGGCAGTACGTCTACACCGTCCCGAACGTCTGGGCCGCGCGTGACGCCTCGGCGGTCAAGAAGGCCTTCGACCTCGGTGCGGGACACTCGGCCACGGCCGTCTCGATGCAGGACGGCATCGCCTACGTGTCGTGGTGTGGACCATGCAACAACGCCGGGTTCACCCGGGGCATCGCGACCAACGCGGGCGGGCAGTGGCACCAGCTGACGCTGGCGTCGAGCTTCCCGAACCGGTTCGTCCAGGGCCTGACCATCGACCCGACCAACACTCAGCACGCGTATGCCGCGATCAACGGCTTCTCGCGCAGGTTCACCGAGGGCCCGGGTGCCGGAGTCGGACACCTCTACGAGACGACCGACGGCGGAGCCAACTGGACGGACACGAGCGGCAACCTGCCGGACGTGCCCGCGAGCTCCGTCAAGCAGCTGGCCAACGGAGGGGTGGTCCTCGGCACCGACCTGACCACCTTCTACCGCGCCAAGGGTGCGACGACCTGGCAGGTGCTCGGCACCGGTCTTCCGCTCACGGTCGTGATGGACCTCGAGTCCGCACCTGACGGCAACCTGTACGCCGCCACGCACGGACGCGGCATCTGGAGCATCCCGGCGCCGCAGTAGCGGGAACCTGATGGTCGAGGTGGGCGTGCCCGGGTCGCGGGCGCGCCCACCTCGAATCGTGTCCGGGGGCCGTGATGGGGGAGGATGGCGCGCGTGATCGATCAGCTGTGGGAATGGATTGCCGTCGCCGTCGGGCTCCTCGTCATCCTCGGAGGGGTGCTGCTCGGCCTCGTGCGAGGTCGTGGGGGCCGGACGAAGTCCGCACCGGCACCGACGACGCCGACCCGTGACCGGGACGTGCTGCCCGGGGTGGGCGACGACGCCGAACCGCCCCGCGACGCTCCCAAGCGGTCCATCGAGGACGCCGGTTCGGTCGACACCCTCCCCGTCCCGGCCGACGAGGACCTTCCGTCGCCCACGCCCACCCCGACCCTCGACCGTCCTGACGCGCCCGCCGGCCGCCTCCAGCGACTGCGCGCGCGGCTGGCGCGCTCCAACACCGCCCTCGGCCAGGGCCTGCTTGCCCTGCTCTCGCGTGGCCGCCTCGACGAGGAGGCCTGGGAGGAGGTCGAGGACACCCTCATCGCGTCCGACCTGGGCGTCGAGGCCAGCACCGAGCTGGTCGAGTCGCTGCGGTCGCGGGTCAAGATCGAGGGCACCACCGACGAGGCGACGGTGCGCGGCTGGCTGCGCGAGGACCTCCTGCGGCTCGTCGACCCCACGATGGACCGCACCGTGGTCAGCTCGCGCGTCGACGGCAGGCCCGCCGTGGTCATGGTCGTCGGCGTCAACGGCACGGGCAAGACCACTACGGTCGGCAAGCTGGCCCGCGTGCTGGTCGCCGAGGACAAGGACGTCGTGCTCGGCGCCGCCGACACCTTCCGGGCCGCAGCGGCCGACCAGCTCGAGACCTGGGGAGCCCGCGTGGGGGTCCCCACCGTGCGCTCCGACCGGGACGGTGCAGACCCGGCGGCCGTCGCCTTCGACGCCGTGAAGGCGGGGGCCGAGCTCGAGGCCGACGTCGTGCTCATCGACACCGCCGGGCGGCTGCACAACAAGGTCGGCCTCATGGACGAGCTGCGCAAGGTCAAGCGCGTCATCGAGAAGCAGAGCCCGATCGACGAGGTGCTGCTCGTGCTCGACGCGACCACCGGCCAGAACGGCCTGCGCCAGGCCGAGGTGTTCGCCGAGGTCGTGGACGTCACCGGCATCGTGCTCACCAAGCTCGACGGCACGGCCAAGGGCGGGATCGTCGTCTCCGTGCAGCGCAAGCTCGGCGTGCCGGTGAAGCTCGTGGGACTGGGCGAGGGACCGGACGACCTCGCGCCGTTCGACCCCGAGGCCTTCGTCGACGCCCTTCTTGCCTGAGCTCCGCGCGCTCGCCACCGCGCTGCTCGCCGCGGCGGCAGTGGGTGGGCCGGGTGTCGTTGCCGTGGCGGCAGAGGCCCCGGTCGACTTCCGGTTCGAGGATGCGCGCATCAGCGAGTCCTCAGGTCTCGCCCTCAGCGTGCGCCACCCCCACACGGTCTGGACCGTCAACGACTCCGGTGACTCGGCGCGGGTCTTTGCCGTCGACACCCGCACCGGGGCGACGGTCGGCGTGCACACCTTCGGCGCGGAGGTCCGTGACGTCGAGGCGCTCGCGATCACCTCACAGGGCCGGATGCTCGTGGCTGACATCGGTGACAACCGCGCCTCCCGTGACGTGGTGCGGATCTTCTGGTTCGACGAGCCCGGGCTGGGGAAGACCTCCGGACCCCGCGGCGCCTCGTGGGAGCTGGCCTACCCCGACGGACCGCACGACGCCGAGGCGCTTGCGGTCGACCCGAGGACAGGCCGGGTGCTCGTCGTGACCAAGGGCCAGCCGGGCAGCGTCTACGCCCTCCCGACGTCACCGAGCCGCGAGGGCGTCAACCGGCTGACCCGTGTGGGCGCGGCACCTTCCACGGTGACCGACGCGGTCTTCCTGCCCGACGGCTCCGCGCTCGCGGTCCGCACCTACACCTCGCTGCACCTTCTCGACGCCCGGAGCTGGACCGACCCGGTCTCGACCCTGCTCCCCCTCCAACCCCAAGGGGAGACCGTCGCGCTGGCGCCGGGAAGGACCGCCCTGCTCATCGGCAGCGAGGGCAAGGGCTCCCGCGTCCAACAGGTTCCGCTACCCACCCTGCCGGGCGCGACGGCGGGGTCGACCACCTCGCCCGCCCCAGGGTTGCCCGCGGGCTCGACCCCGGCGACCACCCGGCTCTCCAGCGCGCCTGCGGTGGCCACGACATCGGGGTCCCGCACCGGTGGTGATGCCGCGGCCCCCGTCGTCAACCGCGGGGAGCTGTTCGCCGRACTGGGCGCCAGTGCGGGTCTCGTGCTGCTGGCCTTCCTGGTCGTGCGCCTCGTCGGTCGGCACCGGCGATGAGCGGTCAGTCTGAGCGACCCAGCGCCGAGGTGCCCTTGAGTGGGGGCAACACCGGGGTCGTCGTGCGCGTCGGCGACACCGTGCGCCGACAGAGTGGGCACTGGACCCGGGCCGTGCACGCCCTGCTCGACCACCTGGAGTCGGTCGGCTTCGACGCCGCGCCCCGCGCCCTCGGCACGGATGCGCAGGGACGCGAGGTCGCGACATACCTCGAGGGCGTCGCGGGCACGCTGGGACCCGACGTGCTCGCCCCGGCGTTCCGCACGGTCGAGGCCTGCCTCGCCATCGGGGCGTGGCTGCGCGCCTTCCACGACGCCCAGGCGGGCTTCGAGCCGGACCCTGTCCTGCCCTGGCGGGTGGTGCCCGGTCGACCCCTCGCGGCGGGTGAGGTGGTGGTGCACCACGACGTGGGCACCTACAACACGGTCCTGCGCCCCGACGGCTCGTTCGCGGTCATCGACTTCGACTTCGCCTCGCCCGGGCGGCCGGTCGAGGACCTCGCCTACGTGCTGTGGTCGTGGACGCCGCTCTGGCACGACGAGGCTGCCGTGCGCCGCGAGATGGGCGGGGTGTCGCTGTCGGAGCGGCTGCACAAGTTCGCGGCTGTCCTCGACGGGTATGCCGCGGATGCCGACCTGCGTGCGCAGGTGCCGGACGCGGTGCTCCGCTGCATGCTGGACCATTCCCAGACCCTGGAAGACCTTGCGGCGCAAGGAGATCCCGCGTTCGTGCGCATGGTCGCAGAGGGACATGCCGACCGGCCACGCCTCGACGTCGCCTGGTTCGCCCAGCGGCGCGACCTGTTCGCCGCGGCGATCGCCTAGGTCAGACGCGCGCGGCGCACGTCACCAGTGCGAGGACGCGCGTCACCAGCGACCTGGCGCCCGGTGTGGGCCGCCGGCGCGTGCGGTCCGACCGCCGCTGGCGGCCGGAGGGCCTAGCCTGTGCGGGTGGAAACGGAGGTGGAGAGCGCAGAGCGGGTCAATCGTCTTGGTCGCCTCGCCAAGACGTGGCGGGCAGCCGTGGTGCTCGCGCTCACGGTGCTGTTCTGCGCTGGCTCCCTGGTGGGCGACGACCACTGGTGGCCGTTCAGCCCCTGGCGGATGTTCTCGACCTCGCAGGCGGCCACGGGGTCGGTCTGGTCCACCGGTATCGAGGTGCAGACGGCCGACGCCCCGGGGAAGTGGGTGCGCGCCCCCCTGACACCCGAGAACGTCGGACTGAACCGGGCCGAGGTCGAGGGGCGCATCCCGCAGATCGAGGCCGACCCGTCGCGGCTGGGCACCCTGGCGCGGAGCCACTCCGTGCTGCGACCGACCTCGGCGGAGTGGACCGCCCTGCGCGTCGTCCGCCGGCTCATCGTGGTCGTCGACCGCAAGCCCACCGGTGAGGTGCGCACCGAGGTGCTCGCCCAGTGGGAGGCGCCGTGAGCACCGCACCGGCCGTCAGCGGCCTCGGCGCCGGGCTGGTGCGGCGGTGCTCCGGCTGGCTCTTCGCGCCCATGCCGCTGTCGCGGGTGGCCGCGCTGCGCATCCTCGTCTTCGCCTTCGTCATCATCGACGTCGTGCTCCTGCACACGTCCGGTTGGTACCACGGCTACGCCGACCCGGTCTGGTACGAGCCGCTGGTCATGGGCAGGGTGCTGCACCTCCCCGCGGCCACCGTGCTGTTGGTCCAGCTGCTGAAGTGGGGCTGCGTCCTCGCTTCCCTGGCCGCCATGACGGGACGCGCCCCACGGGTGCTTGGCTGGGCCGTGGCGGTCGGGTGGGTCTGGTACCAGTACGTCGCCTTCTCCTACGGCAAGGTCGACCACGACCGCGCCGACTTCGTGGTGGCCCTCGCCCTGCTGCCGACGATGGGCTTGGCACACCTGTCCGACCAGCGACGCAGCGAGGCCGCCGGCTTCGCCCTGCGTGCCGTGCAGCTCGCTGCGGTGGCCACCTACTTCCTGTCCGCCTGGGCCAAGGTGCGCTTCGGGGGTTGGGACTGGGTCAACTCGGCGACGATGGTCCGCGCGGTCGTGCGCCGCGGCACGCCGATGGCGCAGTGGCTGCTCGACGTGCCGTGGACGTTGCACTGGTTCCAGTGGGTGCTGATGGGGGCCGAGCTCACCTCGCCGGTCATCTTCGTCCTGTCGGAGAAGTGGCGGCGCCGGGCGGTCGGCGGCTGGTTCGTCTTCCACGCCATGACCTACGGCGCCATCACCATCGCCTTCTGGCCGCACCTCGTGATGATGCTGGCCTTCCTCCCGCTGGAGCGGTATGCCGCGGGGCTGCGCGACCGGTTCGCTCGCGTCCGCGGCGGGTCACCTCCAGCACCCTCGGCCCCGACCGATCCGGACGGCCCACCGGCCGCGCCGGGTGCGGACCGTTCGAGCCGCGACGCCGTCGGTGCTGCCGGTTAGGGTTCGTCGCGTGAGCCGATCCGAGCACGCCGCCGCCTTTCTCGCCGCCGTCGACCTGTCCCTCGGGCTCGCAGGCCGGCCCGAGGTGCGCGAGGCCTGGGGCCGCGAGAGCGCCTGCGACGGGGTGACCGTGGGCGGGCTCGCCCACCACCTGCTCAAGCAGGCGGGCAACACGGTGACGGGTCTGCGAGCGCTGCCCGACGCCGCTCCCCACGATGCGCCGGTGATCGCGCTCCAGGAGCACTACGCGCGAGCCGCGTGGGTCGAGGCCGCCCCCGACGACGACGTCAACGTGTCGATCCGCGAGGGCGACAACGAGGCGGCGCAGGTCGGCCCCGACGTGGTGCTCGAGCTGGGGCACGAGTGGGCGGCCGACCTGCCGGCTCTGCTGGGCGCCCCTCGCGAGCCCGACACGATCTTCATCCCGTGGCAGGGGTGGTCGCTGTCCACCGAGGACTTCCTCACGACCCGGATGATGGAGATGGTGGTGCACGGCGACGACCTCGCCGCCAGCGTCGGGGTCGACACCCCGACCTACCCCCACGACGTGATGGAGCCGGTGCTCGGCCTGCTGACCGGGGTGGCCGTGCGGCGACACGGACAGGCGGCCGTGGTCCGGGGCCTCAGCCGCCCCCAGCGCGCTCCCCGCTCGATCTCGGCCTTCTGACGCGAGGCCGCCACGCGGCATACCCCGGTGGACGTCGCGCTAGGGTCGCAGCCGTGCAGCCGGACGAAGCCCACCTGCCCGCCGCCGTGCTCGCCGAGGCGAGCGCGCCGCTGCCCACGGACATCGCGGGGTTCCACGACGCCCTCATGCAGGCGGCCGACGCGCACGACCCGATCCGGATGGACCACCTCGTGCACGGATGGGCGCAGGCCCGCGCCGAGCTGCTGCCCGTGACCGAGCCCGCCGAGCTGACCATGCAGGCGGTGCTCGACCGGCGCCTCGGCCAGATCCTCTTCGGCGCCGGACACCCCGCTGCGGCCCAGGTGCTGTCCGACGCCCTGGGCGCGGCCGTGCTCGCCGACGCCGAGGTCGAGGTGCTCCGCTGCCACGTCGCGCTGGTGCCCGTGGAGGTGCTGCTCGGCGACCCCGACGCGCTCGCCGCCGGGCGCGGTTACGTCGAGCAGCTGCAGGCGCTGGGTGCGCCGGGCCACGCCGCCGGCGGTCTCATGGGGCTGGCGCAGGTCGCTCCGCCGGACGAGGGGCCGGTGCTGGTGCTGCGCGCCTCGCACCTCTACGAGCAGGCGGGCGACGGCGGCTGGGCAGCCGAGGCGGCCGTGCTGGCCGCCCGGGCCTTCGCCGCGGCGGCAGACCCCCGCGCACCCGACGTCCTGGACCGTGCGCGACGACTCGTCGACGCGCACGTGACCGTCGAGCTCCGCGTGGCGCTGGCCGAGGTGGAGGCCATCGTGCTGTGGCAGGGCGGCGACGTCGAGGCGGCTGCGACCCTGCTGGGGGAGGCCATCGAGGCGTCGGAGCGCACGGGACGGCCGGTCGCCCCAGACCTGCAGATCCTCCTGTGCGACATCCTCGTGGAGAGCGAGCAGTGGGAGGCGCTGCGGTCGCCGGCCTCCCCGGCGCGTGCGCTCGTGCGGCTCGGTGAGCTCGTCGAGGACGACGAGCTCACATCGCTCGGCCAGCGGTACCTCGCACGAGCAGCGACTCCCACGATGTGAGACGTTGAACATCCGGTTACCTGATGCTTACCGGCGTGAGGATCCGCTAACACGCCCGTAACACGTCGCGGCCCTGCGCGAAATCCGCCCCCGGCATGGTTCTCCGCATGAGCGCTATAACTTTCGTGGCGGCCGACGTGCCGTTCACCGACAGCGGGAACACCGCCTGGGTCCTTGCTGCGGCGGCCCTGGTGCTGTTCATGACACCGGGCCTCGCCCTCTTCTACGGAGGGATGGTCCGCACCAAGAGCGTGCTGAACATGATGATGATGAGCTTCATCACCATGGGCACGGTCGGCACTGTGTGGGTCCTCTGGGGTTACAGCGAGACGTTCGGCCCGGACGTGGGCGGCGGCATCGTGGGCAACCCCTTCACGCACTTCGGACTGAAGGGAACTCTCGACCAGATCTACGGCTACGTCGCTGCCGACGCGGCCACCGGCACGGCAGCCGCAGGTGGCATCCCGGCTCCGGCGTTCGTGGCGTTCCAGGTCGTCTTCGCGATCATCGCCGTGGCGCTCGTCTCCGGTGCGATCGCGGACCGCGCCAAGTTCACCGCCTGGACGGTCTTCACCGTCGTGTGGGCCACCCTCGTCTACTTCCCTGCCGCCCACTGGGTCTTCGCCTTCAGCGGGTACGCCGCTGAGACCGGTGGCTGGATCGCCAACAAGGCGGACGGGCTGCTGTTCGGCGGCGCCGGCGCCTACGACTTCGCGGGTGGAACCGCGATCCACATCAACGCGGGTGCGGCCGGCCTCGCCCTGGCCATCGTGCTCGGCAAGCGCATCGGGTTCGCCAAGGAGCCCATGCGTCCCCACAACCTGACACTGGTCATGATCGGCGCGGGCATCCTGTGGTTCGGCTGGTTCGGCTTCAACGCCGGCTCGGCCCTCGGTGCCGGCACGCAGGCTGCGGGCGTCTGGGTCAACACCCTGGCGGCCACCTGCACGGCCATGCTCGGCTGGCTGGTCGTGGAGAAGTTCCGTGACGGCCACCCCACGTCGCTCGGCGCCGCCTCCGGCGTCGTCGCCGGCCTGGTCGCCATCACCCCGGCCTGTGCCACCGTCTCGCCGATCGGTGCCCTGATCGTCGGCCTGGTCGCCGGTGCCGGCTGTGCCCTCGCCGTGGGCCTGAAGTTCCGGTTCGGCTTCGACGACAGCCTCGACGTCGTGGGTGTCCACCTCGTCGGCGGTCTGATCGGCACCCTGCTGATCGGTCTGCTGGCCACCAAGGGCAGCCCCACCGGTGCTGCCGGTCTGGACGTCAACGAAGGCCTGTTCTACGGCGGCGGGCTCTCGCAGCTCGGGGCCCAGGCCCTCGGTGCCTTCGTGGTGCTGGTGTTCTCCTTCGTGATGACCTACCTGATCGGCCTGGCCATCCACAAGACCATGGGCTTCCGTGTCGACGAGACGCAGGAGTCGCAGGGCGTCGACCTCTCCGAGCACGCTGAGAGCGCCTACGACCTCAGCGGTCTCACCGGTGGACGCTTCGGCTCCGCTGCTGCAATCTCGACCACGTCATCCGGCAAGCCTGCCAAGACCCACGAGGGAGCATCGGCATGAAGCTCGTCACCGCCATCATCAAGCCCCACCAGCTCGACGAGGTGAAGGAGGCCCTGGAGGCCTACGGAATCTCGGGCATGACCGTCAGCGAGGCGTCCGGCTACGGCCGGCAGCGCGGCCACAGCGAGGTCTACCGCGGCGCCGAGTACACCGTCGACTTCGTGCCGAAGGTGCGGGTCGAGGTGCTCGTCGACGACATCGACGCCACCTCCGTGGCCGACGTCATCCTCAAGGCAGCCCAGACCGGCCGGATCGGAGACGGGAAGATCTGGACCGTTCCCGTCGACGACGTGGTCCGGGTGCGCACCGGAGAGCGTGGAGTCGACGCTCTCTGACCGACCAGCCGCACCGTCGGTGCCCGGGACTGCGCGCGCGGTCCCGGGCACCGTCGCGTCCCAGCGCCACCACCCCCGAGCTCTGGCCACGTGTGCCGCACCACGAGCGAGAATCCGGGGTGGGGTGCGTCACCAGTGGCCGCAAGTCGACACGACATCGGCGGCAGGCACAGGCTGCCGCACGTGAACCGGTGCGAATCCCAGCACATGAACGCAGACGTCTAACACGGGCGTAACACGAAGGCTCACCTTCGGAAACGTCGAGAGGGCACGGTGGTGCACGTGACGATCGAGCAGAGCGACCTGGCGGCCCGTCGCCTGGACCTGGCGGGGGCGCGGGGCTTCGAGGCCCCCGGAGCCGGCCAGGCCCGGCGCGACGCCATCGCCAGCCTGACCCGCGACTGGCTCGGCCAGGTGTGGACCCAGGCCCTGGACGGCAAGCCCACCGACGGCATCGCCCTGGCGTCCGTCGGCAGCCTCGCCCGCGGCGACGCCGGCCCGCTCAGTGACGTGGACCTCGTCCTGCTGCACTACGGGCGCTCGCTGAGTGGCGACGACCTGAGGGGGCTCGCCGACCGCGTCTGGTACCCCGTCTGGGACGCCGGGGTGAAGCTCGACCACGCCGTCCGGACCGTCAACCAGTGCCGCACCGTCGCCTCCGGTGACCTGGCGGCGGCGGTGGGGCTGCTCGACCTGCAGTGTGTCGCCGGCGACCCCGAGGTGGTGGCGGCTGCGCGCTCGACCGTCTCGCACGACTGGCGCGCGAACGCCCGCCGTCGGCTGCCCCAGCTGGTCGAGAGCCTCAAGGCGAGGCATGCCCGCCACGGCGAGCTGGCCCAGAGCCTCGAGCCCGACCTCAAGGAGGCCCACGGGGGCCTGCGCGACATGACGGTGCTCGGCGCCCTCGTGGCAGCGTGGCTCACCGACCGTCCGCACGTCGGCGTCGACGAGGCGCACCTGACGCTGCTCGACGTGCGCGACGCCGTCCACGTCGTCACCGGGCGCGGACGCGACCGCCTCACCCGCGAGGACCACGACGCCGTCGCAGCCCTGCTCGGGCACACCGACTCCGACGAGCTGATGACCTCCGTGGCCGACGCCGGCCGCACCATCGCCTACGCGCTCGACGGCACGGTCCGTCGCGCCGGCCAGTCGCAGCGCGCCCGCACCCTGCGGGTCGGCCCGCGCCGTCCGCAGCTGAACCCCCTGGGCTTCGGGATGTACGAGCACGACGGCGAGGTCGTCCTCGGGCCGCGCAGCACGCTCTCCACCGACCCCCTGCTGCCCCTGCGCGCCGCGGTGGTCGCGGCGCGGGCCAACCTGCCGATCGCCCCGACCACGCTGGCCAACCTCGCCGGGCAGGCGCCGTCGCTCGAGGAGCCGTGGCCGGAGATCGCGCGCGACCTGTTCGCGGACCTGTTGGCCACCGGTCCCGGCCTCATCGGGGTCTGGGAGGGGCTGGACCAGGCCGGCATCATCGACCGCTGGCTGCCGGAGTGGGCGGCCGTCCGGTCGCGCCCACAGCGCAGTGCCGTCCACCGGCACACCGTCGACCGACACCTCATCGAGACCGTGGTCCTCGCCGGCGGCCTGGTGCGCAGCGTCACTCGGGCCGACCTGCTCCTCCTTGCCGCGTTGCTCCACGACATCGGCAAGATCCGCGGGGCCCACGACCACTCCGCCACCGGCGCCCCACTGGCGAAGGCGATCGCGACCCGCTTGGGCTACCCCGCGGCGGACGTCGACGTCGTCACCACCCTCGTGCGCGAGCACCTCACCCTCATCGACCTCGCCACCCGACGCGACCACCAGGACGCCGGCACCGTGACCGCCGCGCGCGCCGCGGTGGGTGGCTCGCGCGAGGTCTTCGACCTGCTCGTCGCGCTGACCGAGGCCGACGCGAGCGCCGCCGGACCGGCGGCGTGGACCGACTGGCGGGCGACTCTCCTGAGCCAGCTCGCCGAAGCCGCCCGCAAGGGCTGGGAGGAAGGCGCCGTGCCACCGCCGGCCGAGACCGCGACCGTCGACGAGGACGACCTGCGCGCCGTGGCCGCAGGCGATCCCCGGGTCGTGATCAGGCCGCAGGGCGGGTCCTACCGCATCGACGTCTTCGACCGTGACCGGCTGGGACTCTTTGCCGACACCGCAGGGCTGCTCGCGGCATACGGGCTGGTCGTGCGCACCGCGATCCTGCGCACCATCGACGGGGTGGCGGCCAACGAGTGGCACGTCGAGAGCCCGAGCGGCGAGCCGCCGCACGAGGAGCGGATCGTCCGCGGCCTCGAGCGTCTCGCGCAGGGCGACCGAGCGCCGTTGGGGCTGCTCGAGCGCCGCCGCCAGTTCGCCGCCCGGCCGAGCGGCGAGTCGGGCACGGGTTCGCCGGGACAGGCGCGTGCCCTCGTGGTGCCGCACGCCTCCGAGGAGGCCACGGTGATCGAGGTGCGCGCGCAGGACCGCCCCGGGTTGCTGCACGAGCTCGGCATCGGGTTCGCCAAGGCTGGACTCTCCGTGCGCTCCGCGCACATCGCCACGTATGCCGGGCAGACCTTGGACACCTTCTACCTCACCGAGTTCGGTGGTCGCCTCCTGTCGCCGGCCAAGGTCGCGCAGACGGTGGCCATGGTGATCGACACCTGTGACGGCGCAACGCCCAGCTGACCACCGAGCCGTGGGCGCGAGGCCGCGCCATGGCGCCGCGTCAGGCACACGACCTCTGGTCGATTAACCTTGGGCCCGTGTTCACCTCACTCTCCGACCGCCTGACAGCCACCTTCAAGAACCTCCGGGGCAAGGGGCGGCTGTCCGAGTCCGACGTCAACGCGACGGTCCGTGACATCCGGCTCGCGCTGMTCGACGCCGACGTCTCGCTGCCGGTCGTCAAGAAGTTCACCTCGGCGGTGCGCGAGCGCGCCCTCGGGGCCGAGGTGTCCGCCGCGCTGAACCCGGCCCAGCAGGTCGTGAAGATCGTCAACGAGGAGCTCGTCGGCATCCTCGGCGGCTCGACCCGCACGATCCAGTTCGCGAAGAACCCGCCCACCGTGATCATGCTCGCGGGTCTGCAGGGTGCCGGTAAGACCACGCTCGCAGGCAAGCTGGCCAGGTGGCTGAAGGAGCAGGGCCACACCCCGATCCTCGTGGCTGCGGACCTCCAGCGCCCCAACGCCGTGACCCAGCTCGAGGTCGTCGGTGAGCGGGCCGGTGTGCCGGTGTTCGCGCCCGAGCGCGGCAACGTCGGCGGGCACGACGCCGTGGGCCCGACGGGGGAGGGGACCCGCTCGTTCGGCGACCCGGTCTCCGTCTCGCGCGCCGGCATCGAGCAGGCTCGCAGGGCCCAGCACGACGTCGTCATCGTCGACACCGCCGGCCGCCTCGCGGTCGACGCGAACCTCATGCAGCAGGCTGCTGACATCCGCGCCGCGATCTCGCCCGACGAGGTCCTGTTCGTCATCGACGCGATGATCGGCCAGGCCGCCGTCGACACGGCCCTCGCGTTCCAGGAGGGGGTCGACTTCACCGGAGTCGTGCTCTCCAAGCTCGACGGCGACGCCCGCGGTGGTGCTGCGCTCTCGGTCGCCTCGGTGACGGGTCGCCCGATCATGTTCGCGAGCACCGGTGAGGGCGTGAAGGACTTCGAGGTCTTCCACCCCGACCGCATGGCCTCGCGGATCCTCGACATGGGTGACGTGCTCACGCTCATCGAGCAGGCGGAGAAGGCTTTCGACGCCAGCCAGGCGCAGGAGATGCACCGCAAGTTCCTCGCCGAGGAGGACTTCACCTTCGACGACTTCCTGCAGCAGATGTCGGCCCTCAAGAAGATGGGCGGGATGAAGGCGATGCTCGGCATGATGCCGGGCATGGGCCAGATGAAGGCCCAGCTGGACAACCTCGACCCGCGCGAGTTCGACCGCATCGAGGCCATGGTGCGCTCGATGACGCCGTTCGAGCGCACGCACTCCAAGCAGATCAACGGCTCCCGCCGGCTGCGCATCGCGAAGGGCTCGGGCGTCGAGGTGTCCGAGGTGAACGCGTTGCTCGAGCGGTTCACCGAGGCGCAGAAGATGATGAAGCAGCTCGCCCGGGGCGGCGGCCTCCCGGGGATGCCCGGCCTGCCCGGCATGGGTGGTGGCAAGAAGGGGCGCCAGCAGCAGCCGCAGCGCAAGAAGTCGAAGTCCGGCAACCCGGCCAAGCGCGCCGCCGAGGAGCGGGCCGCGGCCGAGAAGGCATCGGCGGCCAAGGCAGGTGGCGGCGGCTCGGCGTTCGGTGGGGCTGGAGGCGGCGCCGGAAACGGCGGCATACCGGCCGACCTCGACCCCAACCAGCTGCCCGCGGGCTTCGAGAAGTTCCTCGGCAGGTGAGCCCGGCAGCCCCGCTGCACACCCTCTCGATCGGCACGGCAGGTCCGCGGATCGCGTTCCTGCACGGGCTCTTCGGGCAGGGCCGCAACTGGTCGCAGATCGCCAAGGCGCTCGCGGGCCCCGACGGCACCGGTGCGCGCAGCACGCTCGTGGACCTGCCGGACCACGGGCGGTCGCCGTGGTCGCAGGAGTTCTCCTTCGAGGGGTATGCCGCGGCCGTCGCCGACACGTTGCGGGCCATCGACCCGGAGACCCCATGGGTCGTGGTCGGCCACTCCCTGGGCGGGAAGACCGCCATGCTCCTCGCGCTGCAGCACCCGGAGCTGGTGTCGCGGCTGGTCGTCGTCGACATCGCGCCCAAGAGCTACGGCAGCCTGGAGCGGTTCAGCGGCTACATCGAGGAGATGCAGCGGCTCCCGCTCGGCGAGCTGACCAACCGCGCCGATGCCGAGGCGCGGTTCGAGGAGCTCAACGCCGGGGTCAAGGCCTTCCTGCTCCAGAACCTGCGGCGCGACGGTGACTCGTGGCGCTGGCAGGCCAACCTGGAGCTGTTCGCCGCGGATGCGGCCAAGGGGACGGGCTCGGTGATCGCTGCGTGGCCCGAGGTGGCCGGCACGCTCCAGCCTTTCTCGGGGCCGGTGCTGTGGGTCGCCGGGTCGGACTCGAGCTACATCACCGACGAGGACCTCCCGGCCATGCGCGCGTTGTTCCCGAAGGTGCGACAGCTGACCGTCAAGGGCGCCACGCACTGGGTGCACACCGACGCACCGCAGGTCGTCGTCGAGGCGCTGCGCCGGTTCGCGCACACCGGTCCCGCCTAGCGGGTCAGGGCCTGCCGCGCCACACTCTGTGCATGACTCGAGCCGAGGGGGGAGCCGCCCCGAGCGCGGTGGCGGCGCTGTTCGACGCACTGGCCGACGACTACGACCAGACCGGCATCGACTTCTTCGCCCCGATCGCCGCGGGCCTGGTCGACGCCCTCGACCCACGCAGCGGTGAGTCGTGCGTCGACCTCGGCTGCGGACGCGGCGTCGTGACGCTCGGCCTCGCGGAGCGGGTACTGCCCGAGGGCGCGGTCGTGGGGTTGGACGTCAGCAGCGGGATGATCGCCCACGCGCGGCAGCTCCTGTCCGCCCGAGGCTTCGACGTCGACCTGCTGGTGGGTGACGCGTCGGACCCGCCGCTGCCGCGCGGCGCCGCCGACGTCGTGGCCGCGTCCCTCGTGCTGTTCTTCCTCCCCGACCCGGCGGCAGCGCTGGCGCGCTGGGTCGACCTCCTCGCGCCCGGGGGCCGGATCGGGCTCGCGACGTTCGGCGACCAGGACCCGGTCTGGGACGCGGTGGACCGGGAGTTCGAGCCGTGGGTGCCGCCGATGATGCGCGACCCGAGGCTGGTCGGTCCAGACAGCCCCTTCTCGTCCGACGCGGGCATGGAGCAGATGCTGGCCGATGCTGGTGCCGTCGACGTGCGCACCGTCGGCTTCCGCCTCCAGGTGCGGTTCGGCGACGTCGACGGCTGGGAGCGGTTCTCGCGGTCCACGGGACAGCGGGCGGTCTGGTCCCGCGTGCCAGCCGACGAGGTCGCGGGTCTCGTGGCGAGGGTCGGGGAACACCTCGAGTCGGCGCGGGACGAGAACGGAAGCGTGGTGGTGTGGCAGGACATCCGCTACACCCTGGGGGTCGCTCCCTAGCGTCGGCGCCTCTAGGGTCGGCGCATGGCATCGGTGCTGCACCTGCAGGGTGAGGTCCTGGTCGGACCCGAGGACGTGCGACCCGAGGCGTGGGTGATCGGGGGTCGGCTGACCTTCGAACGCCCGACGGCGCCCGGCAGCGACGTCGAGAGCCTGCGTGGGTACGTCCTGCCCGGCTTGGTCGACGCCCACTGCCACGTCGGCCTGGACGCCCACGGTGCGGTCGACGACGCGACCGCCGAGGCGCAGGCCCTGGCCGACCGTGAGGCAGGCACCCTCCTGATCCGTGACGCCGGGTCGCCCGCCGACACGCGCTGGATCGACCAGCGCGACGACCTGCCCAAGGTGATCCGGGCGGGTCGGCACATCGCCCGCACCCGGCGGTACATCCGGAACTTCGCCCACGAGATCGAGCCCGACCAGCTCGTGGAGCGCGTGCGGCTCGAGGCCCGCGCCGGTGACGGCTGGGTCAAGCTGGTGGGCGACTGGATCGACCGCGACGCCGGCGACCTCACGCCGTGCTGGCCGGTCGACGTCCTCACCGATGCCATCGCGGCGGCCCACGAGGAGGGGGCCCGGGTCACCGCGCACTGCTTCGGGGAGGCGTCGCTCTACGACTTCGCCGCGGCGGGCACCGACTGCATCGAGCACGCGACCGGGCTGGAGGCCGAGACCATCGCCCAGTTCGCCGAGCAGCAGATCGCGATCGTGCCGACGCTGGTCAACATCGCGACCTTCCCCGCCCTCGCCGAGCCGGCCAAGGAGAAGTTCCCCGACTACCACCGGCGGATCCTCGCGCTGCACGAGCGCCGCTACGCGACCATCGGCGCAGCCCGGGACGCCGGCATACCGATCTACCTCGGCACCGACGCCGGAGGCTCGCTGCGGCACGGACTGGTGGCCGAGGAGGCGCTCGAGCTGACCCGGGCCGGGCTCTCCACCGACGAGGCCCTGCACGCAGCCACCTGGGGAGCGCGGGCCTGGCTCGGGCGGCCCGGGCTGGAGGAGGGGGCTGACGCCGACCTCGTGGTCTACGCCGCCGACCCCCGGCGCGAGATCCGCGCACTGGCCGCTCCCGAGCACATCGTGCTCCGCGGCGTCACCCTCTGACGGCCCCGACCCCCGGGTGGCGGGGGAGGGGGAGGGGGAGGGGGCGGCATACGGCGCGGCCCTTCCACGATCTGAGACATAAGGCGGCGTTATTTGACCGATAACCAAATGCTATCCAAACTCCTAGTTGTCACATAGGAGATGCGCACCCGCGCCACCCCCGCCCTCCGGGCGACGAAGGAGCCCTCGATGAGCCGTCACACCCGCCTCGCACTGGCCGCAGCCGCGACCGTCGGAGCCCTGGTGATGACGGCCTGTGCGGGCGGCGGAGCGAGCGACACGGTGGGCGCCGACGCCGAGAACGCCGCCGCCAGGACCAGCACCATCAACCTCTACGCGTATGCCGTGCCCAAGGTCGGCTTCGACAAGGTCATCCCGGCCTTCACCAGGACCGCGGCCGGCAAGGGCGTGCAGTTCCAGCAGTCCTACGGCGCCTCCGGTGACCAGTCGCGCAAGGTCGCGGCCGGGGCCAGCGCCGACTTCGTGAACTTCTCGGTCGAGCCCGACATCACCCGCCTCGTCGACGCCGGACTGGTCGCCAAGGACTGGAACTCCAACCAGTTCAAGGGGATCCCCTTCGGTTCGGTCGTCACCATGGTGGTCCGCAAGGGCAACCCCAAGGGCATCAAGGACTGGGACGACCTGCTCAAGCCCGGCGTCGAGGTGGTCACCCCGAACCCGTTCAGTTCCGGCAGCGCGAAGTGGAACCTGCTCGCCCCGTATGCCGCGAAGAGCGACGGCGGGAAGGACCAGGCTGCGGGGCTCGCGTACATCGAGAAGCTCGTCACCGGGCACGTCAAGGTGCAGCCGAAGTCGGGTCGCGAGGCGACCGAGACCTTCCTGCAGGGCACCGGCGACGTGCTGCTGAGCTACGAGAACGAGGCGCTGTTCGCCGAGCGCAGCGGCGACCCGGTCGAACACGTCACCCCGCCGACGACCTTCAAGATCGAGAACCCCACCGCGGTCCTCTCGAACAGCAAGAACCTCGCGACGGCCAAGGCGTTCAACGACTACCTGTTCACGCCCGAGGCCCAGAGGCTGTGGGCCCAGGCCGGGTTCCGCCCCGTGGACCCGACCGTGGCCAAGGAGTTCGCGGCGGACTTCCCGCAGCCGGCCAAGCTGTGGACGATCGACGACCTCGGTGGCTGGAAGAAGGTTGACGGCACGCTGTTCAAGAAGGAGACCGGCGCGATCGCGGTCATCTACGACAAGGCCACGTCGTAGGAGATGACCACGACCACCCACCACGCGCGCAGGGGCGACACCTCGACCACCGAGGCGTCGTCCCTGCCGGCGCGCCCCGGCCAACCCGCTGGTGACGGCATCGAGGCCCAGAGCCCAGATGCTCCCCGGCGTCACACGAGCGTCGCCCGTCCGCTCGGGGTCGGCCTCGTCGGCCTCTGGCTCAGCGTCCTCGTGCTGCTTCCGCTGGCCGCACTCACCGTGACCTCCCTCGGGCACGGGGTCGGCGGTTTCTGGGACGCTGCCACTGCGCCCGTCGCCCTCGCCTCGCTGAAGGTCACTGTGCTCGTGGCCGCAGCCGTCGCCCTGGTCAACGCCGTCATGGGCACGCTCATCGCCTGGGTGCTCGTGCGCGACGACTTCCCGGGCAAGCGTGTCGTCAACGCCTTGATCGACCTGCCCTTCGCGCTGCCCACGATCGTCGCCAGCATCGTGCTGCTGTCCCTCTACGGACCCAACAGCCCGATCCACGTGCACCTCAACGCCACCCAGCCGGGTCTGCTGGTCGCGCTGGCCTTCGTCACGCTCCCGTTCGTGGTGCGCTCGGTGCAGCCCGTCCTCATCGAAGCCGACCGCGAGGTGGAGGAGGCGGCCGCGTCGCTCGGGGCCTCGAACTGGACGACGTTCCGCCGGGTGGTGCTGCCGACGCTCGCCCCGGCGGTGATCAGCGGCACCGGCCTCGCCTTCGCCCGGGCCATCGGCGAGTACGGCTCCGTCGTCCTCATCGGCGGCAACATCCCGCGCCGGACCCAGGTCGCCTCGCAGTACATCCAGCAGCAGATCGAGATCGACCGACCACTCAACGCCGCCGCCGTCTCGGTAGTCCTGCTGGCGATCGCGTTCGTCACACTGTTCGTCCTGCGGCTCCTCGCCGGTCGCAGCCTGCGCCGTGAGGAGGAGGCCCAGTGAAGACCTCCACGACCGCCCGCATCGGCCTGCGCACCGTCGCCCTCGGGTACCTCGTGCTGCTGATCGGCGTGCCGATCGTGCTGATCCTGTGGCGCACGTTCGGGGAAGGGGTCGGTGCGTTCCTCGCCTCGGTCCGCACCCCGGCGGCGATCTCTGCGCTCAACCTGTCGCTGCTCATCGTGGCGATCGTCGTGCCCCTGAACGTCGTGTTCGGCGTGGGCACCGCGCTGGCCCTGGTGCGTGGGAGGTTCCGTGGCCGTGGACTGGTGCAGGCGGTCGTCGACCTGCCGTTCGCCGTGTCGCCCATCGTCGTCGGTGTCTCGCTCATCCTGCTCTGGGGGGTCGACGGCTGGTTCGGAGGTCTGGAGCGGCTCGGCATCAAGGTCATCTTCGGCCTGCCGGGCATGGTGATCGCGACGCTCTTCGTCACCCTCCCGTTCGTCGTGCGGGAGGTCGAGCCCGTCCTCCACGAGATCGGCACGGAGCAGGAGCAGGCCGCGTCGACCCTCGGGGCCAGCACCTGGCAGACCTTCTGGCGGATCACCCTCCCCGCGATCCGCTGGGGCCTGACCTACGGCGTCGTGCTGACCATCGCCCGCGCGCTCGGCGAGTTCGGCGCGGTGATCATGGTGAGCTCCGGCTTCCCCGGGGTGTCCCAGACGCTCACGCTGCTCGTCCACTCGCGCTACATCGACGACCACAACACCTACGGCGCGTATGCCGCGGCCACCCTCCTCATGGGGCTGGCCGTGCTCACCCTGCTTGGCATGACCGCCTTGGACCGCAAGAGGAGAACGACATGATCAGCGTCATCGGAGCCCGCAGGAGCTACGGCGACTTCGCCGCGCTCGACGACGTCACCCTCGACATCCCCGCCGGGTCCCTCACCGCCCTGCTCGGACCCAGCGGGTCGGGCAAGTCCACCCTCCTGCGCTCGATCGCCGGGCTCGAGCAGCTGGACGGGGGTCGCATCGTCATCGGCGGCCGCGACGTGACCGGCGTCGCCCCGCAGAAGCGCGGCATCGGGTTCGTGTTCCAGCACTATGCGGCGTTCAAGCACATGACGGTGCGCGACAACGTGGCGTTCGGCCTCACCATCCGCAAGCGCCCCAAGGCCGAGATCGCCCGCAAGGTCGACGACCTGCTCGAGATCGTGGGCCTCGACGGGTTCCAGCACCGCTACCCGGCCCAGCTCTCGGGCGGCCAGCGCCAGCGGATGGCCCTGGCCCGGGCGCTCGCGGTCGACCCCGAGGTACTGCTCCTCGACGAGCCGTTCGGTGCCCTCGACGCCAAGGTGCGGGCCGACCTGAGGCAGTGGCTGCGACGGTTGCACGACGAGGTCCACGTCACCACCGTCCTGGTCACCCACGACCAGGAGGAGGCGCTCGACGTGGCCGACCGGATCGCGGTGCTCAACAAGGGCCGGATCGAGCAGGTGGGCGACCCCGTTACCCTCTACGACCGCCCCGCCAACGACTTCGTGATGTCGTTCCTCGGCTCGGTGGCCCGCCTCGGCGGCGCCCTCGTGCGCCCGCACGACATCGCCCTCGACCGTGACCCGGAGCGCGCCCGCGCCGCGGATGCCCGTGTGGGTGCCTCGCCCGGGGTCGTGGAGGCGGTCGTCGAACGCGTCGTGCGTCTGGGCTTCGAGGTGCGGATCGACCTGCGGGCCGACTCCGGCACGCGGTTCGCCGCCCAGGTGACCCGCGCCGAGGCTGACGCCCTCGGCCTCGAGGTGGGGGAGACGGTGTACGCCCGGGCCACGACTGCGCCGGACGCCGCCGAGATCCACCCCGCGCTCGCCATCTGAGGTCACCGCAAGGACCACGACCACCGACAGAAAGACCACGGCCACCCACAGACAGGGGTATGCCGCGTGCCCCAGCACCGCGACGGTGCGACACAATGCGCACGTGGACATCTCGGCGCGCACGGAGTACGCGGTCCGGGCCATGCTCATCCTGGCGGAGGCCGCGACGACCTCAGCTGGCCCGGTGAGCGTCGAGACGTTGTCCTACCGACAGACCCTCCCGCGCAAGTTCCTCGAGGCGATCGTCGCCGACCTGCGCACGGCCGGGCTGGTGAAGAGCACCCGCGGCGCCCGCGGCGGCTACTCGCTGGCCCGCGAGCCGCGCGACATCTCGCTCGGTGACGTGTTCCGGGCCGTCGACGGGCCGCTCGCGGAGGTGCGGGGGCTGCGGCCGCACGAGACGGCATACGAGGGGGTCGCCGCTCACCTGCCCACGGTGTGGGTGGCGCTGCGCGCGAGCCTGCGCTCGGTGCTCGACGAGACCAGCCTCGCGGACGTGCTGTCGGGGGAGCTGCCCGACCGGGTGGCCACGCTGGCTGCGGACCCCGAGGCGTGGCGCAGCCGATGAGCGGTGCCACGCCGACCCATCAGGCCCCGGCCGTCGGCACCTCGGCAGAGGGCGCCCCGGCCGACGTCGGACCTGGGATCGACCCCGACGACCTGGCCACCGCACTGCGGGTGCTGGAGCAGCTCGCCGAGCTCGACGGCGACCACCCCGACATCCAGACCGTCAAGCGGGCCACGGGGCGGATGTACAAGCGCGTGCGCAAGGCCCGTCGCCGTGAGGCCAAGCAGCCGCAGATCGACCACGACGAGGCCATCCTCGCGCAGACCGCCACCGGCTCACCCATGCGGATCGACGACGAGACCAAGGGGATCCCACTCGTGTCGACTGCGCGAGGCGCCCATGCCGGCGAGCTCATCAACCCGCGCAACTGCTACATCTGCAAAGCGGAGTACCGGCTCGTCGACGCGTTCTACCACTGGCTGTGCCCGGACTGCGCGGCCCTCAGCCACACCAAGCGCGAGCAGCGCACCGACCTCACCGGCAAGCGGGCCCTCCTCACCGGTGGGCGCGCGAAGATCGGGATGTACATCGCGCTGCTGCTGCTGCGTGACGGCGCGCACCTGACGATCACCACCCGCTTCCCGCACGATGCGGCCAGACGCTTTGCAGCACAAGAGGATTCGCACCTCTGGATCCACCGTCTCAAGGTGGTCGGCATCGACCTGCGCGACCCCACCCAGGTCGTCGCCCTGGCCGACGAGGTCGCCGCCGCGGGACCGCTCGACATCCTGGTCAACAACGCGGCGCAGACCGTGCGTCGCACGCCCGGGGCCTACTCCCACCTCGTCGAGGGCGAGTCGGTGCCGCTCGAGGCGGGCGTCGCCTACCCCGAGCTGGTCACGTTCGACCGCATCAGCGAGGCCCACCCCGCCAACCTCCTCGGCACCCTGCGCGAGCAGAAGGTCGCCCACCACGAGGGCGAGTCCGAGCAGGCGGCGGCGCGCGCCCTCGCGCAGCGGTCGGCGGCGAGCATGACCTCGATGGCGCTGTCCGCGGGGCACGCCAGCCTCGAGGCCCACCTGGCCGGCACGGCGGTCGACGCCGGCGGGCTGCTGCCCGACACCCAGGTCAACAACTCGTGGACCCAGAAGGTCGAGGAGGTCGACCCGCTCGAGCTGCTCGAGGTGCAGCTCTGCAATGCCACCGCCCCGTTCATCCTCGTCTCCCGGCTCCGCCCGTCGATGCGAGCCGCGGTCGCTGCGGGTGCCCGACGCGCCTACGTCGTCAACGTCTCGGCCATGGAGGGCCAGTTCTCGCGGCGCTACAAGGGAGCCGGCCACCCGCACACCAACATGGCCAAGGCAGCGCTGAACATGCTGACCCGCACCAGTGCCGGCGAGATGTTCGAGACCGACAAGATCCTCATGACGGCGGTCGACACCGGCTGGATCACCGACGAGCGGCCGCACCACGAGAAGCTGCGCATCGCTGCCGAGGGCTGGCACGCACCCCTCGACCTCGTCGACGGCGCCGCCCGCGTCTACGACCCCATCGTGCGTGGCGAGGCCGGCGAGGACCTCTACGGCTGCTTCGTCAAGGACTTCGAACCCAGCCCCTGGTGATGGCGCCATGGACGGGCTGACCGCCCACCTCATCGACGCCTTCGGCCTGGAGGGCCGAGGCAGCGTCGGGGACGGGGCTGCCCGCCTCACCTTCGTGGCCCGTGGTGCCGACGGTCAGGTCAGCCTCCTGGAGCTCAACGGCCTCCGGTATGCCGTGAAGCAGCCGTTCGAGGTCCCCGCCGGTCTCGCTGAGCTCGCGGCGGGTGACGAGGTGGTGCGGCGCGAGGCCGGGCACCTCGAGCACTTCGCGCAGGCCGGCATACCCGTCCCCGTTCCCGTGCCCGACCGGGAGGGGCGGTTCCTCGTGCCGTTGCCAGAGCGCCTCGGTGGGGGACTCGTGCGCCTCAGCACCTGGGTGGACGCGACCGCGCCTCGCGCCGACTTCGTGCCCGGTCTGCACGCCACCGAGCTCGGGACGCTGCTGGGTCGGCTGCACGCCGTGGCGCCGGCGACTGACGACGCCATCGGCGCGTGGTACCGAACCGTGCCCGACGCGACGGTCTGGGCCGACCTGGTGCGGCGGGGTGCCGGGCAGCCGTGGCACGAGGCCCTGGCGGGACGGGAGGCCGAGCTCAACCGGCTGGGCGACCTGGTGCGCGGCGTCCCCGCGCCGACCGGCGGGTTCGTGGTGGGCCACCGCGACCTGCACCCCGAGAACGTCCTGGTGACGGCCGCCGGTGAGCTGGTGCCGGTCGACTGGGAGGACGTCGGCCCGGTGCTCCCCGACCGTGAGCTGGCCAAGGCGCTGGCCCAGTGGCACGTCGACGGTGACGAGGTCGACGCGTCGGCCGTGCGCCGCACCGTGACCGCCTACCGCGCGGCCGGCGGCACGGGTGAGGTGCGTGGGCTCGACTCGTTCACGATGCTCCTCAGCGGCGAGCTCAACTTCCTCGCCAGCCAGGCCGCTGCGTCGCTCGACCCCGCGACCGCGGACGGCCACCGGGCGCACGCGGTGGCCGAGGTGCGGGAGTGCCTCCTGTGGCTGCCGTCGTCCAGCACGCTCCAGCACGTGCTCGACCTCGTGCTCGACCTGATGGCTGCGGGCTGACTGCGCGTGGTCGGGGCACCCGCGCAGATCTGGCAGAATGGTCGGCTGTACCCGTCCAGGCACGGGCCCGGTCATGCCGAGGCCTCCTGGCTGGAACGCCTACACCGAGTTCCGGTACCCCGCGTGAATCCTGCGCGGTCTCGCCGTGCTCACAACCAGAAACAGGAGACACCACCACCGTGGCCGTCAAGATTCGTCTGAAGCGCATGGGCAAGATCCGTGCACCGTTCTACCGCGTCGTCGTCATGGACTCGCGCGCCAAGCGCGATGGCCGGGCCATCGAGGAGATCGGCAAGTACCACCCCACCGAGGAGCCCTCGGTCATCGACATCAACTCCGACCGTGCGCAGTACTGGCTGGGCCAGGGCGCGCAGCCGACCGAGGCCGTTGCGGCACTGCTCAAGGTGACCGGCGACTGGCAGAAGTACAAGGGCGAGCCGGGCGCCGAGGGCACCCTCAAGGTCAAGGCCGCCAAGCCGTCCAAGAAGGAGCTGTACGACGCGGCCATCGCTGCGGCGGGCAAGTCCGAGGCCGGCACCGACGGGGCGACCACCCCGAAGAAGCGCGCTGCCAAGAAGGCCGACGAGGCCCCGAAGGCTGACGAGGCCAAGGCCGACGAGGCCCCGAAGGCCGAGGCCCCGAAGGACGAGGCTCCCCAGGCCGAGGCTCCCGAGGCTGTCGCCGAGGCGCCCGTCGCCGAGGCGACCGAGGCCAAGGCTGAGACCGAGGAGGCCCCCGCGGCCGCCGAGGCCGACGCCGCGGACAAGGCCTGAGCGTGCTGGAAGAGGCGCTCGAGCACCTCGTCAAGGGCATCGTCGACCACAAGGACGAGGTTGTCGTGCGACGCAAGGAGCTCCGCCGTGGTGAGGTGCTCGAGGTTCGGGTGCACCCCGAGGACCTCGGTCGCGTGATCGGTCGCTCCGGTCGCACGGCGAGCGCCCTGCGCACTGTCATGGGTGCGCTGGCCGGCGGCCAGAACGTCCGCGTCGACATCGTCGACACCGACAAGGTCCGCTGAGCGCTCACCCGCAGGACATCACGAAGGGCCACCGGGCATCCCCGGTGGCCCTTCGTCGTTCCCGACGAGAACTCGTTCAGCTGCAGGCTCGTTCAGCTGCTGGCTCGTTCGGCTGCTGGCTCGTTCGGCTGCGCCGGGCGCGGCTCGGGAGTACGTTCCGCGGATGGAGCGGATGACCTTCAGCGTGCCGGCCGGGGCGGGCCACCTCGACGGGTGGCACGCTGGAGCCGGGCCGCCCGTCCTGCTGCTCCACGGCGGGCCGGGGCTCTCCTACGGGCACCTCGACGCCCTGGCGCAGGAGCTTGCGTCCGGGTACGACGTGGCGTGCTTCCAGCAGCGGGGACTCGAACCCTCGACGACGGACGGACCGTTCACCGTCGCGCAGGCCGTCGCCGACATCGGCTCGGTCCTCGACGGCCTCGGCTGGGAGCGGGCCTGGCTCGTGGGCCACAGCTGGGGTGGCCACCTGGCTTTCCACGCCGCCGTCTCGATCCCGCAACGGCTGCTCGGCGTCCTGAGCATCGACCCGCTCGGGGCTGTGGGTGACGGAGGGGCAGCGGCGTTCGGCGCAGAGATGATCCAGCGCGTGCCGGAAGCGCTGAGGGCACGGGCACAGGAGCTGGACGACAAGGACACCGAGGGCACCGCCACCGAGGCCGAGGAGCAGGAGATGCTCGACATCGTCTGGCCCTCCTACTTCGCGACGCTCGCCGCCGCCACCCCGCGCCCGCCCTTGGCCATCTCGTCGGCGGCGCACCTCGGGCTGTGGGAGGACCTCGTGGTGCAGCTCCCCACGCTGGAAGCGGCGTTGCCGTCCATCGGCGTCCCGGTCGGTGTGCTGTCCGGGGGCGACAGCCCGATGCCACCCGAGGTGGCGGCGAGGGCCACGGCCCACCGAATCCCGAACGCCTGGGTGCACGTGGAAGTCGGCACCGGTCACTTCCCCTGGCTCGAGCGCCCGGGCTGTGCACTCGCTGCCCTCGACCGGCTGGCGCACGGCACTCCCCAGACCTGAGAGGATCGGCGCATGCCTGCCGACCCCAGACTGCTCGTCGCCCGCATCGGCAAGCCGCACGGCCTGCGCGGTGAGGTGACGGTGCAGACCCACACCGACGACCCGGAGGCGCGCTTCGCCCCCGGCGTCGCCTACGCGACCGAGGCGGCACCCGGCTCGGGTGTTCCTCGCTCGCTCACCCTGCGCACCGCCCGGTTGCACCAGAAGACCTGGCTGCTCGGGTTCGAGGAGATCCCCGACCGCACCGGCGCCGAGTCCCTGCGCGGCACCCGCCTGTTCATCGATGCCGAGGCCGCGGCTGCCGCCGACGAGGACGACGCGTGGTACGAGGACGAGCTCGTCGGCCTCACCGCCGTCGACCCGGCCGGCGCCACGCTCGGCGAGGTCACCGGCCTGCGCACGGGAGCGGCCCAGGACCAGCTCGTCCTCCGGCTGGCCGGGGGCACCGAAGCGCTGGTGCCGTTCGTCGAGGCCATCGTCCCCGAGGTCGACGTCGAGGGCGGCCGGGTCGTCGTCGACGCCCCGCCCGGGCTCCTCGAGCTCAACGCCGACTGACGGCGGACCACTGGTGATCCTCGACGTTGTCTCGATCTTTCCCGAGTACCTCGCCCCGCTGGACCTGTCACTGATCGGCAAGGCCCGCCGTGACGGGCTGCTCGACCTGCGGGTCCACGACCTGCGCGCGTTCACCCATGACCGGCACCACTCGGTCGACGACACACCGTACGGCGGTGGCGCCGGCATGGTGATGAAGCCCCAGCCGTGGGCCGAGGCGCTCGCCCACGTGGTCGCCTCAGGGGTGGACGGTGCCCGTCCGCGGCTGGTCGTCCCCGGCCCGGGCGGTATGCCGTTCACGCAGGCACTGGCGCGCGAGCTCGCCGCCGAGCCGTGGCTCGCCTTCGCCTGCGGGCGTTACGAGGGCATCGACGAGCGCGTCTACGAGTACGCCGCGGAGGACCTCGGGCTGGAGGTCTCGGTGGTCTCGCTCGGCGACTACGTCCTCAACGGGGGAGAGGTGGCGGTGCTGGCCATGGTCGAGGCCGTCGCCCGGCTGTTGCCCGGCGTCATCGGCAACGCCGAGTCCCTCGTGGAGGAGTCGCACGAGGACGGCCTGCTCGAGTACCCCGTCTACACCAAGCCGGCGGCCTGGGAGTCGAGCCCGGGCGTCACCCGCGCGGTGCCGCCAGTGCTGTTGTCGGGCGACCACGGGGCGATCGCCGCGTGGCGTCATCAGCAACGCCTCGACCGCACGGCCTCGCGCCGGCCTGACCTGCTCCACCCGTCGGCCGTGCTCAAGGCGGACGGCCTGGACATCACGGTCGCCCAGCCCGCAGACGTCGGGGAGCTGACCACGCTGCAACGGGCCTGCTGGGTGAGCGAGGGGCGCGCCAATGACACGCACGACATCCCGCCGCTGCTCGAGTCCGTGGACGAGGTGGCACGGGGACTGCAGGAGTGGCAGACCTGGGTGGTCCGTGCGGGAGGCCGGCTGGTCGCCTCCGTGCGGGCGCGGTCGCACCCCGACGACCCTGCCGTGTGGCAGATCGGCCGGCTGATGGTCGCCCCCGACCTGCAGGGCCGTGGCCTCGGACGCGCCCTGCTCGCGCACGCCGAGGCACAGGCGCCGGCGGGCACGGCGGCATACTGGCTCAACACCGGGACGCGCAGCGACCGCAACCTGCGCACCTACCGCAAGGCCGGGTACCGCGTGCAGCCCGGGGAGGGCGCCTTCCCCGGCACCGTGGACCTGCTCAAGCCACGTCGCTGACGCGCTCGCTGGCGTAGAGACGGTAGAGCGCGTAGGCGGCCACGGCGCACAGCAGGTGCCAGGCGGCGTGGCCCTGGAGCAGCGAGTCGGGATGGCAGAGCGGCGAGCCGTCCTTGGCGAGGTTCCAGATCGCGAAGGCCAGCGCGAGGGCACCGGCTGAGGCCAGGCCCCACCCCGCCTGGCGTCGCGCGCTGCCGCGGCGCCAGAGGACGGCCTCACCGGCCAGGGCTGCCAGCAGGAAGGAGCCGAACGCGAGGTTGGCAGCGATGTCGACCACCGGGACGTGCCCCGGGATGCGTTCGACGAGCTCACAGACGAGGACCACGGAGACGAACACCACGACGAAGAAACCGGTGTCGCGGCGCACCACGCGGGTCCACGCGTACGACGAGGCGAAGGCCGCGATGAGGTACATGCTCAGCAGGTCGAGGTGCCCTCCGAGGGCGCTCTGGGTCGCGTGCATCGCCGCACTAGCCGGACCCAGCAGCACCACGACCACGCCGTAGGCCGTGGCGAGGCGCGGGTTGGCCGCGATCGTCGTGCGGGGCGCGCCGGCCCGCCACGCGATCGCCAGCCCGGCGAGCACGAACCCGGTGTTGCTGACGGTGTTGGCGGGCTGGCGGACGACGGCTTCCCGCGCCGCTTCGCAGAACCGGGCTCCCCGGCCGACGTCCGGCCCGAGCCAGCCGTGCACGATGGCCAGCCACAGCAACCCCACCGAAGCGGCCGCGACTGCGGCGGCGATCCCGAACGGGCGGAGGTCGCGAGGGGCGCCGGTGGGCATGGAGGCGAGTATGCCGCCGGGGCCCACCGCTGGGTGGGGTGTCGTGCTAGTCCACCAGGCTCGTGACCAGGTCGTCGGGGAGCAGGAGGCGACCGGCGAGCAGGTGCTCGGCGACCAGGACGGTGATGGTCTGGGCGGCCATGATCCCGAAGAGGACCAGCACCTGGGCCGTAGCCGCCTGCGCGGGTGTGCCGCCGCCGAGCATGACCCCGATGAAGGCACCGGGCAGCGTGACCACGCCCGTCGTCTTCACCTGGTCGAGCCCGGGCAGGAGTGCCTCGGGAGCGCGGCGGTGGACGATCTCGCGGATCGCCTGGCGGGGGAGGAGGCCCACCGAGAGGCTGGCTTCGTACTGGCTGTGCTCCTCGCGCAGGGCGGCGAACGCGCGCCGGCCGACGAGCGTGTGGGCGGTCATCGCGTTGCCCACGATGATGCCCGCCACCGGGATGACAGCGATCCCGGTCAGCGGGATCGTGCGCGTGGCCAGCACGATCGCCAACACGGGAAGCACTCCCGAGGCCATGGCCAGCGCAGCCCACCACCATGCCCTCGGTGCCTCGACCCGGCGTGAGGTCGTCAGGACGCCCATCCCGAACATCACGCAGACCAGGGCCACCGACCACGGCAGGCTGTCGACCACGGCGGCGATGAGCACCGCGGCGAGCCCGAGCTGGACGATCGCGCGCACCGCCGCGACGAGGACGGGGCGCTCGAGGCCGTAACCAGCGAACCGGTGCGCGGCGAGGGCCACCGCCAGCAGCAGCGCGAGGGCGATGCCGACGGGCCATCCGGGGTCGATGCTCACAGGCGCCACCGTATGCGGCGGGCGGACGGGGAGCGCGAAGACCCCTCGGCCGGGCTGCGCAGAAAATTGTCTGGCCGGCCGGGAATGTTTTCTGTATCGTTTTTCTTGAACGATTTAGTACAACGATCCAGAACCGCGATCCGAATCGCGGTCCAGCACCCAGAAGGAGGGCCGAGGTCATGGGGAACGTCACCCTGAGGTCCGTCGCCGAGGCGGCCGGTGTCTCCGTCTCCACGGTCTCGAACGCCTACAACAAGCCCGACCAGCTGTCGGCCGAGGTGCGCCAACGCGTGCTCGAGACGGCCAAGGCGCTCGGGTATGCCGGGCCCAACCCGGCCGCGCGCAGCCTGCGGTCCCAGCGCGCCCGGGCCATCGGGCTGGTCTTCACCGAGCGGCTCAGCTACGCCTTCTCCGATCCCTACTCGGTCGGCATGCTGGCCGGGCTGGCCGAGGTCGCCGAGCAGTTCCAGACCGGGCTCCTGCTCATCCCGCTGCGCCCGTTCGACCCCGAGCGGCCCGAGGAGGTCGAGGCGAGTGCCGAGGCCATGCGGGCCGCCGTCGTCGACGGCCTCTTGGCCTACTGCCTCGACATCGACCACCCGGCCCGCGAGATCGCCATCGACCGCGGGCTGCGGATGGTCGCCACCGATGACAAGGACCCGCGGATGGACGGGCTCGTCCTCATCGACGAGCGCGGAGCCGCACGGCAGGTGGGCGAGCACCTCCGCCGCCTGGGCCACCGCAGCGTCGGCATCGTGGTCGACAGCAAGGTCGACTCGCCCGCCGTGGTGGAGGTCGACGACGTGCAGCACCGGTCGATGTCGTTCTCGTGGGACCGCTACGACGGCTTCCGCGAGGGGCTCGGTCCCGACGTCACGGTGCGAACCGTCGCGCCCCCCGGTCACAACTCGGTCGAAGCCGGCCGCGCGGCCGGTGCCCACCTGCTCGACCGGCAGGACCGACCCACCGCGATCATCACGGTGAGTGACGTCCTGGCCCTCGGGGTGCTCGACGCGATGCGGCAGCGTGGCCTCACCCCGGGGCGGGACGTGTCCCTCTCGGGCTTCGACGACGTGCCTGCTGCGGCCGACGCCGGACTCACCACCGTGCGCCAGCCGATCGCCGAGCGCGGCCGCATCGCCGGTCGGATGCTCCTCGACCCCGACTACACCGAGCGACGCATCGTGCTCCCCACCGAGCTCGTCGTGCGGTCCAGCACCGGACCGGCCACGACGCCACAGACGCGCTGACGAACCCGCCAGCGTCCACCGCAAGACCCTGCACCCCGCCATCTCGGAAGGAGAAGGACATGAGCGACTACATCGCCCTCACCATCAACAGCAACGCAGGCGCCGCCCTGGCCCGGTCGGCCCGCCCGGACGCCCCCGTCGTCGACGACGGCCTCAGCACCCGTCCGGCTCGGCGGCCGGTGCGTCGTTCGCTGGCGACCACGCTGCGCAGCGCCGCCGCCGGCCAGCGCCGCCTGGCCGACCGGATCGACCCGGCCTGCCGTCCGGCCCACGCCGGCGCCTGACCGCCCTCTTCGCAACCTGAGCGCCCCCCGGGGCGCTCAGGTTGCGGACAATGGGGAGCTGGGGGGCGGAGGTGGGTATGCTGCCGCGTGGCCCGGCCACGCGGCATACGATTTCGTCGCGGCCCTGGTGCGTGGCAGAATGGCTCCTCGCGCCCGCGTGACCAGCGGCCCCTGCCACAGGGGGAGTGTCCGGGCAGTGCCCGGCCACGTGGTCGGTCCACGCACACGGCGCGAACCACCATCAGCAGCACCACCCAACACCCTGGGCGACCTGTGGCGCCGAGAAGGAAGCGATTCAGCCATGCAGCGTTTCGACGAGCTCGACAAGGCCTCCCTCCGCGAGGACATCCCCGCCTTCCGTGCGGGTGACACCGTCAACGTCCACGTCAAGGTGGTCGAGGGCACGCGCTCGCGCGTCCAGGTCTTCAAGGGCGTCGTGATCCGTCGCCACGGTGGCGGCATCGGCGAGACCTTCACGGTCCGCAAGGTCTCCTTCGGCGTCGGCGTGGAGCGCACCTTCCCGCTGCACACCCCGATCATCGACCACATCGAGGTCGTCACCCGCGGTGACGTCCGTCGCGCCAAGCTCTACTACCTGCGCGACCTGCGCGGCAAGGCCGCCAAGATCAAGGAGAAGCGCGAGACGACCCCCGCCAAGTAAGGCGGAATCATCTCCCCCTCAGCGCGTCCCGGCGCTCGTCGCCACAGCCCTGAGGGTTAGGCTCCGGATGCGATGAACCCCGGACCGGAAGCACCCCAGCAGGACCCGCCCGCTGCAGCAGTCGAGACTGACGCTGCGGGCGAGCCCGAGCGCCCCCGAGGCGGCCCTTCGTGGCTGCTGCTCGGCGGTGTCGCCCTGCTGGTGATGCTGCTGGTCCGGGGTTTCCTCGTGCAGTCCTTCTACGTGCCATCGGGGTCCATGGAGCCGACGATCGAGCCGGGCGACCGCATCCTCGTGAACAAGCTGGCCGACGGTGACTCCGTGCGACGCGGCGACGTCGTCGTCTTCGACGGGACCACGAGCTTCGCCGTCGCAGAGCGCGCGCCGCACCAGGACGATGGCGCCATCGGGAAGGCCCTGGCCGGGGCGGCGTCGCTGGTCGGCATCAACCTCGGCGAGCAGGACTTCGTCAAGCGCGTCATCGGCCTGCCCGGCGACCACATCGTCTGCTGTGACGACCAGGGCAGGCTCACCGTCAACGGCAAGGCCATCGACGAGACCTACCTGATGCCCGGCGACCACCCGAGCGACCTCGACTTCGACATCACCGTGCCCGCAGGGCGGCTGTGGGTGATGGGTGACCACCGCAGCGACAGCGCCGACTCGCGCTCCCACCTCGGCGACCCCGGCGGTGGGACAGTGCGGCTGTCCGACGTCATCGGCCGCGCAAGCGCGACGTACTGGCCGCTGTCGCGCCTCGGCGGCTTCGAGCGTCCCAAGGCGCTCGCCGACGTCCCCCGAGCGGGCCAGCCGTGAGCGGCACACCCCGCGACGGTGACGCCGGCTGGCTGAGGTACGAGGGCGACGAGTCCGCCGATCGCGCATCCTCCGAGCCCGCGTCCACCGACCCGACCACGGACTCGGCGGCCACCGACCGGGGCGCCACGGACCCGGGCGCCTCGGACTCGGGCGCCACGGACTCGGCGGCCACCGACGCCGCGACCGCGGACCAGCGGGTGGCACCAGCCGCTGCCACCGACGCTGCGTGGCTGCGCCACGACCTGCCCGATCCGAGCGCGGCGGCCGCGACCGAGCACCCTGGTGCCGCGGCCCCCGGGACCGCCCACTCGTCGGACTCCCCGTGGCTGCCGGCCGAGCTCGAGGTGGCGCGGTCCGCGCGGACGCCCTCGACGCCGCAGGCCCACGACACCGGCGTCCCCCCGACCCTGGTGGCCGGGGCCGAGGAGGAGACGCCGTCTCACGTGTCGTCGGCGACCCGGCCCCTCCCGGCTGTCGCGAACCCCGAGGACCACGAGCGCCCTGTCGACGACGAGGAGGAGCCGGTCGGCGGACTGGCCGTGCTCGGCGCGGCGATCAAGGAGTTCGCCATCGTCGTGGGGATGGCGCTCGTGCTGTCCTTCATCGTCAAGACCTGGCTGCTCCAGGCGTTCTACATCCCCTCCGGGTCGATGGAAGACACCTTGGTGCTCAACGACCGGGTGATCGTCAGCAAGCTGACCCCCGGTCCCATCGACCTCAAGCGGGGCGACATCATCGTGTTCGCCGACCCCGGCCAGTGGCTCGACGAAGCCCCCCCAGCCAAACAGGGCCCCGTCGCGACGATCGTCACCGAGACACTGACGTTCGTGGGCCTGCTGCCCGACAACTCCGAGAACCACCTCATCAAGCGGGTCATCGGGCTGCCGGGCGACCACGTCGTCTGCTGCGACGAGGGTGGTCGGATCACCATCAACGGCTCCGCGATCAAGGAGCCCTACCTCAAGCCCGGTGACGCGGCGAGCGAACAGGACTTCGACATCACCGTGCCGAGCGGGCGGGTGTGGGTGATGGGCGACCACCGCTCCAACTCGGCCGACTCCCGCGCCCACGACGCGCCGCAGAACAACGGCAGCCAGGGCTCGGTCGACGAGCGCCTCATCGTGGGCCGAGCCGTCGCGCTGGTCTGGCCCCTCGACCACCTGACCTGGCTGTCCAACCCGACCTCCACGTTCGCCAAGGTCCCTGCCCCCTCCGCTGGCAGCGGCAGCGCCCCGCAGGGCACGGGCGGCACCGGTCAGGGTGAGGGTGGCGGCGAGGTGGGCGGCACCGACACCCCGACAGGATCGGGCTGACCGATGGCCCAACCCGTGCGCAGCCGCAAGCCCAACCTCCGGGTCGAGCGCCAGCTCCAGCGCGACGGCCACCGTGTCCTCGCCGGGATGGACGAGGTGGGGCGAGGTGCCCTCGCTGGGCCCGTGACGGTGGGGGTGGTGCTCATCGACGAGACCTGCCGCAGCGCCCCCACCGGGGTCAAGGACTCCAAGCTGCTGACGCCGGCTGCGCGGGTCGCCATGGTGCCGCGGATCCGGCGCTGGGCCATGGCCTACGCCGTCGGTCACGCCTCGCCGCAGGAGATCGACGAGATCGGCATCATCGCCGCGCTGCGGCTGGCCGGGTGTCGCGCCCTGGCGGCCGTCGACGTCGTCCCGGACCTGGTCATCCTCGACGGCAACCACGACTGGCTCACCGCGCCCGACGAGGTCGGGCTGTTCGCGTTCACGTCGGAGTCCGCGCCCGTCACGCCGCCGGTGACGACCATGATCAAGGCCGACCTCAAGTGCTCCTCCGTCGCCGCCGCGTCGGTGCTGGCCAAGGTCGAGCGCGACGCGATGATGGTCGACGTCGCGCCGGAGCACCCGGCCTACGGTTGGGACGAGAACAAGGGGTATGCCGCGCCGGAGCACCTCGCAGCGCTGGAGGCCTTCGGGGCGACCGACCTGCACCGACGGTCGTGGCGGCTGCCGGGAGTGACGATGGATGATGAGAGCGTTCGGCAGGGTGAGCGACCGGAGATGAGCACGCGATGAGTTCTGAGGACCTCGAGAAGTACGAGTCGGAGATGGAGCTCCAGCTCTACCGCGAGTACCGCGACGTGGTGGGCCTGTTCTCGCACGTGGTCGAGACCGAGCGCCGGTTCTACCTGTGCAACTCGGTCGACGTGAAGGTGCGTTCCGATGGTGGTGAGGTCTACTTCGACGTCACCATGCAGGACGCCTGGGTGTGGGACATCTACCGTCCGGCCAGGTTCGCCAAGCAGGTGCGCGTCGTGACGTTCAAGGACGTGAACGTCGAGGAGCTCGCGAAGGCAGACCTCGAGCTGCCGAAGGGGCAGGGCTTCTAGCTCTCCACCAGGCCTGCCGCCTGGGTGGTGGCCTTCCCCGGGCCGCTGCCCGGAGCGCCGCTGTGGCGGCGCTGCAGCGGCGCTGCAGCGTGGCCGTGACGCCGCCGTAGCGGCGGCCGTCGTCCACACGTCGGCGGCCAGCCGAAGAACCTTCCACAGGCGTGACGTCGCGAGGTGTCGCCCCCCGACCCCGCAGGCTTGGGTTGCGGCATGGCAGACACGGCGGACCCGCGCAGGGCGCTGGGGGAGTATGGCGAGCGGCTCGCCGAGAGGTACCTCATCGACTGCGGCCTGGCGGTCGTCGACCGCAACTGGCGGTGCGCTCGGGGCGAGCTGGACCTGGTGGTTCGAGACGGTGACTGCCTGGTCTTCTGCGAGGTGAAGACGCGTCGCACGGAGCGCTTCGGCTCGCCTGTGGAGGCGGTCCACCCCCGCAAGGCGGCGCGGTTGCGCCGGCTCGCCTCGGCGTGGCTGCAGGAGCACCAGGAACGCCCTGCCCGCATCAGGATCGACGTCATCGGCATCCTCCGCCCGGCCGATGGCCCGGCCCTCGTCCGCCACCTGCAGGGGGTGGGGGCATGACCTTCGGGCGCACCAGGTCGGTCACGCTCGAGGGGCTGGCCGGCACCGTGGTCGAGGTCGAGGCTCACCTGTCCGGAGGGTTGCCGGCGTTCATGCTCGGCGGCCTGCCTGACACCGCGTGCGCGCAGTCACCCAACCGGGTCAAGGCTGCGGCTGCGAGCATCGGGCGGTCGTTGGCGCAGGATCGGATCACGGTGAACCTGTCGCCGGCCTCGATCCCGAAGAACGGCAGCGGCTTCGACCTGCCGATCGCGATCGCCGTAGTGACTGCCCTGGGCATGGTCCCGCCCGAGCGGATCCGCGACGTGGTGCACCTGGGGGAGCTGGGTCTCGACGGCTCGATCCGGCCGGTTCGCGGCATCCTGCCGGCCGTGCTCTGCGCCGCGCGAGGCGGGTGCCAGGACGTGGTGGTCCCGATCGACAACGCCGCGGAAGCGAGCCTCGTGCCGGGCATCCGGGTGCATGCCGTGGCGCACCTGGCCGACCTCATCGCAGCGCACGCGGCTGGAGCGACGTCGTTGGGAGTGAGTGACCTCGGACCGGTGCAGCCGCCGCTCGCCCCGAAGACCCCTCCTGACCTCGCCGACGTCGTGGGCCAGGAGGAGGCCCGGACGGCGCTCGAGCTGGCGGCGGCAGGCGGACACCACCTGTTCCTCCTCGGACCTCCCGGCTCGGGCAAGACGATGCTGGCTGAACGCCTCGTGTCGATCCTGCCGCGCCTGACCCGGGAGCAGTCGATCGACGTCCTCGCCGTGAAGTCCCTGCTCGGAGTGACGTCCGCCGAGCTCTCACTCGAAGGACTTCCGCCGTTCGTGTCGCCGCACCACAGCGCCACGCAGGCGGCCATCATCGGCGGTGGGAGCACGGCAGTGCGCCCCGGGGCGATCACCCAGGCCCACCACGGGGTGCTGTTCCTGGACGAGGTCCCGGAGTTCAAGGCGTCGGCCCTGCAGTCCCTGCGCCAACCGCTGGAGTCCGGTCAGGTCGTGGTGTCCAGGGCCCGGGCCAGCGTGTGCTTCCCCGCCCGCTTCCAGCTGGTCATGGCGGCGAACCCGTGCCCCTGTGGCCTCGGCTTCGGCAAGGGCGTGGGCTGCTCGTGCACCCCCCTCGCCAAACGGGGCTACCTCGGCCGGTTGTCCGGTCCCCTGCTCGACCGGGTCGACCTGCAGGTCCAGGTGCCCGCGGTGACCAGGTCGTCCCTGGCTGGCACTGCGGGTGAGAGCAGCTCGACGGTGGCCGCTCGGGTGGCGGCCGCGAGGAAGGCCCAGGCCGAGAGGTGGGGCCAGACCCCGTGGGCGCTCAACAGCCAGGTGCCCGGGGCGACCTTGCGTCGCGGGCGTTGGCGCCTGCCGCCCGCGGTCACCACGGACATCGACCGTTCGCTCGACCGCGGCCAGCTGACCCTGCGCGGCTACGACCGGGTGATGCGGGTCGCCTGGACGCTGGCCGACGTCGCCGGCCGGGTGAGCCCGACCCGCGACGACCTGGGCAATGCCCTGACGCTGCGCAACCAGGGCCCGGTGGCGGCATGACCGGGCTCCGTACCGTGCGAGGAGAGCGCGCGGCGCGGGTGGCCTGGGCGCGGCTGGCCGAACCGGACGACGCGGCGGTCGCGGCACGGATCTCGGCAGTCGGCGCCGAAGCGGCCCTCCACGCGGTAGGAGCCGACTCGACCCAGGCTGCCCGGATGGCAGCGAGGGTCGCAGAGCTCGACGTCGACCGCGATCTCGCGATCGCCCGGCGCCTGGGCGCCAGGCTCCTCGTGCCCGGGGACGAGGAGTGGCCGCACGGCCTGGACGACCTGGCCGCTCCGCCGTTCTGCCTCTGGGTGCTCGGTGCCGCCCGACTGGGCGATGCGGTTGCGCGCAGTGTGGCGGTCGTCGGTGCCCGTGCTGCGACGGGATACGGCGTCCACGTGGCCAAGGAGCTGGGGGCCGGCCTGGCCGAGCGTGAGTTCGCCGTGGTCTCGGGAGCCGCCTACGGCATCGATGGAGCGGCGCACGAGGGTGCGCTGGCCGTCGGCGGAGTGACGATCGCCGTGCTCGCTGGGGGGATCGACCGCCCGTACCCCGCGGGGCACGCCGGGCTGCTCCAGCGAGTGCGGGAGGACGGTCTGGTGCTGAGCGAGGTGCCCCCGGGCTCGGCCCCGACCAGATGGAGGTTCCTCAGCCGCAACCGCGTGATCGCCACGCTCACCCGGGGCACGGTCGTCGTCGAGGCGGGGCTGCGTAGCGGTTCGCGCAACACGGCCCGCCTCGCGGGTGACCACCTCAGGGTCGTCTGTGCGGTCCCCGGACCGGTCTCGTCAGCGGTGTCAGCGGGATGCCACGAGCTCATCCGTGCCGGTGCGACGCTTGTCACCGATGCGGCCGAGGTGGCAGAGGCGGTGGGGTCGATCGGCGAGCTCGCCCCGCCCAAGCGAGGGGAGGTGCTCCCGGGTGACGACCTGGCGCCGGGTCACCGGACGGTGCTGGCAGCGCTGCCTCCCCGCAAGGCGGTGACCCCGGAGGAGCTCGCGCGCAGCAGCGGGCTCAGCGGCGCGGAGGTTCGGGGCGCACTGGGGGTGCTCGATGTGGCAGGGCTCGTGCAGAGAGAGGGGGATGCCTGGCGCAGGGTCAACGGTTAGCACCGTCTGAGGGTCGGGGCCCAGCGCCGAGTCGAGCTGGCCGGTCGAGGTCAGGCGGGGACCGAGGGGCGAGTTGAGGAGGCGGGGACCGAGGGGCGAGTTGAGGAGGCGGGGACCGAGGGGCGAGTTGAGGAGGCGGGGACCGAGGGGCGAGTTGAGGAGGCGGGGCGAGGTGCGGGGTGGCGGCTTGTGCGCGGCCGCCCGGTTTGCGACGGTGACGGCGTGACCGAGTCCGCTGCGCAGACCTTGGCTGCTTTCGAGCGCCACCTGCGCAGTGAGCGTGGGCGTTCCGAGCACACCACGCGCGCCTACCTCGGTGACCTCCGAGGGCTCCTGGGCTTCCTCAAGGACGACTGCGGCATCGTCGACCTGACCGAGGTCGGACTCCGTGAGCTCCGGGGGTGGCTCGCAGCCCAGGCAGACTCCGGCGCGGCCCGTTCCACCATCGCGAGGCGGGCTGCAGCGGCGCGCACGTTCCTCGGCTGGGCGGCCAGGACCGGCAGGATCGCCCAGGACCCGTCGTTGCGCCTCGCCGCTCCCAAGCGTGCCGGTCACCTGCCCGAGGTGCTGCGACAGGACGACGCGACGGCCCTGATGGACCTCGCCGCCGTGGCCAGCGACGACCAGGACCCGATGCACCTGCGTGACCGTGCTGCGCTGGAGCTCTTGTACGCCAGCGGGATCCGGGTCGGTGAGCTGACGGCCCTCGACATCGACGACCTGGACCTCCCGGGCGGGGTCGTGCGGGTGATGGGCAAGGGGGGCAAGGAGCGCACCGTGCCCTTCGGGGCGCCGGCCCGCGAAGCGGTCGAGGCCTGGTTGACCCTGGGCCGTCCACAGGTCGTGGTGGCGGGGAGTGGTCCAGCGTTGCTCCTCGGCCGGCGCGGCCGACGAGCCGACGCCCGGCAGATCCGCGCCGCCGTCCATGAGCTCCTCTCGCACCTCCCCGACGCCCCTGACCTCGGGCCGCACGGACTACGGCACAGCGCAGCCACCCACCTGCTCGAGGGTGGCGCGGACCTTCGGCTCGTCCAGGAGCTGCTCGGTCACGCGTCCTTGGCCACGACCCAGATCTACACCCATGTGTCTGTCGACCGGCTCAAGGCGTCCTACCGTCAGGCACACCCCCGTGCCTGAGTACATCGACGGCGCGTCGATGGGGGTCGTCTGGCGTGCCGTGCCCCGACTGGCTGCCCGAAGGGGGAAGATGGACGCCGAAGACGTTCGTCGGACCCACTCGGATCCGCCACCGGAGAGGAGCTGTGCAGCGCGTGCGTGAGGACCTGCCGGCAACCCGCCGGGCGCGCCGACACCGTCGTCGACCCAGCCGACAGGTGCGCCTGCGCCGGACCATCGCGGGCACGCTCATCCTCATCCTTGCCACTGTCGTGACTGTCAGGCTGACGACCACCGACGATGAGCCCATGGTCGATGCCTCCCGGTCAGCGGCGCTCCCGACGACGTCGAGGCCCACCACCCCCAGCGCGACCCAGACGCCGAACAACGAGGACGGCTCGTCGACCACCGAGACCGCGACCACGGGTGCCGCCACGGTGCCCCAGAACGGCACCGGCAAGCTCACCGTCGTGTCGGTCCCCCGGGCGCACGTCGCGACGAGCGGTCGGACGGTCAAGTACACCGTGGAGATCGAGGGTGGCCTCGGGGTGGACGCCGAAGAGGTCGGGGCCACCGTGACCTCCGTCCTCCTCGACGCCAAGGGCTGGCAGAAGGTCGACGGCGTCCGGTTCGTCAACGTCACGCCGGCGCAGGAGGCCAAGGGCGCCCACGTCGACATCCGCGTGACCCTGGCGAGCCCCGGGCTGACCGACAAGCTGTGCGCCCCGATGCGGACCCTCTCGCAGGTCTCGTGCTGGAACGGCGAGCGGTCGGTGCTCAACTACCGCCGCTGGGCCCTGGGCGACGACAGCTACGGCTCCGACGTCGCGCTCTACCGCGTCTACCAGGTGAACCACGAGGTTGGCCACGGCCTCGGCCACCAGCACCGGACCTGCCCGGCCCAGGGCAAGCGGGCCCCCGTGATGGTGCAGCAGACCCTCGACCTCGGGGGCTGCACACCCTGGCCCTACCCGTCCGGCGCCTGAGCCAGCGGGAGCAGTCGCACCGGACGCCGACCCGCGAGGAACACCATCGGGTCCAGGTAGGTGTGGTCTCGCAAGGCGCCGAGGTGCAGACAGGCCGGTCGGCAGTGCGAGCCGGTGGCCTCGAGCTCGCCGAGCCGGGACCCCCCGGCAACGACCTGGCCGAGCGTGACCGTGGCCACGACCGGCTCGTACGTCGACCGCACCCCCGACGGGTGCAGGATGGTCACCGTGCCGCGTCCGGCGATCCGGCCCACGTGGGCCACGGTGCCCGCCTCGACAGCCAGCACCTCCTGACCGGCCGACGCCGCGAGGTCGATGCCCCGGTGACCGGCGCCGTACGCGGTGGTGGGCTGGACGAAGGGCCGCACGACCGTCGGCCGTGGCGCGAGTGGCCACGTCCAGCGCCCCCGGAGGCGCAGGCCCGAACCCCCGTGGTCGAGGGCGGTGGACCGCTCCGTGACCTGGGCGGACGCCGACGGTGTGGGGTCAGTGAAGCCGCCCCCCGACGTCACCTGCTCGTGCCCGGACGCGGCGCCAGCCTGCACGGCCTGCGACGCGGGTGGCGCCAGGCCGACCGAGACGACGAGTGCGGCCGAGAGCGGGAGCAACAGCAAGGACCTCATCCGGCCACCGTGCCGTGCGCACCGGGGATGTGCGGCGCGTCGCCTGACTACCTGTGGATCGAAGCGGCGACCTCCAGCGCCTGTGGAGCGACCGCGCCGATTCCGGTGCCTGGCTCGTCGGCGGTCAGAGTCGGCTGAGCCGACCCACGGCGTCCCGCAGCACCTCGTCGCGCTTGCAGAAGGCGAACCGCACCAACGTCCGGGCCGCGTCCACGTCGTCGTGGAAGACCGAGACCGGCACCCCGACGACGCCGGCCCGTGCGGGCAGCTCCCGACAGAAGGCCAGGGCGTCCACCGCYCCCAGGGGGGCCGCGTCCGCGACGACGAAGTAGGTCCCCTCCGGGACCGACACCTCGAGCCCGGCGGACCGCAACCCGTCCACGAGCAGATCCCGTTTGGCCTCCAACGAGCGGGACAGGCCGGCATACACGGAGTCGTCGAGACCGAGGGCGACGGCGACGGCGGGCTGGAACGGGCCTGACCCGACGAAGGTGAGGAACTGCTTCACCGCCCGCACCGCCGCAACTGCGGCAGCCGGGCCGCTGACCCAGCCGACCTTCCACCCCGTCGCGGAGAAGGTCTTGCCGGCCGACGAGATGGTCAGCGTGCGCTCCCTCATCCCGGGCAGCGTCGCGACCGGCACGTGCGCCGCAGCGCCGAAGACCAGGTGCTCGTAGACCTYGTCGGTGACGACCCAGGCGTCGAACTCCCTTGCGAGGGAACAGATCAGGTCGATCTCCGCCCTGCTGAACACCTTGCCCGTGKGGTTGTGCGGGGTGTTGAGCAGCACCATGCGCGTCCTGGCCGAGAACGCCCCCCGCAGTGACTGCTCGTCGACCGCGAAGTCCGGGAAGCGCAGGACCGAGGTCCGTCGCCTCGCGCCGGCGAGGGCGATCGACGCGGCATACGAGTCGTAGTAGGGCTCGAAGGTGACCACCTCGTCGCCGGGCTCGCACAGCGCGAGGATGGTGGCGGCGATGGCCTCGGTGGCCCCGACCGTGACCAGCACCTCGCTGCGCGGGTCGACGTCCAGCCCGTAGAAGCGCGACTGGTGCACCGAGATCGCGTCGAGGAGCTCGGGTACGCCGGGGCCGGGCGGGTACTGGTTGCGGCCGCCATCGATGGCAGCCTTGGCGGCCTCGAGCATCTCGCGGGGTCCGTCGGTGTCGGGGAAGCCCTGACCGAGGTTCACTGCGCCGTGCTGCGTGGCCAGTGCGGTCATCTCGGCAAAGATCGTGGTGCCGAAGGGGGCCAGTGCGGGTTTGCCGGGTGGACGAGCCATGCGCCCGAGCGTATGCCGGGCGGCCTGCTGTGCGCCGACAGCGCAGTCGTGCTCCGTCTAGCCGAGGTCTGCCGTGTGCCGTTCGTCGGCGTGGGCGATGTGCCCGAGCTGACGCCACACCAGCCCGAGGGTGAGGCCCGAACCCACGAACGCGAACCAGAAGGGCGCGGCCGCTCCGAAGCGCGTCGCGATGAGGCCACCGAGCAGCTGGCCCACCAGCAGCCCGACGATGAGGCCCACCCAGTAGACGCTGCCGACCCGACCCTGCAGCTCGCTCGGTGTGGCCCGCTGCCGCACGGCGGACGACAGCGACCCCCAGACGAAGGCGTAGCCGCCGAAGACGACCATGATCGCCATCGCCACGGCCGGGATCGTCGTCAAGGCCAGGGACAGGTGGGTCAGGACCTCGAGGGTCAGGCAGATCTTCATGAGGCGTGCCAACGGGACCCTGGCCTCGAGCCGGCCGTACGCCAGGACGGCCGCGACCCCTCCCACGGCGGAGCAGGTCGTCAGGAGGCCGAAGCCGACGGCCCCCACGCCGAGACGCTCCTGTGCCCAGTAGACGAGGACCCCCCACGGTGCGCCCCACGTGACGTTGAAGATGAAGATGACGAGGGTCAGCGTGCGAATCGGTGCGTTGCCCGCGATCCACCGCAAGCCGTCCAGGATGTCGTGGCCGATGTGTTGCTCGGGGCGCGCCGCGGCCTGGTCGCGGGGCAGTCGCACCCGGCTGAACAACACGGCCGCCAGCAGCAAGGCGCTCGCCTGCACCCCGAACGGAAGCGCCGTCCCCACCGCGAAGAGGCTCGCCCCCAGGGCCGGACCGACGAACTGGTTGGCCACGAGGAAGCCGGACATCTGCCGGGCGTTGCCGATGCCGAGGTCTGCCGGCGGCACGATCATGGGCAGGACCGCGCGCCACCCGGTGTCGGCGAAGAGCTCGGCCACCCCGACCGCGAAGAGCACCCCGAGGAGCAACGCGATCGTCACGGTCCCACTCGCGATGACGACCACCAGCACGGCCAGCACCACCACGCGGATGACGTTCGCGAGGAGGACCAACTGGCGACGGTCGACGCGGTCGGCCACGGCGCCGGCGTACAGGCCGAACAGCAACGTGGGCACGTGCTGCACCATGGCTGCTGCGGCGATGAGCGTCGGGTTGCGGGTCAGGGAGGCGACGAGCAGGGGGCCGGCGGCGAGCGCGATGCCGTCGCCGAGCTGGGCGACCCACGACGAGGCGAGGTTCCACCGGAAGGGTGTACCCATCCGGGGCGGCGCGATGACGTCCAGAACCCTGCTCACAAACGGGCGAGCCTACCCGGGTCCGCGATTTCTCGATCAGCGCCGTGAGCACGTACGATGGTCGGCGGTCCACGTGTGCTCTCACACACGGACCTAATTCGCGCGTCTTCCGCCCGCTGACTCGGCTCGCCGACGAAACGGGGGCGCACCACAGCAGTCCGGTGAGTATGCCGGTGGGGTGCGTTGCAGGCGCCAGGCAGGTGGCCGTACCTACGCAGCCACCGACGTAACTGACAACGACCCAAGGAGACACGGCATGGCCGTCGTTACCATGCGCCAGCTCCTCGAGAGCGGCGTCCACTTCGGGCACCAGACCCGTCGCTGGAACCCCAAGATGAAGCGCTTCATCATGACCGAGCGCAATGGCATCTACATCATCGACCTGCAGCAGTCGCTGACCTACATCAACAACGCCTTCGAGTTCGTCAAGGAGACGGTGGCCCACGGTGGGTCGATCCTCTTCGTCGGCACGAAGAAGCAGGCCCAGGAGCCCATCGCCGAGCAGGCGACGCGCGTCGGGATGCCCTACGTCAACCACCGCTGGCTCGGTGGCATGCTCACCAACTTCAACACGATCTCCAAGCGGCTCACCCGCCTCAAGGAGCTCGAGGAGCTCGACTACGACAACGTCGCGGGCTCGGGCTACACCAAGAAGGAACTCCTGATCTTCAAGCGGGAGAAGGACAAGCTCGAGAAGACCCTCGGCGGCATCCGCAACATGGCCAAGGTCCCCTCGGCCGTGTGGATCGTCGACACCAAGAAGGAGCACCTCGCCGTTGACGAGGCTCGCAAGCTCGGCCTGCCGGTCATCGCGATCCTCGACACCAACTGCGACCCCGACGAGGTCGACTACAAGATCCCGGGCAACGACGACGCCATCCGCTCCGTCACCCTGCTGACCCGTGTCATCGCCGACGCCGTCGCCGAGGGCCTCATCGCCCGCAGCTCCGGCAAGTCCGGCGAGCCGGCCGAGGGTGTCGTCGCTGGCGACGAGCCGCTGGCCGAGTGGGAGCGCGAGCTGCTCGGTGGCGACGCCGCCCAGGCCGCTGAGTCCGCTGCCCCGGCTGCCGGCGAGACCGCCGCTGCCGACGCGACCGAGGCCGCCCCGGCCGCTGCCGACGCGACCGAGGCCGCCC
>NZ_JBFUCW010000005.1:0-202302 GCF_056405035.1 Pedococcus sp. P2_A3 | reverse complement strand
CCCGACCGCAGCTGGGTGTGCCGCGGAGGTCGCGACTACTTCGCGGCCTTCTGTGCGGCAGCGATCGCCTCGGTCCAACCCGCAGCCGCGGTGCGTTGCCCGCCTTCGACCGCGCGCAGGGTGTTCTCCACGGCGTCGCGGACCGGCTGGTTCTTGGCGCCGAGGTAGACCGGCTTCAGGTTGGCGGCACCGGCGACGAACAGCTCACCGACGGGCGCGTTGTTGAAGTACTCGTTCTTGGCGTCCTTGAGGGCTGCCTCGGTGTACAGCTTGGGGTTGGACGGCAGGTTTCCAGCCGCCTTGAACGCCGCGAGCTGGCTCTCGCCGGTCGTGAGGAACTTGGCCAGCTCGACGGCCTCCTTCTGGTGCTTGCTCTGGGTCGGGACGCCGAGCCAGGAGCCGCCCCAGTTGCCGCCGCCGCCGGGGATCGTGGTGATGTCCCACTTCCCGGAGTTCTCGGCGCCGGCCTGGTCCTTGATGTAGCCAGTCATCCACGCGGGGCAGGCGAGGGTGGCGAACGACCCGTTCTTGAAGCCGGCGTTCCACTCGGGCGAGAACGCCTTGAGCTTCGCCGAGAGGCCGGTGTCGACCATCTTCAGGGACTCGTCCCAGGCCGACTTCACCGCAGGGTTGCTGTCGATGACGAGCTTGTCGCTGCGGTCGAAGTAGGTGTGGTCGCCGGACTGCATGAGGATCGAGTTGTAGGTGTTCGTGGCGCTGTCGACGAAGTGGGACTTCGGGTCCTTGATCCCCGCCTGGTACTTCTGGCCGGTGGCGATGTACTCGTCCCAGGTGGGCCACAGCTTGCCGACCTCGACGCGGTCGGTGGGCAGGCCGGCCTTCTCGAACAGGTCCTTGCGGTAGCACATGGCCAGGCCGCCCACGTCGGTGCCGAGGCCGATGGTCGTCGTGCCGTCCGCGGTCGTAGCGTTCGCGTACTTCCAGGGCAGCCAGTTGTCCTTCAGCTCGTTGCTGCCGTACTTCTGCAGGTTCACGAACTTGTCCGCGCTCTGCAGGAAGTTGACGACCTGCCCCTCCTCGATCGCCACGACGTCGCCGGCGCCGGAGCCGGCTGCGATCCGCTGGATGAGCTGGGTGTTGTACTTGCCGAGGTCGCCCTCGGCGGTCTCGACGACCGTGATGTTCGGGTGGTCCTTCATGTACTGCTTGTAGAGGTCCGTGTAGCCGAACTTGCCGAACGTGCTCACCCGCAGCGTGACCTTCTCGCCGGATGAGGTGGCGCCGCCGGTGGCGCCGCCGCAGGCGGCGGTGAGGGCGGCCGTAGCGATCATTGCGGCTGCGGGAACCAGCCAGCGAGAGCGTGAGTGCACCGTTGCACCTTTCGTCGGGCTCCCTCGTGGGAGCGCTCCCGAACAGAGTGGGACCGAGGCGGTCGTCGGGTCAAGACGTCCGTGGGAGCGTTCTCATTTCGTAATCATTCCGTGACCTAGGTCGAGCCGGTGGGCTCCACCGTCGCCGCGACAGCTGCCGCGAAGCGCTGCACCGCACCGGGTGCCATGCGCAGGAACAGGTCGGGTTCGATCAGCTCCAGCTCCATCAGCGTGGGCTGACCGTCGACGTCGATGAGGTCGACCCGGGCGTAGACGAGGGCCTCGGGCGCGCAGTCGATCGCCCTCCCGGCCACGCCGAGCTCTGCCTCGGTCGGTGCGTGCACCTCCTCCGACCCACCGTGCAGCGCCTGCACCCGGTAGTCGCCGGGCTTGGGCACCTTGCGGACGGCATGGGACAGCTCGTCGCCGAAGAAGAACAGCGACACCTCCCCCGCCTCGACCCCCGCGGCATACGGTTGGACGATCGCGTCGCCCACGGCGACGAGCGCCCGCAGGTGGGCACCCGCCTCGGCGGAGCCGGCCGGCGCCTTGAGGGCGCCCCTCGCACCTCCGTCGACCGCAGGCTTGATGACCACCTCGCCCCACCCGGTCGCCACCATCCGTGCAACCGGGTCCGCCGCTCCTTCCTCGAGGGCGAGGGTGGGCAGCACGGGTATGCCGGCCTCCCCCAGCTCGAGCAGGTACCCCTTGTGGGAGTTCCAGCGAATCACTCTGGGGCTGTTGATGATCCGAGACACGGAGTCGACGTGGTCAACCCACTGGAGGTACTCGTCGAGACGGTCGAAGTAGTCCCAGGTCGAGCGGATCACCACCAGGTCGAACGAGCTCCAGTCGACACTCGGGTCGTGCCAGACGACGACCTCGGCCTCGTGTGCGAGTGACCGGAGCTCAGCGGCGACCTGCAGGGGCTCCGGGTCGTCGTACGCGGGGTCGGACCAGGTGCAGAGGGCGATGCGGCTCACGGCGCCCAGTGTGGCAGGGCGGTCGCGAGCGGGGCTTGCGCGACGCGGCATACGCGATATAGCGTGAATCTCGACAACGCGATATAGCGTGACTCCAAGGGTCACGGTCGGACACAGCGAGAGGACACCCCATGAGCGAGGAATGGTCGATCGACACCCCCCGGGTGCTCGACATCGGCGGCGACGGCGAGCAGGTGCGCCGCCTCAGCGTCGCCGTCGTAGGCGGCCGGGTCGACGTGGTCACCCACACCGACTCCCCCACCGCACGCGTCGAGATCGCGCAGGTCGAGGGCATGCCGGTCAAGGTCACCTGGGACGGGTCGAAGCTCAAGATCACCCACGGGGTCGACTCCACGCGCATCCTCGACAAGGTGCGCCAGGCCTTCGAGGGGCTCGAGCGCAACAGGGTCGCCCTGAGCATCTCGATCCCCGAGGACGCCGAGACGTCCGTGAGCACGGTGAGCGCGAGCGGGTTGCTGGCCGGCATGCGCGCCGGGGCCAGGGCCAACACGGTCTCGGGGTCGATCACCATCGACGACGTGGTCGGTGACGTGGACATCAACACCGTCAGCGGCGAGGTCGAGTGCGGCAACGTGCGCGGACGCCTCACGGTGCACTCCGTCTCCGGCGCGGTGACCGCCCAGAAAAGCGACGTGCCCGAGGTCAGCATCAGCACGGTCAGTGGGGACGTCGCCCTCGACCTGCTCAACAGCACCGCCTCGATCAAGTCGACCTCCGTCTCCGGAGACGTCACGGTGCGGGCTCCGCACGGTGGCTACGACGTGACCGCCAACACCGCCTCGGGGCAGGTCGTCATCGACGGGCGCGCCATCCACAAGCACTCCTACACCTCGGGCAACCGGCTCACCGACGGTGACGGCAGCCTGCGCGTGAAGGCCAACGCGGTCTCCGGCAACGTGGTGGTGCTCAAGGCCACCGCCCCAGCGCGCCCGGACGAGGCGTCCGCATGAGTCCGGTGTTCGCCCACGGCCAGCTGCGGCTCTACCTGCTGGCCCTGCTCAACGAGGGACCGCGCCACGGTTACGAGGTCATCCAGGACCTCGAGCACCGGTTCAACGGTCTCTACTCCCCCAGCGCCGGCACGGTGTACCCGCGGCTGGCGAAGCTGGAGGAGGAGGGTCTGGTCGAGCGGTCCGACGAGGGGCGCAAGGCGATCTACCGGATCACGGAGGCCGGCCGCCAGGAAGTGCGTGACCGGCAGGACGAGTTGTCCAGCCTGGAGTCGGACCTCGACCTGTCGGTGCGCGAGCTCGCGGAGCAGGTGCGCTCCCGCGTCCGGGGCCAGACCAAGGACCTGCGGGCCGAGCTCAGGGCGGCCGCACAGGAGGCCCGTCGCACGGCGACGCCCGTCGGCGGGCAGGAGCCCTGGAACGGCTGGAAGGGCAGCGACCCCAGCGCGATCCGCGACCTCGAACAGGCGGTCGCCGAGCTGCGCTCCGAGGCCCGCACCGCCTGGAAGCGGCACGGCCTGACCAGTGAGCAGAGCCGCGAGATCATCGACATCCTCACCGAGGCGAGCGGCCGGATCCGCGACGTCTTCACCCGGCGCTGAGCTGCCCTTCCCCTCCCCCGACGGGTGGGGTCAGGTGCGGACGATGAGGGTGCCGGCCGCCCTGTCGTGCAGGCTGCGGCCGTCCTTGTCCCAGAACATCGCGGGCAGGAACAGGCACAGCAGGACGGTGCGCACCAGCACCTGGAAGGGCCTGGCCCGCTGGCCGTCCAACGAGAGGACGCGCAGACCGACGATCCGGTGACCGAGGGTGTAGCCGGCCGTCCCCACGAGCACGAGGTGCTCCAGCGCGAACAGGCCCAGCAGGATGAGGGTGTCGTTGCCCGACGCCACGCCGGCGAACGGGAGCGGGACGTCGTACAGCGCTGCCGCGATCAGCTGGCAGGCGGTCCAGTCGATGAGGACGCCGACCAGGCGGCGCCCGAAGCGAGCCATCGAACCTCGCCCGCTGCGCGGCATACCGAAGCGCTCCCCGGGGTATGCCGATGGGGCGCCTGAGCGCGAACCCGGGCCCTCGAGCCAGGACCCGATGTCCTTGCGGTCGACCACGGCGCCAGCCTCTCACGTCGTAACACCCGTGAAACATTCGGGTCATGGCCGAGAAATCCCCACCCGTTAGGGTCGATGGCGACACCAGTTGAGCCATGGGCGGTTTCGCCCGCCCCACCACAGGAGGTTGGTTTGTTCAGCAATGCTGACGAGGTCCTGAAGTTCATCAAGGACGAGGACGTCATCTTCGTCGACGTGCGGTTCTGTGACCTGCCCGGCGTGATGCAGCACTTCAACGTGCCGGCCAAGAGCCTCGACGCGGACTTCTTCAAGGAAGGCCAGATGTTCGACGGATCGTCGATCCGCGGCTTCCAGGCGATCCACGAGTCCGACATGAAGCTGGTGCCGGACCCCACGAGCGCGTACCTCGACCCGTTCCGCAAGGAAAAGACGCTCATCCTCAACTTCTCCATCGTCGACCCGTTCACCGGCGAGGAGTACTCCCGCGACCCGCGCAACATCGCGGCCAAGGCGGAGGCGTATCTCAAGTCGACCGGCATCGCCGACACCGCGTACTTCGGTGCCGAGGCCGAGTTCTACGTCTTCGACGACGTGCGCTTCGAGACCAAGCAGAACGCCAGCTACTACTTCATCGACTCCATCGAGGCCGCGTGGAACACCGGTCGCGAGGAGGAGGGTGGCAACAAGGGCTACAAGACGCGCTACAAGGGTGGGTACTTCCCCGTGCCCCCCGTCGACCACTTCGCCGACATGCGCGACGAGATGACCCTGGCCCTCGAGGAGGCCGGCCTCACGGTCGAGCGCGCCCACCACGAGGTCGGCACGGCCGGTCAGCAGGAGATCAACTACCGCTTCAACACGCTGAAGCAGGCTGCTGACGACGTGCTGAAGTTCAAGTACATCATCAAGAACGTGGCGTGGAAGGGCGACAAGACGGTCACCTTCATGCCGAAGCCGATCTTCGGTGACAACGGCTCGGGCATGCACTCGCACCAGTCGCTCTGGAAGGACGGCGAACCGCTGTTCTACGACGAGCGTGGCTACGGCGGCCTGTCCGACATCGCCCGCTGGTACATCGGTGGCCTGCTCAAGCACGCCCCGGCGCTGCTGGCGTTCACCAACCCGACGGTGAACTCCTACCACCGCCTGGTGCCCGGCTACGAGGCCCCGGTCAACCTGGTCTACTCGGCCCGCAACCGCTCGGCGTGCATCCGCATCCCGATCACCGGTGACAACCCGAAGGCCAAGCGCGTCGAGTTCCGCGTGCCGGACCCGTCGGCCAACCCCTACCTCGCGTTCTCGGCGATGCTGATGGCCGGCCTGGACGGGATCAAGAACCGCACCGAGCCGCCGGAGCCCGTGGACAAGGACCTCTACGAGCTGCCCCCGGAGGAGCACGACGCCATCGCGCAGGTCCCCGGTTCGCTCCCCGAGGTGCTCGACGCCCTCGAGGCCGACCACGAGTTCCTGCTCGAGGGTGACGTGTTCACCAAGGACCTCATCGAGACCTGGATCGAGTGGAAGCGCAAGAACGAGGTCGACCCGATCCGCTTCCGCCCGCACCCGCACGAGTTCGAGATGTACTTCGATATCTGAGCGAGGAACGAGCCAGATATCGAACAAGGACACAGCGATATCTGAGCGAGGAACGAGCCAGACATCGCTCGAGTCCGCCCGCGTTGCCAGCACGACCTGACGGCAGCGCGGGCGGACTCGTCTACGTCTGGCCACAGGCACCGCGTGTCCGACGAGGACCTGGTGCCGCCTGTGTCGGCGCCCTGGCTGAGCCGTCTCGCGGGTTAGCCTAGGAGCGACATGGAGGACTTGATCGAGCCTGGGGGCGACATGGAGGGCTTGACGGCCGAGGGCAGCGCGAGCCTGCCCTCAGACAACCCGGGTCCCATGCCTCCCGCGCCCTTGGTCCCGGGGGCCCGGTCGGCGCTGTCATCGCGCCGGCTGACCTCCGCCCGGCTCCTCTGTCTCGCGACGCTGGCATCGGTGGCGGCAGCCGGTACCTGGGTGGTCGCTGCCGCCCTGACTGCGGGCCACGGGTTCGACTACACCGACGAGGGTCTCTACCTGCTGTCCTATCGCTGGTGGAACACCGAACTTCGCACGTTCACGGACGCGCAGTTCGTCTACGGCCCGATCTTTCAGCTGTTGGGGTACAACATCGCCGGCCTACGACTGTTTCGCCTGCTGACGATCATCGGTGCCAGCGCGGCATTCGGCTGGTCGTTCATGCGCTGGCTGAGGCTCCGGCGCCCGAACGCCGAGGCCACCCACTGGTGGGAGGCGGCCGGAACGGCGGCGATCGTCGCCTGCGGTGGCATGAGCTACAGCTGGCTGCCGCTGAGCCCCGGTTACAACGACGTGTCCCTGCTCGGGGGGCTCCTGGCCGGCGCCGTGGTCCTGAAGATGGCAGCCGACGTGGACCTGGGCCGGACCATCCCGGTCTGGGTGCCCCTGTCGACCGGCCCCCTCGTCTTCGCGATGTTGATCGCGAAATGGGCTTCGTCGGGCCTGACGCTGCTCGTCGCCGCCGTGGTCGCCGTGGTCGTGCTCGCGCCGGCCGGGTTCCGGCAGATCGCTCGGCTTGCCCTACTGGCCCTGGTGAGCCTCGTGATCACCACCGTCGCGGTCCAGCTCTTCCTCGTGCGGTTGGACCAGGCCATCCCCCTGATGTGGTCCACGAACAAGCTGATCGCTGCAGGCTCCAACAGTCCTGCAAGCCTGCTTCTCATGTACCGGCTCTCGGTCGGCCAGCTGATCACCCGTACGGTCCAGGCTCACTGGCTGCTCCTCGGCATCACGCTCATCACGGTCCTACCCCGAGGCAGCAGGGGTTCCCGGGTCGCCGCGGTGCTGGTCGTCGGGGCCACGGCGTTCTCGTTCTGGATCCTGCTTGCCGGGGGCGCGCTCACCGGCGGGACGGTCAACCTCAGTCGCTACAGCGTGGGACTGACCCTGGTCCTGGCGATCACCCTCATCGTCGCGCTGCGGACGCTGCTCGACTGGCGCCGCCCCCTCGGCCCGGCGTCGTCGCTGCGACATGAGGGCTTGCGCGGCACGGCCATGGTCGTCCTGCTCCTCGCCCTCCCGATCACCCAGGCCGCCGGGACCGGCAACCCGATCTACTACATGGCGTTCAACTGTTTTCCTCCCTGCGCGGCCGTGATCATCCTCGTCCTCACCGGGATCGAGGGCGCCCCACGCGTGGCGCGCGGCCTCACGGCGGTGGCCGCCGCTGGGGCGGTCATGTTGTCGGCGTCCATCGGCACGAGTGGCCTGTTGGTCCATCCCTACCGGACGGCCAAGCCGAGCACATCGACCGCTACCGCCTCCGGGGTGCCGGCGCTGAGCTCAGTCAGCTTGGCACCCGAAACCGCCGCGGACTACAGCCAGCTCGCCCGTGAGGTCGGGCCGTACCTCAAGCCAGGCGGTGGGACGTACATGATGGGCTTCGACGGGCTTCCCGGGATCATCTTCGCGCTCGACGGCAGATCCGTGGGCGAAGGGTGGTACTCCAAGGGCGACAGGCCTCGCGCTGCGGCAGGGATCCGGGCCGAGTGTCCCGGCGGGAAGGGCCCCTGGGGGTCCCGGCCACCCATCTTGCTGTTCAGTCGGCCAGTCTCCCGCTCCGAGATTCGCGCGCTGAAGAGCTGCGGGCTAACGTTCTACCGCGACTACCGGCAGCTGGGCACCGTGTCAGAGACGATGGGATTGACGGTCTACGTGGGCACAGCCGAGCTTGCCGCACACGGAAAGAGCACGTCATGACCCCAGCCTCGGCAGGTGCCGACCAGGCCGAACAGAGCCCCCCGCTCGTCTCGGTCATCATCCCCGCGCTCGACGAGATCGACAACGTCCCCGGGCTGCTCGCCAGGTTCCGCGAGTTCGCCGTCAGCCACCCCTCCTACAGCTTCGAGCTGGTCCTGGTTGACGACGGCTCGAGTGACGGCACCAGTGATGAGGTCAGGAGTCTGACCCAGGAGCAGGAGCGGGTCACCGTCATCAGCCTGGCCCGCAGCTTTGGGTCCCACTATGCGATTTCGGCCGGCCTGGCCCGATGTCGCGGGGAGTGCGCCGTCGTCTTCGGCGCCGATCTGCAGGAGCCGCCGTCCCTGCTGGCCGAGTTCCTGGCCAACTGGGAGCAGGGCGCGGATGTCGTCTGGGGGGTGCCCCAGGGCCGGGTGGGCAGGTCGGCGTCGCGTGACCTCGCCTCCAAGGCGTTCTCCGGACTCTTCAGCAAGTTCGCCAACCTGGCCAACTACCCCCCGGAAGGACCCTCGGGGGTGCTGCTCGATCGATGCGTCATCGACGAGGTGGCCCGGCTGCCGGAGCGCAACCGGAACGTGCTCGCGCTGATCGCATGGCTGGGGTTCAGGCAGGTCCGGGTCAGCTACGAACAGGTCGACCGGGTCCATGGCACCAGTCGGTGGACCCGCCGGAAGATGGTCAAGCTGGCCGTGGACTCGATGATCCAGTTCTCTTCGATGCCCCTGAGGCTGTGTACTGCTCTGGGACTCTGCATCGCATCAGGGGGCCTGCTCTACGCCCTGGTGCTGGTGATTCGCGACTTGTCCGGGGTCAGCACCCCGAACGGGTGGCCGACCGTGGCAGTGATCGTCCTGTTGCTCGGTGGCACCCAGCTGACCGTCATCGGCGTGATGGGAGAGTATCTCTGGCGCGCGGTCGAAGAGACCCGAAGTCGACCGCTGTATGTCGTCCGCGACGTCTGGGGTTCCACCCCCGCCTCCGAGACGGCTCGGGGGAGCCTGCCCCGCCACGGCCGCCGCGCCGGATCCCCCTCCACTCACGAGGGCGCGTCCCAGCTCCCCCATGCGACCCTGAGTCACTGAGCGCATGCCGGGTGGCCAACCTCCGGAAGCCAGCGGAGCCGAGATGACGTCCGTCCCCACGAATCCGTACAACCCGCTGGCTTGGTTCGTCGGGGAACCCACCATTGGGGAGGGTACGTGGATCGGTCCCTTCTGCCTCATCGACGGGTCAGGCGGTCTGGTGATCGGGCGCGCGTGCAACATCTCGGCGGGCGTCCACATCTACACCCACTCCACCGCGAAACGCTGCGTGACGGACCGCAAGGTGGCACTGGAGCGGTCACCCGTCAGCATCGGTCACTCCACGTTCATCGGCGCGAACGCGGTGGTCCAGATGGGTGTCACCATCGGAGACCACTGCATTGTCGGTGCCGGAGCCGTGGTCTCCGTCGACCTGCCCGACTTCAGTGTTGCGGTAGGGGTGCCGGCCCGGGTGGTGGGCACGGTGGACGCGACCACCGGAAGGATCACCTACTCGAAGTGACGGGCTCGAGGGCCCTACCCGGTAGCCACAGCATCGGCGTCCCACTCCGCCTGCCCTGCCACGATGGACGCAAGAATCTGCACGACGAGCTCCTGTTGCTCGTCGGTGAGGCCGACGTACATCGGGAGAGCAAGATGACGCTCGAAAAGGCGCTGCGACGACGGACAGCTGGCAGGATCCGGACCGTAGACCGGTTGGAGGTGCATCGCATAGGTCCCGATGTTGCTCCCGACCCCACGCGCCCGCAGCGCGATGGCGATGGCGTCGCGATTGAGCGGCTCGGTGACCGTCACGGCATACGTCTGCCAGGCCGACAGGCGGTCTGACGGAACAACCGGGGCCTCGATCCCCGGTACCTCGCTCAGCAACTCGCCGTAGCGCACAGCCAGTGTCCGACGGCGGTCCAGGAAGGCCTCGAGCTTGCCCAGCTGCACCACCCCCACGGCGGCCAACACGTCGGAGAGCTTGTAGTTGTAGCCGATCTCGGCAAACGTCGGCAGCGCCAGGGTCCCGGCGGACTGCCGGGAAAAGGCACTCTCCATGCCGAAGCACGAGGCTGCCCGCACGCGCGCGGCCAGCTCAGGGTCGTCAGTGGTGATCACGCCCCCCTCACCACAGGTGATGCCCTTGCGCGCATGCAGGGAGAACACCGAAACGTCCCCGAAGCTGCCGCACGGCCGGCCGGAGTACTCGGCACCTGCCGAGCAGGCCGCGTCCTCAACCAGGAAGAGACCGTGACGGTCTGCCATCTCCTGCAGCTCGTCCCAGTCGGCGGGGGTGCCAAGGGCGTCCACGGCCAGGATGCCCCTGGTCCGGGGCGTGATGGCCGCCTCGACCAGCTGGGGATCCATCGTTCCGGTGTCCTCACGCACGTCGATGAAGACCGGTGTGGCGCCACAGTAGAGCACCGCGTGTCCGGTGGCCGGAAAGCTGTAGTCCGCCACCAACACCTCATCGCCGGCCCCCAGCCCCAGGCCGGCGAGTGCGAGATGAAGACCGGCGGTGCAGTTGTTCACAGCGATCGCGTAGGCTCGGCCGGTCAGCTTCTTGAAACCCTCCTCGAGCTTGGCGCCCTGGGGTCCCTGCCCTGCCATCCAGCCGGACTCGAGGACCTCTGCCACCGCTGCCAGCTCGGCCTGGTCGGTCGATGGGCGGCTCAGCGGGATCGGGTGAGCGGAAGCGTCGGGAAACACCGATGCCTTCCGGGGGGTCGGCTGCATGAGCGCCATAATAAGGGCAGGGAGAGACGACGGGAGCGGACTGATGGCAGCACCGACCCGCGGGGCAGGTGAGTACGTCGATGGCCTCCGCCGGGTGGTGACTGGCCGGTTCTCCCGCTACACCACCCTCTCGCTGGTCACGGTGCCGGTCGGGTACGGCCTGCTGTTGTGGGCGCGCAGCATCTGGGACGTCAACGCGGGCCTGCTGAACCTGGTCGTGGGCACGGTGCTCACCCCACCGTCCTTCTGGTTGTACCGCAGGTTCGTCTGGCACGAAGCCACCGGCAAGGGTCTGCTCGCGGAGATGTTCGCGTTCTGGCAGCTGGTCATGGTGGGGGCCCTCGCGTCCGGCGCTTTCATCGCGATCGCCGATGCCTGGTGGGGTGCCAGGGGGCTGGCCCTCGTGGCGGCCGGCTTGCTGGGGCAGGTCGGGCTGTTCATCGGTCGCTACATCTGGCTCGATCGCGTCACCTTCTCCAGCCCCGAGGCGAGATCGAGCCGTCGCCGGCGCGAGCCCGGCCCCTGAGCGACCGCATGGGTCGTCCGGCTGCAGCGCGAGGCCGCTGGGTTCCCACTGATAAGGTCGCACGCGAAATACCCATTGAGACCGGCGCCAATCGGTCCATTCTCCGATGACTGCGGGGTCAGGTGTGCTTAAGCTTCAGGGCAAATCGGTGCTGGTGTCCGGGGGTGCTGGCTTCATCGGCAGCCATCTCGTCGACCGGTTGTTGCTGGAGGAGCCCAGCAAGATCACGGTGGTTGACAACTTCTTCCTCGGACGGGCCGAGAACCTCCAGGACGCTTTTGCCAAGGACACTGACCTCGCGATCCGGCGCCTGGATGCCTCTGACCTGGCTGCCATGCAGGACGTCGTCTCCGAACGTGAGGTGGACGTGGTGTTCGACCTGGCCATCGTCCCGCTGCCAACCTCCCTGGACTACCCGGTCTGGACGGTGGCGACGAACATCGGCATCGCCACCACTTTCTGCGAGCTGGCCCGCCGCGGACTGATCGAAACCCTGGTTCACTGTTCTTCGTCGGAGACCTATGGCACCGCCCGTGGCGTGCCGATGACGGAGGATCATCCGCAGGACGCCATCACGCCTTACGCGGCAAGCAAGTCCGCGGCCGACTCCATCATCACCTCGTATGTCAAGACCTTCGGCATCGACGCGGTGATCGTCAGGCCCTTCAACAACTTCGGCCCCCGACAGAACCCCGGCAGCTACGCAGGCATCATCCCGATCGTCATCCACCGAGTTGCCGCAGGTCTCCCGGTCGAGATCACCGGCGACGGCGAGCAGACGCGCGACTTCATCTACGTGAAAGAGACCGTGGACCTGATCCTGCGGGCGTACGAGGTCGTGGAGTCACGCGGCCTCGTCATCAATGTGGCCACCGGCCTGGAGACCTCGATCAACACGCTGGTTCGCGGGCTCCTGGACGTGCTCGACGCACCGAACCACCCCATCGTCCACACACCGGACCGCCCCGGCGACGTGCGGCGGCACTGCGCGGACGTCTCGCGCGCCAGGAACCTCTTGGGCCTGCACCCGCACCCGCTGTCGAGCACCCAGCTACGTGAGACGATCGACTACTACCTGGGTCAGGACGGTGCAGGGGCGGTACGGCCTCGAGCGTCACTGGTCTGACGGCCCCGGACGGCCCCAGGACGGCCCAGGACGGCCCCAGGACGGCCGTGGTCAGTGGCGACCGTCCGGGTCGAACAGCGTGGCTCGACCTAGCCCCCGAGCGACGGGCCGCCTCCCGTCAGGGGTCCGGGGCAACCTGCGCGTCGGTCGCCGGATGCCGGGACTCCACCCGGATGAGGGTGAGGCCGAGGTCTCGCACCCGTGCCAGCAGGCCGTGCAGCTCGGCCTGGTCGGCGACGTCTCCGGTCAGGGTGGTGGTGCCGTCAGGCTCGTGGGTCAGCGTGAAACCGTTGAACCACGAGCCCCAGTGCGTCCCGAGGTGCCCGTCCACCCGCAGCCGGTAGCCGGTGGGAGATGGTCGGCGGTCCGGCTGCATCACGGCGAACCCACCCGGGCGACCGGACCAGCACTACGACCCTTGGCACTGCGATCCGGCCGACCCGGCCGATCCGGCCGACCCGGCCGACCGGCCCGCGCCCCTCGGCCTCGGCGGATGACCAGCTCCGCGACCACGAGGTTGATCGCCCAGCCGGCCCCGAGACCGAGGTCGGTGGACGGCGCTGCGCTGCCGAGGACGGCATGGGCGACTCCGAGCGTGACGGTCTGGGTGCCGGCACCCAGGGCGAGCGCATAGGCGCGAGTCATCCAGACCCGGTGGGTGGCCACGTCACCACGCCGGATCGCCGCGAAGCCGACGACGATGCTGGCCGCCATGCCCGACCCGGCCGCGAGGCGGAAGACGAAGGCCAGGGCACCGGTGTCTGTCTGGCGGGGGTAGAACACCGTCATCCACAGACCGGAGAACGCCACGGCCAACCCGAGCAGGACCAGCGCGCGACCGGCCGCCCGGTGCCAGCCGGGGCGACGACGACGCAGCCGCGAGGAGAACTGGAAGGCGCCCAGCACGGCATACGGGATGACGCTGAGGATGTGCACCACCACCGGAGCGGGTGAAGCCGCGATGCGCGCGTTGGGCGGCATGACGTGCGGACCGCCGAACACCTCGACGAGGCGCAATGAGCCCGCGACCACGGGTATGCCGCCGAGAGCCACGAGCGCGGAGGGCACCCACCCCGCCGACCTCGTCGACGGGGTGGGTGCCGTGGCGCGGGACGTGGTCACCTGGCGCCGGCCAGGTCGCGACGCGAGCTGTCGGTGGTCGGCACGGGCTGGGCAACCCGGGTGCGGCCCTCGCTGCACAGCGAGCACCCGAGCCCGACCATCGCCACGCCGATGGGGAGCGCGAACAGCCTGAAGTTCACGTCCGGGAAGAAGGGGATCGCGACGGTGGCGACGGTGCCTGCGGAGAGGACGACGGCGGCCCAGCGGGCGAGGATGTTGGCCCGGAAGAGTGCCACGCCGAACAGGAAGCCACCGAGCAGGTAGGTGACCGCGTTCACCATGCTGAGGGGTCTCATCAACCCGAGGTCTCCGACCGCCGGGCCGTCGGTGGCCGCCGCAATCACGTCGGAGACGTACCCGGGCGACGTGTCGGCGATGGTCGGCAGGACGACCAGGCCGATGACCTCGATGCTGAGCATGATCAGGTAGCCGATCGTGAACAGCAGGTAGCCGAGCAGGCCGAGGACGCGCGTCTGCTTGACCTGGCGCAGGTACATCCCGGTGATGCCGGCCAGCGAGAGCACGGCCATCACCACCTTGGCGCCTTGGCGCACCTTCCACTCGGTCGTCGAGATGAACGCGAGGTCGAGCGGTGGGTGCTTGATCTGGACGGCGATGAACAGCGTTCCTGCGACCGCGGCGCAGAGGCCGGCGGCTCGGATGAGCTTGGTGGTGGTGATGGTCATTGCGTGCTCCTGGGTCGAGGTCCTCGGCGCGGCGCCGTGGGGATGACCTGAAGGTAGGAGCGGCGAGGATGAGCTCGCGTCACCCAACGATGTGAGCCGTGGGGTGATCTCGGCCCCGACCGCCCACGCCCGATCGACCGGCCCCCCTAGAGGAGACCCAGCTCGCGTGCGCGACGGACGGCCGCCCGACGGCTGGTGACGTCGAGCTTGGTGAAGATGTGCTTGGTGTGGGTGCGCAGCGTGTTGTGCGAGACGAAGAGCTCCCGTGCGATGTCCGGCCCGGTCAGCTCGCTGTCGAGCAGTCGTAGCACCTGGAGCTCGCGGTCACTCACCACGGGGCTCGACGGACGCACCGGCCCTCGCTCGGTGGCGCCGCCGTCCAGGACTCCCCCGCGGCTGAGCAGCCGACGCGCGCGATCGGCGGCGGCAGCCGGGTGCTGGATGGCGCGCAACAGCTCCACCGTCGGGGCGCCCTCGTCGAGGAAGAGGCGCAGGGAGGACTCCGGATCGGCCGGGTCGACCAGCTCGGTCAGGGCCCCGGCGAGGAGGCGGACGGCACGGTCCTGGTCGCCGAGTGCGTCCTCGACCAGCGCCGTGAGCACGGTGACCTCGAGCAGGCTGCCCTGGCGCCCGAACCCCCGGGCGTCCTCCTCCACCCGGCCGAGGAGGCCCAGGGCCCGCTCCAGTGCAGGTTCGTCGGGGTGGGTCCGGTGGCGCGCGATCACGGACCGCACCAACGTCAGGTGGTCGAACTCGCGCAGGTAGTCAGCCTCGTCCTCGGTCGTCACCCCCCGCTCCGCCACCCAGCCGGCAACCCGCGCGAGGTCGCCGGCGGAGATCCACACCCGGGCCCTGATCGAGGTGATGGGGCGGACGTCCGGGAAGAACCCGGGCCGGTAGCTCTCCTCGGCCCTGGTCAGCAGGTCGACCGCTTCGGGCCAGTCGCCGTGGGCCGCGGCCAGGCGACCCCTGGCCACGAACCACCGGTGCAGGCTCTCGGTCATCGGCGCGCGTTCGGCCAGCGCGGTTGCGGCGTCGAGGTGCTGGCGCGCGGCAGAGAGGTCGCCGGCGTCACGGTCCATCTCGCCCAGCCCCACGTGGAGGGTGGCGGCGGCCCGCGCGAGAGGTTCCCCTGCTGCCTCGGCGACGTCCAACGACCGCTCGTAGAGCCGACGGGCCTCGCTCGACCGACCGGCCGCGATGAGCAGGTCGGCGAGCACGACGGTGCTGGTGAGCTCGTCGACCAGGTTGCCGGCGGCATGGAGGCTCGCCACCGCCTCGGTGAAGGTGTCGAAAGCCGTCCGCACATCGCCGTGGGCCCAGGCCGCCAGGCCGAGGAAGCCCGCCGCGCCACCCCGCGCGAGGTGGTCGTGCGGGCCGGCCAGCTCGAGGGCACGGCGGGCCTGGGCGATCGTGCCCGCGACGTCACCGCGGGCCTGCGCGATAGCCGCCCGGTGGACCGCGATCGTGGCCGGCAGGGTGCGCAGGTCGTCCGTGTCAGCCCACCGGAGGGAGGCATCGGGGCCGGCAGCCAGCGCCCGCTCCGCGTCGTCGAAACGCTCTTCGACCGCCTCGACGTCACCGTTGACCATCAGGAGGTACCCGTAGAACACACTGAGCACGGGGCTGCGCCGGACCACCGCGTCGGGGAGCTCCTTCAGCCATCCGAGCAGCTGGGCCTCCCGCCGGTGCCGGCGGATCTCCGGCACCGCCAGCTCGATGAGGTATGCCGCGCGGTCCACGTCCCCGGCGTCGAGGGCGTGCCTGACTGCCTCGTCGGTGAGGTCGTGCTGCTCGTACCAGAGGCTCGCGCGCCCATGGAGCAGCGGCATCAGGTCTGGCTGTTGGGCCTGCAGGTGCGCCCTCAGCACGTCGGCGAACAGGTGGTGGTAGCGGTACCACCGGCGCTCGTCATCGAGGGGCACGAGGAAGAGGTTGGCGCGCTCGAGGGCCTCGAGGACCTGCTCTCCGTCGCCGCCACCGGTGAGTGCGTCGCAGAGCGGCCCGCAGAGCCGGTCCACCACGGCGGTCCGCAGCACGAAGTCGCGGACCTGCTCGGGCTGGTGGGCGAGTACCTCCTCCACCAGGTAGTCGACGACATACCGGTCCGTCCCGGCGAACCGGGAGATGAAGCCCCGCGAGTCGGCACGGCCCCGCATGGACACGGCCGCGAGCTGCAGCGCGGCGATCCACCCCTCGGTGCGCTGTTCGAGGGAGGCGACATCGGTGGCGTCGAGATCGAGGCCGGCCGAGGCGTTCAGGTAGGTGCCCGCCTCCTCGAGGGTGAAGCGCAGGTCGGAGGCGCGGACCTCGACGAGCTCGCGACGCACCCGCCACCGCGGCAGGGGCAGGTCAGGGTCGGCACGCGTGCTGACGAGGACGTGGACGTTGGCCGGCAGGTGCTCGAGGAAGAACGTCATCGCCCTGCGGACGTCGGGGTCGACGATCACGTGGTAGTCGTCGAGGACGAGCCAGACCTCGCCGGGAGTGGTGCCCAGGCCGTTCACCAGCGGGGTCAGCAGTCCCTCGGCGGAGATGCCCGGCGCCTCGATGCGCTCCGCCGCGCCGGGGTCGAGGCCGGGCACGGCACGCTGCAACCCTGAAAGCACGTAGGTCCAGAACGACGCGGCCTCGTTGTCGGACGGGTCGAGCGAGACCCAGGCGACTGCTTGCCCTCGGGCTGCCGCTCGCTGCGCCCACTCGGACAACAAGGTCGTCTTCCCGAAGCCCGCTGGTGCCGACACGAGCGTCAGTCGCACCTGCTCCCCGGCACGCAGGATGTCGTCGAGCCTCGGCCGAGCCACCAGCCCCTGTCGTGGCCGGGGGACGTAGAGCTTGGTCGCGATCAGCGGACGAGCCACGAGCTTCCCCGTTCCGAGGTGCACCACCGACCGGTGCGTGGCGCTGCCCCGCCCACGCTAGTGCCTCCAGGAGCCGACCACGCAGCGCGGGTGGTGGGAAGGCAAGTCAGCCGGGCAGGCCGGTCGAGTGCCCCCGATCAGGACGGCAGCGGGCTGGCCGAACCCTCGAAGGAGGCGCGCAGGCGGCCTGCGGAGGGCGACACGTCGGCGGTGCGGGCGTGGGCGGTGACGGGGGCGTACGAAGCACCCACACCGTCACGCTGGTCGAGAGCGGAGGCGTCGCCATCCATGAGGGGGATGAAGCGATCGAGCAGCTGCTGCCACATAGCCATCCGGCCCTTCTGTGCCCAGGCCGACCGGGTGGAGCCGATCGGCGACCTTGCCGTCTTCTGACGCGCAGCATGAACGATGCCGGACGCGAGGTGGTGGTGGCGCGCCGCAGCAGGACATCTCATTCGTTGGTCAGCGAGCACTGGCCGAACGGCTGACCGGACAGTCCGGACGAAACCGGGCGGAGTCGGGCACGGCCCGGTTTCGTGGCGGGGACGGGCCGTCCCGGCCCGCCGCTCAGGTCGTCCATCCCCCAGTCGATGCCCCGGCCTCCACGAGCTCGACCGCGACCTCGAACCACACCGTGGTGCCCGCCGAGGTGCGGTGCGCGCCGAAGGCGTCGGCGATGGCCTTGACGAGGGACAGGCCACGCCCCCGGACCGCCATGGTGTCGGCGCCGGTGAGCAGGGGTTCCCCGCGGTTGCCGCTGTCGGCGACCGTCACGGCCACGATCCCGGTGTCGAGGTCCATGGTGAGGTGCGACTCGGTGCCGGCGTGGAGGACCGCGTTGGTGATGAGCTCCGAGATACCGGTCACGATGGTGTGCTCGTCACCGCCGCCCACCTTCCAGTCGCTCAGCTGCTCGCGAGCCCAGTCTCGGGCCGCCCGCACCGACTCGGGCATCGGGGGCACCACGATCGCGGCCCGGCGGTGGCCCTCCGGTGACCGGCCGACCGCGATGACGGCGCAGTCGTCCTCCTGTCCGGACTCCTCCACCATCGCGTCCATGATGTGGTGGGCCACGCTGCGGGGGCTGCCCGGCGGGAGGTCGGCGAGCACCGCGAGGAGCCGCGCCTCGCCCTCGTCGAACGCCTCCCCCCGCCGTTCGAGCAGGCCGTCGGTGAACCCCACCAGCATGTCGCCCACCCCCAGCGTCAGGTGGTGGGCCGGGCGCACGCCCTCGATCCCCAGCGGGGGGCCGACCGGCATCTCGACCAGCATCCCCCGCGGCCGGCCGTCCTGGCGCGAGGCCCTGCCGAACAGCAGCGCCGGTAGCGGGTGTCCTGCGCTGGCAAGCACCACCTCCCCCGTGGCGGGGTCGACGGCGCCGTAGAGCATCGTCACGAAGAGCTCCCCGCCGAACGCCATGCCCGGCCTGGCGCGCGGGCTGCCCAGCGGCATGGACGCCGGCCACAGCGCGTCGAGGTCCCACACGACGCGGTCGAGGGCGGCCATGACCGAGGCCGGGTCGCTGTCGGTCAGGGCGGCTCCGCGCACCGCAGCCCGCACCTGCCCCATCACGGTCGCGGCCATGACCCCGCGGCCCACGACGTCACCGATGACGATGGCCAGCCGCCCGTCGGGCAGGAAGAACGAGTCGTAGAAGTCTCCCCCGGCCACCGTGCCCTCCGAGACGGGCTCGTAGCGGGCGGCGATGCTGATCGCGTCGGACTGCGGGAGGTTCGGGGGCAGCAAGGTGCGCTGGAGCAGCTCGGCAGTGGTGCGCTCGGCGTCGTAGACCACGGCCCGGCCCAGCGCGTCACCCACCAGGTCGCGGAACGGCGCGAGCACCGCGACCACGTCGTGCGGCACGGGCGACGCCTCGCGCTGGATGACGAGGGCGGCCTGGCTGCCACCCGTCCGAAAGGGGACGGCCACGATCTCGCCGTTGTCGGACACGTACGGCTCGCGCCGGGCGATGGCCTGGGCGATGAGCGAGGCCATGTCCTCACCCAGCTCGGACCAGATGAGGGGCAGGCGCTCCTCGTCCGGCGAGAGCTGCTCGATGCGGTGCCGCCGCGCCATCCGCCACGCCGAGGGAGAGGGCGAGGGCAGGCAGATCGAGACCGACAGCCCGTCGAAGGCCACCATCGCCTGTCGCAGGACCACCTTGCAGACGTCGTCGACCGTGACGGCAACGGCCAGCATGGCGGCGAGCCTGGCGACGGCTCGGGCGCGACCGATGGCGCTCGTGGTCTCGACGACGACGTGCAGCACCGCGAGGACCTCGCCGTCGGGGCCCAGGACGGGTGAGCCGCTCCTCAGGTAGTACCCGACGTCACTGCCGTCCGCGGCGCCCAGGCCTGAGGAGCCGAGGGTTCCGACGCCCGGGCGCCCTCCGGCACCACGCCCACGGTCGAGGCGGAGCTCGACGCCCTCGTCGAGGAACGACTCGGCGTCCGTGAAGGCCCGCTCGAGCAGTGGCCCCACCTTCGGGTCGGCCCAGACCTCGGCGAGGACCTTGCGGGCGGACTGGCCGAAGGCCGAGGGGTGCTTGGTGCCGAGCAGCTCCCGGAACGCGTCGTTGTAGAGCATCGTGAGGTCGGCGCCGCACAGGAGCGCCACCGGCAGCGGGCACTCGAGCGCCATCTCCCAGGCGGCCTCGAGCTGGGGCGGCCACTGCGACCGTGGACCGAGCGGCGTGGCCGACCAGTCGCTGTGCGCAGCGAGGCGCCGTGCCTCTCGCGTTCGGCCCTCACCCACGCAGTCCGCCTCTTCCGCCCGCCTCTGTCCCCGCTCCTGGCTCCAAAGCGGGTCGCTCTATCCGAAAGGGTATGGCCCAGACCCTTGGTGCGACACGGTCATACGCCACTCAATCGCGAGAGATCTTGGCCGCGGCCTCCACCTGGTCGATGAGGAACGCCCACTCCCAGGCCACCTGGCGCCACGAGTCGTAGCGTCCGCTCTTGCCGCCGTGTCCCGCGACCATCTCGGTGCGCAGCAGCACGGGCCGCGTCATCGGGTCGCTCGTCGTGTGCTCGCGCAGCCGCGCGACCCATTTGGCCGGCTCGGTGAAGAACACCCGGGTGTCGTTGAGTGACGTCGTGGCCAGCACGGCCGGGTATGCCGCGTCGCGCAGGTTCTCGTAGGGCGAGTAGGACTTCATGTAGGCGTAGACCTCGGGGTCGGCCAGCGGGTTGCCCCACTCCTCCCACTCCACCACCGTCAGGGGAAGCGTCGGGTCGAGGATGGTGGTGAGCGCGTCGACGAAGGGCACCGCTGCGTGGACCGCGCGGAACCGCTCCGGGGCAAGGTTGACGGCTGCTCCGATGAGCAGGCCGCCAGCCGAACCACCTTCCGCCACAAGGCGATCCGGCGCGACCCAGCCGCTGTCGACGAGGTGCTCGGCGCAGGTGACGAAGTCGGTGAAGGTGTTCTGCTTGGCCGTGAGCTTGCCCTGGTCGTACCACGACCGACCCAGCTCGCCGCCACCACGGACGTGGGCGATGGCGTAGACGAAACCCCGCTCCAGCAGCGAGAGCCTGGCCACCGAGAAGTAGGGGTCGGAGGAGATCTCGTACGAGCCGTAGGCCGCGAGCAGGCCTGGGTGGCTGCCGTCCGGTTGCGACCCCGCGGGGAACACCAGCGACAGCGGGACGCGGGTGCCGTCGGCCGCGGTAGTCCACTCGCGGCGCTGCTCGTACTGCGAAGGGTCGTAGCCGCCGAGCACCGGTTGGCGCTTGAGCAGCTCGAACTCGCGGGTGGCCACGTCGTAGTCGAAGACCGTCTTGGGCGTCACCATCGACTCGAAGACGACCTGGAGGCGGGTCGTGGCACTCTCGGGGTTGTCGCCGAGGCCGACGGAGTAGACCGGCTCGTCGAACTCGAGGTCGTGGTGGCCGCCGAACCCCGACGACTGAGCCGGGTCGCGGTCCAGGACCCGGAGCGCGGTGAGCCCGTCGCGGCGCAGGGAGAGGACGGCGACCTCGTCGAACGCGTCGATGCCCTGGAACCGCTCCCCCGGCTGCGACCGCATCAGCGTCTGCCACTGGTCAGCGGACGTCGCGTCGATCGGAGCCCAGGCGAGGTCGGAGTCGAGGGAGTCGGCGTTGTGCACGATTAGGAGGCGGTCGCCGGCGGGCTCCACGTCGTACTCGACCCCCTCGCGGCGCGGGGCCACGACGCGGAACTCGCCGGTGGGGTCGGTGGCGTCGAGGATCCGGACCTCCGACGTGGTCTTGGACCCGAGGCCGATCATGACCCACCGGTCGTCCCGCGAGGACCCGACGCCCATCCAGAAGCGCTCGTCGTCCTCCTGGTGGACGAGCACGTCGTCCGCCACGGAGGAGCCGACCTCGTGCCGCCAGACCTGGTGGGGGCGCCAGGTCTCGTCCACCCGCGTGTAGAAGACGTACCTGCCGTCGTAGGAGAACACACAGCCGTAGCCCACCCGGTCGACCGCGGTGTCGATGACCTCGCCGGTGCGAAGGTCCTTGACCCGCAAGGAGAAACGCTCGTCGCCCTCGGTGTCCACGGCATACGCGAGCAGCTGGTGGTCGGGGCTGACGGTCAGGGCACCGAGCGCGAAGAACTCGTGGTCCTTGGCCTCCTCGTTCGCGTCGAGCAGCACCTGCTCACCCTCGACCACGACGTCCGGGGCCGGCATGGGCCGCGGCGCCCCGGCGACCCGGGGCGTGCGGCACTCGACCGAGTACTGCGCTCCCTCGAAGCTGCGGGAGTAGTACCACCACGGGCCGCTCGCCACGGGGACCGAGAGGTCGGTCTCCTGGGTCCGCGACCGGATCTCCTCGAAGATCGCGTCGCGCAGCGGCTGGAGGTCGGCCGTCACGGCCTCGGCGTAGGCGTTCTCGGCTTCGAGGTGGGCGAGGACCGCGGGGTCCTCCTTGTCGCGCAGCCACTCGAAGTGGTCGACGACGACGTCTCCGTGGTGTTCCCGCGTGCTCTCGCGCCGCTCAGCGCGTGGTGGGGTGGGCAGGGCTGCCTCAGGCGTGGTCACGCTCGCACCCTACGTGGTGGGTCAGCCCGCGAGGCAGCGTGGGCCGAGGATCACCTTGAGGTCTCCGAACAGCGCCTCGGTGGCGTTGACCCGGTAGGAGTCCTCGAGCTTCATCAGCACCGACCGACCCGGCTGGCTCAGCCGCACGTGCACCTCGGTGGACCCGGGGTGGGACGACAGCACCGACTTGAGCTCCTCGACCTTGGTCTGGGTGGCGCGGTTGGTGTCGATCGTGACGACGACCGGCCCGCGCGGGCCCTCGGAGATGTCGGGCAGGGTCAGGTCGGAGGCGAAGATCGTGGGGGTGTCGTCGCGACGGTTGACCCGTCCCTTCACCACCACGACGGCGTCGTGGGTCAGCGCGTGCTGGACGGTGAGGTAGGCACTGGGGAAGAACAGGCACTCGATCGCGCCCTCGAGGTCCTCCACCGTGACGATCGCCCAGAGGTCGCCCTTCTTGGTGCGCTTGACCTGGAGCCCGGTGATCAGCCCCGCGATCGTGACGTTGGCCCCCTCCGGCTTGCCGTCTTCTCCCATCAGGCTGGCGATCGAGGTGTCGGCGTGCGAGCTGAGCACGTGCTCGATGCCGAACAGCGGGTGGTCGGAGACGTAGAGGCCGAGCATCTCGCGCTCGAACTGCAACAGCGTCTTCTTGTCCCACTCGACGCCGGGGATGGTCGGCAGCACCGAGAAGTCGACCGACTCGCCGGCGGTGTCGTCGCCGAACGAGCCGAACAAGGAGTCCTGGCCGATCGCCTCCTGCCGCTTGATGTCGACGAAGTTGTCGACGAAGTCCTCGTGCACGCGGTAGAGCCCCTGGCGMGACTCCTGCAGGCCGTCGAACGCCCCCGCCTTGATGAGCGACTCGATGGTGCGCTTGTTGCAGACCACGGCGGGGCACTTGGACAGGAAGTCCTTGAAGGAGGTGAAGCGACCCTTCTCCTCGCGGGCGGCCACGATCGCCTCGACCACGTTGTGCCCGACGTTGCGGATCGCCTGCATCCCGAACCGGATGTCGGTGCCGACCGCCGCGAACCGGGCGACCGAGTCGTTGACGTCGGGGGGAAGCACCTTGATGCCCATGCGACGGCACTCGCCGAGGTAGAGGGCCGACTTGTCCTTGTCGTCACCGACGCTGGTCAGCAGGGCGGCCATGTACTCGGCCGGGTAGTTGGCCTTGAGGTAGCCGGTCCAGTAGGACACCAGGCCGTAGGCGGCCGTGTGGGCCTTGTTGAAGGCGTAGTCGGAGAACGGGACGAGCACGCCCCACAGGGCCGCGATCGACGCCTCGTTGAAGCCCTTGGCCTTCATCCCCTCGGAGAAGGGGACGTACTCGGCGTCGAGGACCTCCTTCTTCTTCTTGCCCATCGCGCGGCGCAGCAGGTCGGCGTTGCCGAGGGTGTAGCCAGCCAGCTTCTGGGCGATCTCCATGACCTGCTCCTGGTAGATCACCAGGCCGTAGGTGGTGCCGAGGATCGGCAGGAGCGCGTCGACCATCTCCTGCTGGAGCTTGCCGGCCAGCTGGGGGTCGAGCGGCGTCAGCTCCTGCTTGCCGTTCTTGCGCAGGGCGAAGTTGGTGTGGGCGTTGACACCCATCGGGCCCGGTCGGTAGAGCGCGAGGGCCGCGGAGATGTCCTCGAAGTTGTCGGGCTGCATCAGCTTGAGCAGCGTGCGCATGCCACCGCCGTCGAGCTGGAAGACGCCCAGGGTGTCGCCCCGCGACAGCAGCTCGAAGGTCGCCTTGTCGGTCATGTCCTTGGACAGTGCGTCGAGGTCGATGTCCTCGCCGCGGTTGGCCTTCACGTTGTCGATGGCGTCGTCGAGGATGGTGAGGTTGCGCAGGCCCAGGAAGTCCATCTTGACCAGGCCGAGCGACTCGCAGCTCGGGTAGTCGAACTGGGTGATGACCTGGCCGTCCTGCAGCCGCCGCATGATCGGGATGACGTCGATGAGCGGCTCGCTGGACATGATCACCCCAGCCGCGTGCACCCCCCACTGGCGCTTGAGCCCCTCGAGCCCGAGGGCGGTGTCGACGATCTCCTTGAAGTGCGGCTCCGTCTCCACCAGGGCGCGGAAGTCGCCACCCTCGTTGTAGCGCTTGTGCTCCTTGTTGTAGATCTCGGCCAGCGGCACGCCCTTGCCCATGACGTCCGGGGGCATCGCCTTGGTGAGCTGCTCCCCCACGACGAACGGGTGGCCCATGACGCGGGCGGCGTCCTTGACGGCCTGCTTGGCCTTGATGGTGCCGTAGGTGACGATCTGCGCGACCCGGTCGGCGCCGTACTTGTCGGTGACGTACTTGATGACCTCACCGCGCCGGCGCTCGTCGAAGTCGACGTCGAAGTCGGGCATCGACATGCGCTCGGGGTTGAGGAACCGCTCGAAGATCAGGCCGTGCGGGATCGGGTCGAGGTCGGTGATCTTCATGGCGTAGGCGCACATCGACCCCGCGCCCGACCCACGACCGGGACCGACCCGGATGCCGTTCTCCTTGGCCCAGTTGATGAAGTCGGCGACGACGAGGAAGTAGCCGGCGTAGCCCTTGGAGACGATGACGTCGGTCTCGAACTGCGCCTGCTTGGTCGCGTAGTCGGGCACCCCCCCGGGGAAGCGTTCGGTGAGGCCCTTCTGGACCTCCTTGATGAACCACGACTCCTCGTTCTCCCCCGGTGGGCAGGGGAACCGCGGCATGTAGCGGCCCTCACCCTCGGTGAAGGAGATGTCGCACATCTCCGCGATGAGGAGGGTGTTGTCACACGCCTCGGGGAGCTCGCGCCACGTGTGGCGCATCTCGGCCGGGCTCTTGAGGTAGAAGTCGTCGGCGTCGAACTTGAACCGGTTGGGGTCCATCAGGGTCGAGCCGGACTGCACGCACAGCAGGGCCGAGTGAGCCTTGGCGTCCTCCCGCGTCGTGTAGTGGAGGTCGTTGGTCGCCACCAGCGGCAGCCCCAGCTCGCGGGCCAGCCGCAGCAGGTCCTTCTGGACGCGTCGCTCGATGTCGAGGCCGTGGTCCATCAGCTCGGCGAAGTAGTAGTCCTTGCCGAAGATGTCGCGGAAGTCGGAGGCCGCCTGCAGCGCCTCGCGGTACTGGCCCAGCCGCAGCCGGGTCTGCACCTCCCCGGAGGGGCAGCCGGTGGTCGCGATGAGCCCCTGGCCGTACTGGCCGAGCAGCTCGCGGTCGATCCGCGGCCACTTGGCGTAGACCTGGTCGAGGCTGGCCTGCGAGTCGAGCCGGAACAGGTTGTGCAGGCCGTTGTTGTTGCGGGCCAGCAGGGTCATGTGGGTGTAGGCGCCGGACCCGGAGACGTCGTCGCCGGACTGGTGGTCCTCACCCCACTTGACCCTCGTCTTGTCGGTGCGGTGGGTGCCCGGCGTGACGTAGGCCTCGACCCCGATGATCGGCTTGACCCCGGTGCCCTGTGCCTTCTTCCAGAACTCGTAGGCACCGAAGACGTAGCCGTGGTCGGTCGTCGCGAGCGCTGGCATCCCCATCTCGGCAGCCTTGGTGAACAGGTCGCCGATCCGTGCCGCCCCGTCGAGCATGGAGTACTCGGTGTGCACGTGGAGGTGGACGAACGAGTCGCTGCTGGAGRTGCCGGAGGCGATCTGGGGGGACATCAGAAGCGATCTTAGGTCGGGGGTCTGACGAGACCTAAGGGACGCGCCTGACTGTGACGGATGAGGCGCGTGGTATGCCGCGTGGCCAGCACGCGGCATACCCCACCGCCCCGGGGGGAGACTCAGAGGCGGTCGAGCGCCTGCGCGAGGTCGGGCGGGTAAGGGCTCTCGAAGGTGACGTGCTTACCGGTGCCGGGGTGCTCGAAACCCAGGCCCACGGCGTGCAGCCACTGGCGCTCCAGACCCAGCCGGGCGGCCAGCTTCGGGTCGGCGCCGTAGGTCAGGTCGCCCGCGCACGGGTGGTGCAGGGCTGAGAAGTGCACCCTGATCTGGTGGGTGCGGCCGGTCTCGAGGTGGATGTCGAGCAGGGAGGCGGCCCGGAAGGCCTCGATCACCTCGTAGTGGGTGACGCTCGGCTTGCCCTTCTCCATGACGGCGAACTTGTAGTCGTGGTTGGGGTGCCGGCCGATCGGGGCGTCGATCGTTCCCACGACCGGGTCGGGCAGGCCCTGCACGAGCGCGTGGTACTTCTTGTCGACGGTGCGGCTGCGGAAGGCCTGCTTGAGGACGCTGTAGGCGTACTCCGACTTCGCGACCACCATGAGGCCACTGGTGCCGACGTCGAGCCGCGACACGATCCCCTGTCGCTCGCTCGCCCCGCTGGTGGCGATGCGGTAGCCGGCTGCCGCGAGGCCCCCCACCACGGTGGGGCCGGTCCACCCGACGCTCGGGTGTGCGGCGACCCCGACGGGCTTGTCGACCACGACGAGGTCGTCGTCGTCGTGGATGATGGTCATCCCCGGTACCGGCTCGGCGATCACCTTCAGCGTGGGGCTGTCCTGGCTGGCCGGGAGCGCGACCTCGAGGAGGTCGCCGGCACTGACCCGGTCGGACTTGCCCGCCGGCTTGTGGTTGACCTGCACGTCACCCGCCGAGGCGAGGTCGGCCGCCTTCGTGCGCGACACCCCGAACAGGCGCGCCAGGGCAGCATCGACCCGCTCCCCCTCGAGACCGTCGGGCACGAACAGCGTGCGGGCATCCGTGGTCGGTGCGTTGCTCATGGTGCGGCCTCGTGTCGTCCGTGGTGGGTTTGTCTGCCGTCGACGCCGATGCCGCGAAGGGCCAGCAGGCCGATCAACAGGGCGGCGCCGACGATGGCGATGTCGGCGACGTTGCCGATGAACAGGCCGAAGTAGTCGATGAAGTCCACGACGTGGCCGCGGCCCGGCCCCGGCTCACGGACCATGCGGTCGGTGAGGTTGCCGAGCGAGCCACCGAGCAGCAGTCCCAGCGCCCACGCCCAGCCACGGCTGCCGATCCGGCGCGCCGTGCGGATGATGACCACGAGCACGGCGAAGGCGATCAGGGTCAGCACCCAGGTGGCGTTGTCACCGATGGAGAAGGCGGCCCCGGCGTTGCGAATCAGGTTGAGCCGGATGAACTCGCCCACGAGGTTGACGGGTGACCCGGACTCGAGGGAGGACTGGGCCCAGGCCTTCGTCACCTGGTCGAGCGCGTAGGCCACGACGGCCGAGCCGACCAGGAGGCCGAAGAGACCGCGGCGGTTCGCGGGGGGTTGAGGGGTGGAGGGGGACTCGTCGGCCGCGGTCAGCGGCGCTCCTGCTTCGTCTTGCATGTCATGCATAGGGTCGCACGAGGAGCGGCCTGAAGGCGAAGTTTGCCGATCGGGTTGCCGCAGGACTCACAGATCCCGTAGCTCCCGTCGTCGAGCCGCTCGAGGGCGTGGAGGTTCTGGTCGAGCATCTCGCGGGCATTGTTGGCCAACGAGATCTCCTGCTCGCGCTCGAAGGTCTTGGCCCCGGCGTCGGCCTGGTCGTCGCCGGCACCGTCACCGGCGTCACGCATCAGGCCGACCAGGTCGGCCTCGGCGACGGTGATCTCCTGGCGCAGTTGGGCGACGTCGGCCTCGATCTCGGTCCGGATCTCGCGCAGCTCCTTGGCGGTCCAGGGCGACTCGTCGTCACGGACCCGCAGCGACCGCGGGGCCGCCTTGGTGGCCGCGCTCGTCTTCTTGACCGGCGCTGCCGCCTTGGCGGGCGAGGTCTTCTTCGCCGGCGCAACCTTCTTGGCCGGCGCAGCCTTCTTCACCGGCGCAGCCTTCTTCGCGGGTGCGGTCTTCTTCGCGGGCGCGGTCTTCTTCACCGGCGCAGCCTTCTTCACCGGCGCAGCCTTCTTCACCGGCGCAGCCTTCTTCGCGGGTGCAGCCTTCTTCGCGGGTGCAGCCTTCTTCGCGGGTGCGGTCTTCGCCGGGGTCGCCTTCTTGGCCGGCGCAGCCTTCTTCGCCGGCGCAGCCTTCTTCGCCGGCGCAGCCTTCTTCGTGGGTGCGGTCTTCGCCGGGGTCGCCTTCTTGGCGGCGGTCTTCTTCGCGGGCGCGGTCTTCTTCGCGGGCGCGGCCTTCTTCGCCGGGGTGGTCCTCGTGGCGCTGGAAGTCTTGCTCGCAGATGCAGACTTCGTTGCGGCTCTCGCCTTTTGAACCATGGTGTGCCCGGCCCCTCGGTCGCATGGCGCTCCCAGACGAGCGCTCACAGGTGCGGTGAGGATAAGCGCTGGACGCTGTCTACTCAACGGCAAAACACCCTAGGGACCGAATCGGTTGCAGCGACGGCGCCCGCAGACGGCGAAGGGCGCCCACCGCGATGCGGTGGACGCCCTCCTGGCCCTGCTGCCAGTGACCGACCGGACTACTGCTGGTCGGAGTGCTGCTCCTCGCCCTGCGACTCGTCGTCGCCAGCCTCTGCGGGCTCGACCTCGGTCTGCTCGAGGTCGGCGAGCTGCTCCTCGATGTAGTTCTTCAGCCGCGCGCGGTAGTCGCGCTCGAAGGTGCGCAGCTCGTCGATCTTCTTCTCGAGCAGGTTGCGCTCCCGGGCCAGCTCCTCGAGGATCTGCGCCTTCTTCTGCTGCGCCTCGTGGACCATGCCCGTCGAGCGCTCCCGCGCCTCGGTGATCATCTGCTCGTGCTTGGTCGTGGCCTCGCTGACGAGCTGGTCGTGCCGGCTCTGCGCGGTGGCCAGCAGCTCGTCGTGACGGTTCTGACCGACCGACAGGAGCTCGTCGTGCTTGTTCTGCCCCTCGCCGACCAGCTCGTCGTGCCGGGCCTGCGCCTCGGCGATGAGCCGGTCACGGGTGGACTCACCCTGGCCGACGTGCTCGTCGTGCAGTCGCTGGGCCATCTCGAGCAGGGCCGCCGCACTGGCACCACCGGCCGCCGCGGCACCCACGGCCACGGGGGCCGCCTGCTCCGCCGGGGCCGACTGCTGCTGCGACGCCTGCGCGGCCGCTGCCTGCGCCTGCTCCTGAGCTGCCTGGGCCTGCTCCTGGGCGGCCTGCGCCGCCRCGAGCTGTTCAGCGCTGACCCGCTTGGCCTCCTCGGCCTGCTGACGCGCCTCCTCGGCCTGTCGCTGCACCTCCTCGGCCTGCTGCTGGGCCTCGGCGAGGCGCTGCTCCGCTGCCGCGGCCCGCTCCTCGGCCTCCTTGGCCCGGGCCTCGACGGCCTTGGCGCGCTCCTGCGCGTCCTTCTCCGTGTCGGAGATCCGGCCCTGGGCCGCCTGCTCGGCCTCCTCGGCGCGCGCCTGCGCGACCTTCTCGGCCTCCTCCGCCTTCGCGACCGCCGCGGCGATGCGCTCCTGGGCAGCCCGCTCGGCCTCCTCGGCCTTGGCGGCGATGGCGGCGAGCCGCTCCTGGGCCTCGCGGTTGGCCTTGGCCTCGGCCTCCTGGGCTGCCTTGGCGTCTGCCGCCTTGGTCGCCGCAGCGTTCGGGTCGGCCTTTGCCACCGTGGGCATGCCCTTGGTCTGGCGGCACTCGTTGAGCTGGTCGCGGAGGTCGTCGCCCTCCTTGACGATGCGGCGCATCTCGGCCACGACCTCGTCGAGGAAGTCGTCCACCTCGCGCTCGTCGTAGCCACGCCGGAACTGCGTCGGCGTGAAGTTCTTGTTGAGGACGTCCTCAGGCGTGAGCGTCATGTAGTCACCTCGGTTGGCTGGCATGAGCAGTGCGGGTCAAGCATCCCAGAGTCTGGGTCTCGCGCCAGCCTAGAGGATGCGGCACCGACTAGAGGATGCCCGTCAGAAGTGAGACGCCGACCATGAGGACGAGGAACGCCAGGTCGAGCCGCAGGGTGCCCAGCGTCAGCGGCGGGATGACCTTGCGCAGCGCCTTGAGGGGCGGGTCGGTGATCGTGTACACGACCTCGGCGACGACCAGCAGGGGGCCACGGGGGCGCCAGTCCCGGGCGAAGGCCTGCACCCAGTCGAGGACGAGTCGCCCGAGCAGGATGATGAAGAAGAGGAACACGGCGAAGCGGATGACGCTCGCGATGATGTTGTCACCCAGCAGCTGCATGGGGCCACCCTGTCACGGCGGGCTGGGCGGGTGCTGTGCGGGTCAGCTCTGGTTGAACAGGCCCCGGGCCGCCGTGGGCGCCGCCGGACCCTCCTCGGCCGAGACCTCGACGTGGGCCGGCGACAGCAGGAAGACCTTGGACGTGACTCGCTCGATCTGCCCGTGCAGCCCGAAGACCAGACCGGCGGCGAAGTCGACCAGGCGCTTGGCGTCGGAGTCGTCCATGTCGGAGAGGTTCATGATGACGGGGGTGCCGTCGCGGAAGCTCTCGCCGATGTTCTTGGCCTCGTTGTAGGTGCGCGGGTGGATGGTGGTGATGCGGTTCAGCGCACCCACCTCGACGTCACGGACGACCCGGGCCACGGGGGTGCGCTGCGGCAGCGGCGTCACGGCAGCCGAGCGCTCGGCCGGCGCCTCCTGCCGGGTGGGCTCGTCGTACTCGTACTCGTCGTACCCGTCGTAGCGCTCGTCGTCCTCGGCGAGCCCGAGGTACACCATCGTCTTGCGCAGCGCCCCAGCCATGTGCGAGCTCCCTTTGGTTGCGTGCCTACCGTTGTCAGCGTTTCCCCGTGCAGCGACCATCGGTCCGCGAGGTCACCTTCGTCGGGACTGAAGTTACCGGTGTGACTGGCGAGAACCGAGGATTGCGCTCCCGACACGCAGGTGTGTCGCACCGCGGGCGACGGCCGCCTCGAGGTCACCGCTCATCCCCGCCGAGACCCACGACGCCTCCGGATGCGTCTCCTGTATGCCGCGTGCCACCTCTGCCAGCCGGGCGAAGGCAGCGTCGGGATCGCCTCCCAGGGGGGCCACGGCCATGACCCCTCGGAGCTCGAGGTGCTCGCACCCGGCCACCTGGTCGGCGAGGGCTGCTGCACCTGCGGGCTCGACCCCGCCCCGGGCGGGTGGTTCGTCGAGTGACACCTGCACGAGGACGGCCGGCCTGACCCCCTGCGAGGCCGCCGCGCGGTCGAGGGCCGCGACCAGCTTGGGCCGGTGGACCGACTGGATGACGTCGGCATACGACACGACCGAGCTCGCCTTGTTGGTCTGGAGCTGTCCGATGAAGTGCACCTCCAGCGCACCTCGGCTGTGCAGCTCGGCCACCTTCACCGAGGCTTCCTGGTCGCGGTTCTCCCCGATCGCGGTGACGCCGAGGTCCGCGAGGAGGTCCACGTCGCTGGCCGGGAAGAACTTGGTCACCGCGATGAGCGACACCCCCGAAGGGTCGCGCCCGGCCGCCTCGCAGGCTGCCTCGATGCGGCCGCGGACCCGGGCGAGGTTGCGTTCCAGCTCAGCGCGCCGGCCCGCGTCGGCGCTCACGGCGCACCGGCCACGACGACACCGGCATACCGTCCGGTCCTGCCGTCGCGACGGTAGGAGAACAAGCTCTCATCCTCACGCGCGCACCCCGGAACCCATTGCACCGCAACGTTGTTCGCCACCAGCTGTGCCACCACCCCCGCAGCCACGTCGATGGCTGGCGTGCCTGACCACGAGCGCGCCGAGGCCTCGGGTGCCACCGCGGCGGCCGCTGCTCGCAGCTCCTCGGGCACCTCGTAGCAGCGGGCGCAGATCGACGGCCCGACGACGGCGCTCAGCTCGCGGGCGCCGAGCTCGCGCATCCGCTCGACCGCGACGCCGACGATCCCACCCATCATCCCCGGGCGCCCCGCGTGGACCGCTCCGACGACCCCTGCCTCGACATCGGCTAACAGGACCGGCGTGCAGTCGGCGACGAGCGCAGCCAGTGCCAGTCCGGCCGTCGCGGTGACGAGTCCGTCTGCCGGGGGCGGCCCACCGGCGTCCCAGGGGCGGTCGACGACCACCACCTCGGCACCGTGGCACTGCTGCATGAAGAGCAGGTGGTCGGGCTCCACGCCTACCGCGCGGGCCACCCGCGCGCGGTTGTCCTGCACCGCCGCGGCGTCGTCGCCCACGAGCCCGCCCAGGTTGAGCGAGTCGAAGTCACCCGCGCTGGTGCCGCCGTGGCGGTCGGTGAAGGCCCACGACACACGACCCGTCTGCTGACGCCAGTAGAACACCGGCCCAACCTACGACAGGGGCGCCGGACCAGTACGGTCCGGCGCCCCTGTGTCGCCGTGGTGCGTGCGGGTCGGCCCGACCCGAGGTGTCGCAGTGCTCAGTCGGCCGGGCCGTCCGACCACTCCCCTACTTCAGGAAGTCGGGCACGTCGAGGTCGTCACCCTCGTCGAAGGTGACCGTCCGCGGCGGACGTCCGGCGGGCTCGCGCGCGGCCACCGGCTCGACCCCGGTGGGCTGCGACGTGGACACCGGGCCGTCCTCCACCACGCGGGCCGGGGCCGTCTGCTGGGGGGCGGCCTGCGGCACCGGCGTCGCGGGCGCGGCGGGGGCCGGCGGCGACGCAGCCGGGGTGGACTGGCCGGCCGTCTCCTGGGCGCCCCGCTGGGAAGCCTGGATCTGGCCGATGGCCCGGTCGTTCTCGCGCTTGAGGGGAGCCCCGCCGTCGAAGCCCGCAGCGATCACGGTCACGCGCACCTCGTCCCCGAGGGCGTCGTCGATGACCGCACCGAAGATGATGTTCGCTTCGGGGTGAGCGGCTTCCTGCACGAGCCGGGCCGCTTCGTTGATCTCGAAGAGCCCGAGGTCGCTGCCACCCTGGATCGAGAGGAGCACCCCGTGGGCACCGTCGATGCTGGCCTCGAGGAGCGGGCTGGAGATGGCGAGCTCGGCGGCCTGGACGGCCCGGTCGTCACCGCGTGACGAGCCGATCCCCATGAGGGCCGACCCGGCGCCCTGCATGACCGACTTCACGTCGGCGAAGTCGAGGTTGATCAGGCCGGGGGTCGTGATCAGGTCGGTGATGCCCTGGACACCGGACAGCAGCACCTGGTCGGCCGAGCGGAAGGCGTCGAGCATGCTCACCGTGCGGTCGCTGATCGACAGCAGCCGGTCGTTCGGGATGACGATGAGGGTGTCGACCTCCTCGCGCAGGTTCGCGATGCCGGTCTCGGCCTGGTTGGCGCGGCGACGCCCCTCGAAGGTGAACGGCCTGGTCACCACGCCGATCGTCAGGGCGCCCAGACCCTTGGCGATCTTGGCGACGACGGGGGCACCACCGGTGCCCGTGCCACCGCCCTCACCGGCGGTGACGAAGACCATGTCGGCGCCCTTGAGGACCTCCTCGATCTCCTCGGCGTGGTCCTCGGCCGCCTTCTTGCCGACCTCGGGGTCGGCGCCGGCACCGAGTCCGCGAGTGAGCTCGCGGCCGACGTCGAGCTTGACGTCCGCGTCACTCATGAGCAGCGCCTGCGCGTCGGTGTTGATGGCGATGAATTCGACGCCCTTGAGGCCGACCTCGATCATGCGGTTGATGGCGTTGACGCCACCACCGCCGATGCCGACGACCTTGATGACGGCCAGGTAGTTCTGCGGTGCTGCCACGACGGTGGGCCTCTCCTGAATGCGGTGCTGGGTGGTGGTCGTCGCTGCCGACGAGTCCGTGGTGGTGCGGTGGTGCTGACGGGGTCCGTGCTGATGGGGTCTGTGTTGCTGGGCTCTGTGCTGACGGGGTCTGCGGTGAGTCGATTGCTGTGGTGCTGGTGCTCCCGCGGGTGGGTCGACTAGCCTCGACGTGTAGTTGAGGGTTACAGTTCACCCACGGTTCTGGTGCCGCCGACGCTATGCGTCGCTTGGGGTGCAGGCAACGAGGTCGGCCGCGTGTCGCAGCACGGATTCACCCGATTTCGCGGTTTCTTCCGACGCGGCGCGACCGGGTTGTCACACCCGTCACACCAGCCCCATTGGCACCATTCTGGCACGGGCGTCCAGGACCGGCTGACGCGCTCCCCGACGGGTCCCTCAGCGCGTCACCGGCGTGCTCGGGGCACTGACGTCGATGAGGGCCGGACTGCCCTTGAGCAACGCCATCATGATGGCCAGCTTGCGCTCCGGCTCGTTCACCCCGCCCCACACGATCGAGGTCCGACCGATCCGCAGGGTCACCAGGTTCGCGCTGCTGACCGTCACGTTGCTCACCCGCTTCTGCGTGCTCGCCGGCAGCACCTTGACGACGCTGACCGCCGCCGCGAGGGCGTCGGGCGACAGCGCTGCCTGGGTGGCGGCGTTGACCGTCGGCACACCCCTGGGAGCCTTGCTGACATGGGCGTAGGCGACCCCCGTCGCATCCACAACCTGTAGTTGACCTTGAGGGTTCTTGACCACGAGGAAGGGCTGTCGCGGGCTCGCGTGGATGACCAGGGTGCTCGGCCACGAGCGTTCGATCGACACGTCCGCGACGGTGGCCCGTTCGGCCACCCGCGCCGCGACGGCAGCGCTGTCGACCCGGGCCAGCGGAAGGCCGGGGGGCACGTCGGCCAGGGCGCGGATGGCACTGACCTCCGACTCGGGCACCCCCACGACCTCGACGGTGCGCACCGACAGCACCGGGCTGAAGCCGACCACCCAGCCGAGGAGGACGACGACGGCCAGTGCTGCCGCGGCATACCCGAGCAGGCGCAACGGTCGGTGGCGCACCTCGTGGGCGCGGCGCTGGAACCGCGCCCTGGACGACGCGAGACCAGTGCGGGTCGCGCGCCCGTGTCCTGAGGACCCGGGGTGCTGGCTCATGCCTGCCCGAGGGCGCGCAGGATCTCGGGCCCGATCATCGTCACGTCCCCGGCCCCCACCGTGAGGACCAGATCACCCTCGCGAGCCAGCCCCGCCACGTGGCCGGCCACCGCAGACCACGACGGCACGACCTCGACGTCGGCGTCAGGGCGCAGCTCGAGGAGGGCGTCGGCGACGAGCCGGGAGGACACCCCGGGCATGGGGTCCTCGCGCGCGGCGTAGACCTCCATGAGGACGACGACGTCGGCGGGGGCCAGGGCCGCGGCGAACTCCCGGGCGAAGTCGCGGGTGCGGGAGTAGAGGTGTGGCTGGAAGACCACGACGAGCCGGCCGTCGCCGGCGAGCTCCGCCCCCGTGCTGACCACCGCGGCGACCTTGCCGGGGTTGTGGGCGTAGTCGTCGACGACCGAGACCCCGGCCGCCGATCCCTTCGGCTCGAACCGACGGCGGGTGCCGGTGAACCCGAACAGCCCGTCCAGCACGCGGGTCGGGTCCTGGCCCAGGCCGTCGACCGCGACCGTGTAGGCGGCCGCGGCGTTGAGGAGGTTGTGCCGGCCCGGGATGTTGATCCGCAGGTTGTGGTCGACGCCGTCGGCGCCGGTGACGGTGACCCGGCCCATGAGGCCGCGGAAGACCTCACCGCGCAGGACCACGTCGGCCTCGCTCGACCAGCCGTACGTCAGCACCCGGGTGCCCGACTCGCGCGCCACCCGCGCGAGCTCGCGCGAGCCCTCGTCGTCCTCGCAGGCGACCAGCAGGCCGCCGGGCAGGACCGAGGCGGCGAACTCGGCGTAGGCCTCCTTCACCTTGGCGAAGGTGCCGTAGAAGTCGAGGTGGTCGGGCTGCACGTTGGTCACGACCGCGACCTCGGGACGGTAGACGAGGAACGAACCGTCGCTCTCGTCGGCCTCGGCCACGAACACCTCACCGGTGCCCCAGTGGGCGTTGGTGCCGTGCTTGGCGAGCTCGCCACCCGCGGCGAACGAGGGATCGACGCCGCAGTGCTGGAGTGCGACCGTGAGCATCGAGGTGGTCGTCGTCTTGCCGTTCGCTCCGGCGACGGCGACCCGCCGGGAGTCGGCCATCGTGCTGGCCAGCGCCTGTGAGCGGTGCAGGACCCGCAGGCCGGCCGCGCGGGCGGCCACCAGCTCGACGTTCGACTCGCGGATCGCGGAGGAGATCACCACCGTGTCCTTGCCCTCCACGTATGCCGCGTCGTGGCCGACGTGGACCTCCGCGCCCTCTGCGGCGAGGGCCGCGAGCACCGGCGACTGCTTCGCGTCGGAGCCGCTCACCGAGCAGCCGCGCGCCAGCATGACGCGGGCCACGCCCGACATGCCCGCTCCCCCGATGGCGATGAAGTGGACCGACCCGAGCTCGTCGAGCGGAGGGATCGGGGCGGTGAAGTCGAAGCGCTCGTTCGAGCCGTTCATCGTTGCCCCGCAACGGATTGCGCGTAGGCCTCGACCACCATGTCGGCCAGGAGCTCGTCAGCACCGCGCTCCCCCACCCCGGCGGCCGCAGCCGCCATGGCGTCGAGGCGGTCGCGGTCGGAGACCAGCGGTACGAGGACCTGGTCGATCCAGGCGGGGGTCAGCGCCGCGTCGTCGACGAGCAGGCCGCCACCGGCCTCGACGACGTCTGCGGCGTTGAACCGCTGTTCGCCGTTGCCGATGGGCAGCGGAACGTAGACCGCCGGGAGACCCACCGCGGTCAGCTCGCACACGGTGTTCGCCCCTGCGCGCGCGACCACGAGGTCGGCCGCGGCATACGCGAGGTCCATGCGGTCCGCGTAGGGCGCGACGACGTAGGGCGGGCCGTGGCCCCCCGTGGGCACCTCGAACTCCTTGCCCGCGCCGGTGAGGTGCAGGACCTGGACACCCGACGCGCGCAGGGCGTCCACGCGCTCCTCGAAGGCCGTGTTGAGGCGCTGCGCGCCGAGCGAACCGCCCGTCACGAGGACCGTCGGCCAGGTGGGATCGAGGCCGAAGTGCGCGAGCGCCTCGGGGCGCGCGGCCACCCGGTCGAGCTGGGTGATCTCACGACGAAGCGGCATGCCGATCGCGGTGGCGTGCGCCAGCCGGGTGCTGGGGAAGGTGGTCGCGACGAAGCGCGTCATCCGCGCCCCCAAGCGGTTCGCGAGCCCGGCCCGGGCGTTCTGCTCGTGCACCACCACGGGGACGTGCCGGCGACGGGCGGCGAGGTAGGCAGGGGTGGAGACGTAACCACCGAAGCCGACGACGACCTGGGCGCCGGACTGCTCGATGGCCCGCTCAGCGGCAGCCACCGCCGAGCGGAGGTGGCCGGGCAGGCGCAGGAGGTCGCCGGACGGCTTGCGTGGCAGGGGCACCTTCGGGACCGTCATCAGCGGGTAGCCGCGCTCTGGCACGAGGCGAGCCTCGAGACCCGCTTCGGTGCCGAGGGCGGCGATGGCGATGTCGGGGTCGCGACGGCGCAGGCAGTCGGCCAGGGCCAGCAGCGGGGAGACGTGCCCAGCCGTCCCACCACCGGCCAGCAGGACCGACGAAGGGGTGTCAGCGGGCATCAGCGACGTCCCCGACGCCCCGGCAGGACCGCGAGCGAGCGGCGCACCACGGAGGGCTTGGCCGACAGCGCCTCGCGACAGCCGGGTTCCTGGCGGGCGAAGGACAGCAGCATGCCGAGCGCGAACATGGTGGTCATCAGCGAGGATCCGCCGTAGGACACCAACGGGAGCGGCACGCCGATGACGGGGAGCAGCCCGATGACGGCGCCGATGTTGATGGTGGCCTGGCAGACGATCCAGGCCATCACCCCGGCCGTCGCGACGCGGACGAAGGTGTCGCTGCTGCGCAGCACGATCCGGTAGCAGACCAGCGCCAGCGCGCAGAACAGCCCGAGCAGGACGAGGGTGCCCGGCAGGCCGAGCTCCTCGCCGAGGATGGCGAAGATGAAGTCGTTGTGGGCCTCGGGCAGCCACTGCCACTTCTCGCGGCTGGCCCCGAGACCGACGCCCCACCAGCCGCCGTCGGCCAGGGCGTAGCGGCCGTGCAGGGTCTGGCGGTAGCCGCCGTAGGGGTTCGTGTCCTTGCCCAGCCACACGTCGAACCGCTGGAGCCGGTTGGCGCTGGTGAGGACCATGGTGACGGCGAGTGCCCCGAACAACGCGCCACCCAAGAGGAACATCCTGCGGGGTACCCCGGCCGCGAAGAGCAGGGCCGCGACGATGCCGCCCATCACCATGACCGTGCCCAGGTCGTGACCGAGCAGCACGAGGCCGATCGTCACGGCCGCCACCGGGAACAGGAAGGGGATCACCACGTGACCCATCCGGCCGAGCAGCTTGCGCTTGGCCGTCAGGACGGTCGCCCCGACCAGCACGAGCCCCACCTTGGCGAACTCGGACGGCTGGAGGGACACGGGACCGACCGCGAGCCAGTTGCGGTTGCCGTTCACCGACACCCCCAGGGGGGTGAAGACCAGGAGCTGGAGGAACAGCGCGCCCACGAGGATGGGCACCGAGAGCGCCTTCCAGGCGCGCAGGGGCACCCGGGCGGCCACCACGACGGCGATGGCGCCCATCGCCGCGAACTGCAGCTGCTTGCGGAAGTAGACGTAGGGCGTGGCGTTGTCGGTCTGCACCAAGGACTTCACCGAGGAGGCCGACAGCACCATGATCAACCCGATGACCACGAGCACGACGGTCACGCTGAGCAGCACGTAGTAGCTGGTGACCGGCGAGTCGAGCCGCTGGAGCCACCCGCCGACCCGGCCGGGTTCGTCGCGGCTCGCCGAGCCGCGCGGGGCGGTCCGCGCCCGTGGGGGCGCGGCGGTGGTGCTGCTCACGGCTACTCCCCCGCGGACCCGGCGCGGCGTGCCACCGCCGCGGCGAACGCGTCGCCCCGGGCACCGTAGTTGGGGAACATGTCCATCGAGGCCGCCGCGGGCGCGAGCAGCACGACGTCGCCGGGCTGGGCCAGCTCTGCAGCGCGCGCGACGACGGTATCCATGACCCCAGTGTCCGTGCTCGGCACGTCGACAACCGGCACATCCGGCGCGTGTCGGGCCAACGCCTCGGCGAGCCGGGCCCGGTCGGCGCCGATGAGGACCACGCCGCGCAGCTGCCCGACGGCGTCGCGGACGAGGTCGTCGACGTCGGCCCCCTTGAGCAGGCCGCCGGCGATCCACACCACGTGCTCGAACGCGTGCAGGGACGCGGCCGCCGCGTGGGGGTTCGTGGCCTTGGAGTCGTCGACGTAGCGGACGCCGTCGACCTCGCCGCAGTCGGCGATGCGGTGCGGGTCGGGGGTGAAGGCACGCAGCCCGTCGCGCACGGCCAAGGGCGGCACACCGTAGGACCGGGCCAGGGCGGCCGCCGCGAGGGCGTTGGCGAGGTTGTGGGGCGCCAGAGTCGCCGCGCTGCCACGGACGTCGTCGAGGGTGGCCAGCTCGGCGGCCGAGGTCTTGCGCTGCTCGACGAAGGCCCGGTCGGCGAGGATGTCGTCGACTACACCGACCATCGACAGTCCGGGGGTGCCCAGGGTGAAGCCGATCGCGCGGCAGCCGTCCTGCACCTCGGCGTCCACGACGAGCTGCTCGGTGATGGGGTCCTGCACGTTGTAGACGCAGGCGACCTTGGTCCGGGCGTACACCTTGCCCTTGGCGCGCTGGTACTCCTCCAGCGAGCCGTGCCAGTCGAGGTGGTCGGGCGCGACGTTGAGGCAGACGGACGAGTAGGGGGCGATGGAGTCGGACCAGTGCAGCTGGAAGCTCGACAGCTCCACCGCGATCACGTCGTAGGGCTCGGGGTGCAGCACCGCCTCGAGGATCGGGGTGCCGACGTTGCCGGCCGCCGTGGCACGCAGGCCGGCGGCCCGCAGCATGGCGGCGAGCATCTCGACCGTCGTGGTCTTGCCGTTGGTGCCGGTGATGGTCAGCCAGGGCGCGGGTCCCACGGCGGCGCGCATCCGCCAGGCCAGCTCGACCTCGCCCCAGACGGGTATGCCGGCCCGCGCGGCGGCGAGGAGCAGCGGCTGGTCGGGGCGCCACCCGGGCGACGTGACGACCAGGTCGGTCTCGCCGTCGGGCAGCCCCGTCACGTGCTCGGGTCCGAGGCGCACGTCGACGCCCAGGATGTCGAGGATGCGGGCGCGCTCGCCGAGCGCGGTGTTGGCCGCGGGGTCTGCGCCGTCGACGGCGACCACACGGGCCCCGCGCTCGTGGAGGGCGTCGGCGGCCGCGAAGCCGCTCACCCCCAGCCCCGCCACGACCACGCGGATGCCACCCCAGTCGGCAGCGCCGCTGGTGAGGCCGTCGAGCCGCCCGCTCACGCTGCGCCCACCACCCACTCTGCGTAGAACAGCCCGAGCCCGAGGGCGACGAAGAGCCCGGCGATGATCCAGAACCGGATGACGATCGTGACCTCGTTCCACCCGAGCAGCTCGAAGTGGTGCTGCAACGGGGCCATCCGGAAGACCCGTTTGCCGGTCATCTTGAACGACCCGACCTGGATGATCACCGACAAGGTGATCGTGACGAACAGCCCGCCCAGGATGACGACGAGGAGCTCGGTGCGCGTCGTGATGGCCAGGCCCGCCAGCGCGCCGCCGAGCGCGAGGGACCCGGTGTCACCCATGAAGATCTTGGCCGGCGACGCGTTCCACCAGAGGAAGCCGAAACAGGCACCCATCGCGGCGGCGGCCACCACGGCGAGGTCTCGGGAGTCGCGCACCTCGTAGCACTTGAGCCCGGGGGTGGTCTGGCAGTTCTGGTTTCCCTGCCAGATCCCGATGAGCACGTAGGCGGCGAAGACCATCACGGAGGCGCCGGTGGCCAGGCCGTCGAGGCCGTCGGTGAGGTTCACGCCGTTCGACGTGCCCGCGATCATGATGTTGGCCCAGATGATGAAGAGGATCAGGCCCAGCAGGGTGCCGGCGAAGGCCAGGTCGATGCCGGTGTCACGCACGAAGGAGATGCGCATCGACCCCGGCGTGCGGTTCTTGGCGTTCGGGAACTGCAGGACGAGCACGGCGAACACGACCGCCACCAGCGTCTGGCCGGCCAGCTTCTCGCGGGACCGCAGCCCGAGGCTGCGCTGCTTGGTGATCTTGATGTAGTCGTCGAGGAACCCCACCAGCCCGAGACCGGCCATGAGGAAGAGCACGAGCACGCCGCTCCAGGTCAGCGGCGTGCCGGTGACCGCGTGCGCCAACGCGTATGCCGCGAGGCTCGACCCGATGATGACCGCGCCACCCATGGTGGGCGTGCCGCGCTTCGTGTGGTGCGAGGTGGGTCCGTCGTCGCGGATGAACTGGCCGTAGCCTCGGCGGACGAGGAACTTGATGAACATCGGGGTGCCGAAGAGCGCGCCCACGAGGGAGATGACGGCCGCGAGCAGCACCGCCTTCACGTCGTGCCCTCCTCGTCGTCGTCTGCGCGGTTGTCATCTGCGCGGTTGTCGTCTGCGCTGTTGTCATCTGCGCTGTTGTCATCTGCGCGGTCGTCTGCGCTGGTGCTGCCGGCGCCGCCGGGCGGCGCGCCCTGGTCGGCGATCCTGTCTCCGAGCCACCGTAGTCCGGCATCGCGGCTGGACTTGAACAACACGACGTCACCGGGCCGAAGTTCTTCGGCGAGCAGGGCGTACGCAGCATCGGCGTCGGGCACCCAGACTGCCTCGTCGCCCCACGACCCCTCGTGCTGGGCGCCTGAGGCCATCGGCCTGGCAGTGTCGCCGACGACCACGAGCCTGGCGATGTTGAGCCGCACCGCGAGTCGACCGATGGCGTCGTGCTCGGCGGTGGAGTCGTCGCCGAGCTCGAGCATGGAGCCGAGCACGGCCCAGGTCCGCCGCGCCGGGGCCCGGTCAGCGCCCCCACGTCCCCCGCCCATCGCCACCAGGGCCTTGAGGGCGGCGCGCATGGAGTCGGGGTTCGCGTTGTAGGCGTCATTGACGACGGTCACGCCGTCAGCGCGCTCGGTGACCTCCATCCGCCACCGTGAGGCGGGCGTCGCCGTGGCCAGCGCAGCGACGATCGCGGGCAGCTCCAGGCCGCACTCGAGCGCGGYCGCCACGACAGCCAGGGCGTTGCCGACGTGGTGCTCACCGTGCAGCGGCAGCGAGACCTCGGCACTCGCGTCCGGCGTGGTCACCCGGAAGGTCGGTCGCCCGGCCGTGTCGAGGGTGATGTCCGTGGCACGGATCTCTGCCTCGGGGCCGGAGCCGACGAGCTGCACGCGGGCGGCGGTCTTGGCCGCCATGCCGCGGACTGCTGCGTCGTCCGCGTTGAGCACCGCGAGGCCGGTGGCGGGGAGGGCCTGCACCAGCTCGGCCTTCGCCACGGCGATGGCCTCGCGAGAGCCGAACTCCCCCACGTGGGCGGTGCCGACGTTGAGCTCGATCCCGATGGAGGGCGGGGCGATTCGCGTGAGGTATGCGATGTGGCCGATGCCTCGGGCCCCCATCTCGACGACGAGGAAGCGGGTCTGTGGGTCGACCCGGAAGACGGTCAGCGGCACACCGACCTCGGAGTTGAGCGAGCCGACCGGTGCCACCGTGGGCGCCGCGCTCGAGAGCACGCTGGCGAGCAGGTCCTTCGTGGACGTCTTGCCGGACGAGCCGGTGATGCCGATGACGGTGAGGTGGGGGTGGCGGTCGACGACGGCGCGGGCCAGCGACGCCAGCCCCTCCTGGATGTCGTCGACGACCACGCACGGGAGGTCGTCGACGGCGCGAGTGGTCATCGCTGCCACGGCTCCGAGCCCGGCAGCCGACGCGACGAACTGGTGGCCGTCGAGCTCCTCGCCGACCCGGGCGATGTAGAGACCACCGGGGCCGGCTTCGCGGGAGTCGGTGACGACCGGCCCATCGATGACGAGCGCTGCGGCGGCGTGGTCGTCGAGGCCGTGCAGCCGCCCGCCGGTCACCTGGGCGATGTCAGCCAGGGAGAACGGGATCATCGCGCTCCCCCGTCCGTGCGCACGTCGGCCGCGGCCGCCTCGGTCGGGTCGGCCGGTTCGGTCAGGTCGGTCGGGTCGGGCTGCGCGACGAGCAGTGCCTCGAGAGCGCGTCGGGCCTCCTCGCGGTCGTCGAAGGGGTGCACCGTGCCCGCGATCTCCTGTCCGGTCTCGTGGCCCTTGCCCACGACGGCGACCACGCTGCCCGGACCGGCCTGGTGGGCGACCCGCACGGCTTGCGCGATCGCGGTGGCCCGACCCTCGACATCGTGCAGCTGGGCGGGGGTGCCTGCGGCGCGGGCGCCCTCGAGCACGGCGGCCCGGATCGCCTGGGGCGGCTCCGACCGCGGGTTGTCATCGGTGACGACGACGACGTCGGCGCCCTCGGCGGCCGCGCGCCCCATGGCGGCCCGCTTGCCCCGGTCGCGGTCGCCCCCGGCGCCCAGCACGACGACCAGAGCACCGTCGGTCTCCGACCGCAACGCCCGGAGCGCCGCGGCGACCGCATCGGGGGTGTGCGCGTAGTCGACGACCACCAGCGGGAGATCGGCGCTGCCGGGGCGCTGCCCAGCAGCACCCGCACCGCCGGGCACGACCCGCTCCATCCGCCCGGGGACGTGCGGGTCGGCCAAGAGGGCTCGCTCCGCCTCCTCGGTGGGGATCCCTGCCGCGAGCAGCGCCAGGGCCGCCATCGCGGTGTTGACCCGGTTGAAGTCGCCGGGCAGCGCCGAGCGCAGGTGCATCGTCGTGGACCCGTCGGACAGCGTGAACGTCGCCGGGTCGTCGTCACCGGCGACCAGGCGCCAGTCCGCGTCCACCTCGGCCAGCGAGGTCAGGGTGGTCACCGGCACGGTCGAGAGGGTGGCCAGCTCCTGCCCCCACTCGTCGTCGACGCAGACGATGCCCGTGCGGGACCGCCGAGGGGTGAACAGGTCGGCCTTCGCCAAGAAGTAGTCACGCATCGTCGGGTGGAAGTCGAGGTGGTCCTGCGACAGGTTGGTGAAGAGCGCGACGTCGTAGACCACCCCGTCCACCCGGTGCTGGCTGAGGGCGTGGCTGGAGACCTCCATCACACAGGAGTCGATGCCGCGCTCGGTCATCACCGCGAGCAGCGCGTGCACGACGGTGGCCTCGGGGGTCGTGCGGACGCTCTTGATCCGCTCGTCGCCGATCCGGGTCTCGACCGTGCCGATCAGGCCGGTCGTGTGGCCGAGCGCGGTGAGCGCCGAGTTCATCAGGTAAGCAGTGGTGGTCTTGCCGTTGGTCCCCGTCACGCCGTACATCCGCAGCGGGAGCTCCCGCGTCCCGTAGACCAGCGAGGCCACCTCCCCGACGTGGCTGCGCGGGTCGTCGACCACGACGCGCGGCAGGTCGACCCCTTCGGCCTCGAGGGAGGCGGCGCCAGGCGCATCGGTCAGGACGGCGACGGCACCAGCGTCGCGGGCGCCCGCGGCATACCTCGCTCCGTGCGCGTTGGCGCCCGGGAGGGCGGCGTAGAGGTCGCCCTCGACCACGTCCTGCGACGAGAGCGTCACCCCCGTCACGGCAGGGTCCGCCCCGGTCCGCTCACCGCCGACGAGGGCCGCCACCGCCTCGAGCGTGGTGGCATGGGGGGACGACGGACGGGGTGATGGCACGGACAGCGAGCCTACCGTCAGCGGGAAGCGCCGGATGCGCCCGACCTGCGGTCACGGAGCACGCTGGGGTCGTTGGCGGCAGGAGTCTTGTCCACGCGGATCTTCGCCACCGGGGAGGACGTGCCGGTCGGCGGGATCTGCAGCTCCTGGAGCGCGTAGGTCATCACGTCGTGGAACACCGGGCCGGCGACCACACCACCGAAGTAGCCCTTGATCGGCCGCTGCAGGGTGACCGCGACGACGATCTCGGGGTCATCGGCCGGCGCGAACCCGATGAAGCTGGCCGTCTTGCCGGAGTAGCCACCGACACGGGCGTCGTAGCGGTCGGCGGTGCCCGTCTTGCCGGCCACGCGGTAGCCGGCGATCTTGGCCTCGGGGGCGGTGCCCTCCTTGCCGACGACCCCCTCGAGCATGTCGCGCACCTGCTTGGCGGTCTCGGGCGAGACGACCTTCACCGGGGTCGGCTTCGCGGCGGGGATGAAGCCACCCTTGCCGTCACCGGTGGCGGCCACGATCCGCGGCGGGATGCGGACGCCGTTGTTGGCGATGGTCTGGAAGACGCCGGCGGCCTGGAGGGCGTTGACCGAGAGCCCCTGCCCGAACAGCACCGTGTAGCGCTGGGACCCGTTCCAGTCCTTGACGTTGGTCAGCAGGCCAGGACCCTCGCCGGGGAAGCCCATTCCCGAGGTCTGGCCGAGGCCGAACTTCTTGAAGTAGTCGTACATCGTCGCGGCCTTGACCTTCTCGCCGGCCAGGATGGTGCCGATGTTGCTCGACTGCGCGAGGACCCCGGCGAAGGTGAGGTACTCGGTCGGGTGGTCGTGGCTGTCCTTGAACTCCGTGGCCGCGCGCCGGATCCGGTTGGGCACCTCGACGACGGTGGACGGGGTGACGACGCCCTGCTCCAGGRCCGCGGCGGCCGTGATCACCTTGCCGGTCGAGCCCGGCTCGTAGACGTCGTTGAACGCCTTGTTGGTCCAGTTGTCGCTCGACTGTCCGGGCTGGTTGGGGTCGAAGGTCGGGTAGGACGCCACGGCCAGCAGCTCGCCGGTCTTGACGTTCTCGACGACGACGGTGCCCGAGAGCGCCTGGGTCTCGATCACCTTCTGGGCCACCGCGTTCTGGGCGAACCACTGCAGGTCGGAGTCGATCGTCAGCTGCACCTCGCGTCCCGGGACGGGGTTGATCGTCTCCGAGCGCGCGTTGGGGATCGGTCGGCCGTCCTGCGACTGCTCGAAGATGGTCTTGCCCGACGTGCCCTTGAGGGTCTTGTCCATGAGGACCTCGAGCCCGGCGCCGGCCGACCCGTCGGACTGGACGAAGCCGACCAGGGCCGACGCCGCCGTCGAGGTCGGGTAGACGCGGTCGGAGGTGGCCTCGGAGTAGATCCCGTTGACGCCGAGCTGGGAGATCTTGCGCCAGTTGAGCGGGGTGACGTTCTTCTGCAGGATGCGGTACTTCGCCTCGCCGGTCAGCTCCTTGGTGAGGGTGTCCACCGGGATGCCCAGCAGGGGCGACAGGTCGGCCGCGGCGCCGGCGGCACCGACCTTCACGCGAATCCCGTTGACGCTCTTGACGTACTCCTTCACGGCTGTCTGGTCGACGGTGACGGTGCGGCGCTCGATGCTCGAGGCGAGGATCGTGCCGTTGCGGTCGGTGATCGAGCCGCGCAGCGCCGGCAGCGGGATGGTCGCGGTGCGTGAGGACTGGGCGTCCTTGGAGACCGCCGAGGCGTCAAAGCCCTGCAGCCGCAACAGCTGCGCCCCGAAGATGCTGAAGATGAACAGGACCGCGATGGTCATGGTGCGCATCCGGCGCCGCGGGCTCGAGGCGTCGAGGGCGACCGTGCGACGAACCGGCGGCCGCGGCGGCGACACGGGTCGCTTGGCGGCTCGCGCCGCCTTCACCGGCGTGGTCGGCTTGCCCGGCTTGCTCGTCGGCTTGCTCATCGGTGTGCCGGGTGTGCCGGCTGCCGCGGTCTTCGCCGACCTCACCGCCGCGGGCTGCTTGCGCCCCGCCCGCGGCTGACCGGCCTGGGGGTGCGGGCCGCCGGAGTGCGCACCACGGGGAGCCGAGGACGCAGTGGAGCGCGGGGCACCGGGGCGGCTGCCTCGGGTCTGCGTCACTGGGTACCTCGCGTCCTGTTCCGGCGGGTGGGTCGACTGGGTGGATCGGCTAGCGGGGCGCGACCGTGGTGGTCGGCTTCGTCGTCGGCTTCTTCTTCGGTGCCGGCTTCGTCGTGGTCGTGCTCGTTGTCGTCTTGGTCCTGGCGTTGACGCTGGTCACCGTGGTCTGCACCGTGCCGTCCGGCTTGGTCACCACCACCGTCGTCGTCGTCACATCCCCCTTCTTCGTGACGCGGGTCGACGGCTGGTTGCGCGTGCTCGTGGCAGCCTTCGCCGTCGTCGCCGCAGCTGCTGTCACCACGGTAAAGGCGTGCTCCTTCTCGGCCGGCTTCGCCACGCCGAGGACCTTGCCGTCCGACAGCCGCAGGAAGGCCGCGGAGTCGGCGGGCACCATGCCCAGCTTGGTCGCCCGCGTGGCGAGGTTCGCGGGGCTGCGCTGCGCGTCGATGGCCTGGGTCAGGGCGTCCTGGGTGTCGGCGAGCTCGCCGGAGGTGGACTGCAGGTTGTGCAGGGTGAACGAACCCTCGGCCATCGCGGTGTTGAGCATGAGCAGGCCGACGAGCCCAGCACAGAGCAGGACCATGCACAGCGCGGCGAAGACGCCGTTGCCCGGGTGCCCGACCGCTGCCGGGACGACGCGCAGCGGTTGCGCAGGCGCGACCCTCCGGGCTGGTGCCCGAGATGCGACCCTCGCCGTCGCAGTCTGCTGGCTCATCGGTGGGTTCCCTTCGTGGTGGTGTCAGTGGCTCGGGTGCGCTCGGCTGCGCGCAGGCGCACCGAGGCGGATCGGGGGTTGTTGGCTTGTTCCTCGGCGCTCGCCTCTTCGGCGCCCCGGGTCAGCAGTCGCAGGTATGCCGCGTGCTCGGGCAGCTCGACCGGCAGCCCCTGCGGGCTGCTGCCCTTGGCGCCGGCTGCGAGCACCTGCTTGGTGATGCGGTCCTCCAGCGAGTGGTACGACAGGACCGCGATGCGCCCACCGACGGCCAGCGCCTCGATGGCGCGGGGCAGGGCTGCGGCCCAGACCGAGAGCTCGGCGTTGACCTCGATGCGCAGGGCCTGGAAGGTGCGCTTGCCCGGGTGCCCGCCGCTCTTCTGCGAGGCGGCCGGGACCACCTTCTTCAGCAGGTCGACCAGCCGAGCCGACGTGGTGAAGGGCTCGAGCTCGCGTTCGCGGACGATGGCCGCGACGATCTTGCGGGCGAAGCGCTCCTCGCCGAAGTCGCGGAGCACGGTCTCCAGCTCGCTCGCGGCATAGGTGTTGAGCACCTCTGCGGCGGTGAGCCCGGCTGACTGGTCCATCCGCATGTCCAGCGGCGCGTCCTGGCTGTAGGAGAAGCCCCGGTCGGCCTCGTCGAGCTGGAGGGAGGAGACCCCCAGGTCGTAGAGGGCGGCGTCGACGTGGTCGACCCCTGCCTCTGCCAGCGCACCCGGCACGTCGTCGTACACGGCGTGCACGAAGGTGACGCGTCCGGCATACGGCTCGAGCCGCTCAGCCGCGAGCGCCAGGGCTTCCTGGTCGCGGTCGATGCCCACGACGTGCGCGGCGGGGCACCGGTCGAGGATGGCCTCGGCGTGGCCGCCCATGCCGAGGGTGCCGTCGAGGTAGACGGCGCCCGGTGCGGCCAGGGCCGGGGCCAGCAGGTCGACGATGCGGTCGCGAAGGACGGGAACGTGCCGGTCGGCGGCCATTCCTCGTGCGTTCATCGACATCTCCTGCGGACGGTGCTGGTGGTGGTGCTGGTGGTGGGGCTTTGGTGCGGGCTTTGGTGCTGGTGTGGTGGGGCTTTGGTGCGGCGCTGGCGTGGGGCGCTGGGTGTGCTGTGGTGGCCCTGCGGTCAGGTCTCCATCCGCTCCAAGGGATGCGGCCCGGGACGGGGGAAGTCGTCCCGGGAAGCGGAGCGGCTGGAGACCTGGCTCCAGGGGCACGGCGGTGAGATGGGTCAGGGAGGCGGTCAGGGGCAGGCTCACGGTCAGAGGAGTCCGGGGATGACCTCCTCGGACTGGTCGGAGAAGCCCTGCTCGGTGGACTCGAGGTAGGCGTTCCACGCCGTCGTGTCCCAGACCTCGACGCGGGAGCCGGCACCGATGACCGTGCACTCGCGGGTCAGCCCGGCATACGCCCGGAGGTTGGCCGGGATGGTCACGCGCCCCTGCTTGTCGGGCACCTCGTCCGAGGCGCCCGAGAGGAAGACGCGGGTGAAGTCACGCACGGCCTTGCTCGTGGTGGGGGCCGCCTGCATCTGCTGGGTCACCTTGAGGAACTCGTCCATCGGGAAGACGTAGAGGCAGCGCTCCTGGCCGCGGGTGACCACCAGCCCGTCGGACATCCGCTCCCGGAACTTGGCGGGCAGGAAGAGGCGGCCCTTGTCGTCGAGTCGGGGGCTGTGCGTCCCGAGAAACATCACGCCCACCTCCCCTGCCGACCCGGTCGAGGACCCCACGGCCCTCTGGTTTCCCCCACTTTACTCCACCGTTACCCGCGAGTGCAGCCACTTCGCCGGATTTCTCGGTCAGATCACGGTATTTCTGCAGGTCAGATGGGTGGTGGAAAGTGGTGTATGAATCCACCAAAGTGAGCGTACCGACCGCATGCGGCCGTCCCGAGGCGGCCCAGCGATGGCCGGACCGCGCTCCGAAGGAGCCACCGCGCCGGGAAACCGGCCCGAGCGGCCGGTGGAGCGGGCGTCGCAGGTCACGAGACGGCATACCCCCCTGTTGTGGTGGTGCGTTGTGGGGGAAGATCGATCGACCACCCGGAGGGGGCGCAACGTGGCGACCCGGGGACGACGGAAGGACAGCCGGTGCAAGGCAGGCCCGAGGACGACGCCATCAAGCACGCAGAACCCACGAGCCCTGTGGGTCCGACCAAGCCGGAGACCCTGCTCTCCCTCCCCGCGGGGTCACCCGCCTCGCTGGGTCAGGTGACCGAGGTCGCCGGACGGCTGGCCCGGGCCATCAACACCGTGATCGAGGGCAAGCCTGACGTCGTGCACACCGCGATCACCGTGCTCCTGGCCGAAGGACACCTCCTGCTGGAGGACGTGCCCGGCGTCGGCAAGACGATGCTGGCCAAGACGCTCGCGCGGTCGATCGACTGCTCGGTGCGGCGCGTCCAGTTCACCCCCGACCTGCTGCCCAGCGACATCACCGGTGTCAGCGTCTTCAACCAGGACGTCCGCGACTTCGAGTTCCGGCCCGGCGCGATCTTCGCCAACGTCGTCGTGGGAGACGAGATCAACCGTGCCTCACCGAAGACGCAGTCGGCACTGCTCGAGTCGATGGAGGAGGGGCAGGTCACCGTCGACGGGCAGACCTACGACCTCCCGAAGCCGTTCATCGTGATGGCGACGCAGAACCCCATCGAGATGGAGGGCACCTACCCCCTCCCCGAGGCCCAGCGCGACCGCTTCATGGCGCGCATCTCCCTCGGCTACCCGTCCTCGCGCGCCGAGGTCGCCATGCTCGACAGCCACGGGCAGGTCTCGCCCCTGGAGACCCTCCAGCCGGTGACCGACGCCGCGACCGTGTCGGCGATGGTGCGCGCGGTCCGCTCGGTGTTCACCAGCGACGCGATCAAGCAGTACGTCGTGGACCTGTCGTCCGCCACCCGCTCGAGCTCGGCCCTGCGGCTCGGGGCCTCGCCCCGCGCCACGCTGCACATGCTGCGCGCGGCCCGTGCCCACGCGGCGCTCGAGGGTCGCGACCACGTCCTGCCGGACGACGTCCAGTCGATCGTGCTGCCCGTCCTGGCCCACCGCATCATCCCCACGGGTGAGACGCAGCTCGCACGGCGCAGCACCGGCGAGGTCTTGCAAGACCTCATGCGGCGAGTGCCCGTCCCCGCGTCGGGTCGCTGAGGCGCCGTCGTGCGTCGGCTTCGCGACCTGCTCACGACCCGCGGTCGGGCGTTCGTCGCGGCGGGAATCACGTTGGTGCTGTGCGGGATCGGGTTGGGCTTCACCGACCTCACCCGCATCGGCGTGCTGCTCGTCGCACTGCCACTCCTCAGTGGGTTGTTGATGCGCCGGCACGACCTGCGGTTCGCGCTCGAGCGCACCGCCCTCCCCGGCCGCATCCAGGTCGACGAGCAGGCGCTGGTCACCCTCGGCATCGAGAATGCCGGCGGTGCGGCCAGTCCACTGCTCATGGCCGAGGAACAGCTCGACTACGCGCTCGGTGACCGCCCCCGGTTCGTCGTGCCGCGACTGCGCCGTGGCGACCGCCAGGAGGTCCACTACTCGGTGCGCTCGCACGTCCGGGGCCGGCACCGCCTGGGGCCCCTCGGCGTGCGGCTGCGCGACCCGTTCGGCTTGAGCACCCGGGTGGCCGCCATCTCCGGGTCCAGCGACATCCTTGTGCTGCCGCGGCTGGTGCCGCTCGGCGGCGGCCAGCCCCCCGGCAGCGGCGTCGGTGCCGAGGGCGCGATCCCCCACATGGTCGCCCTGCACGGCGAGGACGACGTCTCGATCCGCTCCTACCGCGACGGCGACGACCTGCGCCGCATCCACTGGCCGGCAACGGCCAAGACCGGCGAGCTGATGGTGCGCCAGGAGGACCGCCCGGCACGCCGCCGTGCGGCGATCGTCCTCGACTCACGGGCCCGCGGGCACCACGGTTCGGGCACCTCCGGTTCGTTCGAGTGGGCCGTGACCGCGTGCGCCTCCGTCGCCGCGCACCTGCTCGACCAGGGGTATGCCGTGCACCTGATCAGCGACGAGACGGCGGAGGACAGCCGGGCCGCGAGCGCCATGGAGGTCGACCCGCTGCTCGACGTGCTCGCCATGGCCGAGACCGGGACGGACGACCAGTTCGCCGACGTCCTCCAGTCGGCGCACCCGGTCACCGCCTCGGGCGGGTTGGTCCTGGCCGTCGTCACCGACCTCGACGAGGAGCTCGCCCGCCGGGTGGCCTCGTTGCGCCAGCCGGGCGGGACCGCGCTGGCCATCGTGCTCGACCCCGACGGCTTCACCGCGACCCGGCGACACCGGCCCGGGAGCAGCGACGAGCTGACCTGCGTCCCGGTGCTGCGCGGGGCCGGCTGGACGGTGGCCGTGGTCGGCGCGGGTGACGACCTGCCCTCGGTCTGGGGAGTGCTCTCCGGGTCGGGCCATCGGGTGGGTGTGGCATGACCCGCGGACGCCTCGCCGACTCGGCGATCGCCGGCGCCTGCTCTGCGGTCGTTGCCTGGCCCCTCACCACGCTCTTCACGCCGAGCACGTGGATCCGGCCGATGCTGGCCATGGTCCTCGCCGTCGTCGTGGTCGGCGTCGTGGGCCGGATGCTCACCAGCTCCTGGCTGGCCATCATCGGCGCCCAGCTGGTCGGGGTCGTCCTGGCCGCCGGCTGGATCTACGGGCGAGGTCACCTCTGGTACGGCCTCCCCTACCCCGACACCGTCCTGGCCTTCAACCGGCTGCTGATCGACGCGCGGGAGACGATCCAGAACTACGCCGCACCAGCACCCACCAACCGTGGGGTCACGCTGGCCATCGGCCTGGCGATCGGCGTCGTCGCAGTCGTCGTCGACCACCTCGCGGTGATGCGGCGGTCCCCCGCCCTGGCCGGATTGCCGCTCCTCACCGCCTTCCTCGTCTCGGCCTCCAACTCGGGCGACTCGCTGCACCCCATGTTCTTCGTGGCTGCGGGAGGTCTCTGGCTGCTCATGCTCGGACGCCAGGGCATCGCGTCGCTGCGGCGGTGGAGCACCACCGTGCCGATGAGCACCACCGGACGGCGGACCACCGAGGACCACGACGGGGCCTACGGCTACGCCGCCGTGGGGCGCAGTCTCGCGGTCGCTGGCCTGGTCGCCGCGGTCGTCGTTCCGGTGGTCATCCCGCACTTCCCGACCCGCTACCTCATCGACGGTCTGGGACGGTCGACCGGGGCCACCGGCTTCAGCGACGGTCAGGTCGGCCTCAAGTCCACGGTCGACCTGACCAAGAGCCTCAAGAACCCGTCGAAGGCGCCGGTCCTCACGTACACCACGAACGCCGCGATCCTGACCCCCCTACGGGTCGGGGTGCTGGACACCTACCTCGGCGACGCGTGGCGCCCCGAGCCGCTCGACGTCGACTACGGCCGGCACAGCACCGTTCCCCTGCCCGGCGAGCTCGGCGACGACGTCCCGCGCGAGACCTACCGGATCTCCGTGGAGGACTCGCGCCTCGAGGCACCGCAGATCGCGGCCCCCACTCCCCTGGTGACCGCCGACCTCGGCCGCGTCAGCTGGGGTGTCGACCGCAACACGTCGGTCGCCGCCGTCACCCGCTCCGCTAGCTCCTACAGCTTCACGTACCTCGCACTGAACCCCACCCCGGACTCCCTGGCGCAGTCCCGGGAGGGATCGACCGGTGGGTTCCTGCGCGCGGACCTGCAGGTCGACCCCGACTCGCAGGAGCTCGTCAGCCGCACCGTCAGTGAAGTGGTCCCGCAGGACGCCACCCGGATCGAGGCCGCACGGGCGATCCAGAAGTACCTGCGCACCGACGGCGGGTTCCGCTACTCGCTCGACCTCCCCGAGACCGTGAAGAACGACCTCGGGCAGGACGAGCGGCCCGACCCGATCAGCCTCTTCCTGCGCAGCAAGGTGGGCTACTGCGTGCAGTTCGCCACGGCCATGGTGATGATGGCTCGGGAGTCAGGCATCCCGGCCCGCCTGGCGATCGGCTTCCTCCCCGGCACGGCCGACCGCGGCACCTACACGGTGCGGGCGTCCGACGCCCACGCCTGGCCCGAGCTCTACTTCGACGGCATCGGCTGGCTACGGTTCGAACCCACCCCGTCGGGCACCCAGGGCACGGTCGCTCCGCCCTACTCGCTGGCCCCGACCACCCCCGGCAGCGACCCGACGGCGACCAGCACGGCGACCGGTGGTTCGACTGCGAGCGCGACCCGTCCCAACGGTCGCAACGACCCCGGCGCCACCGACCCGACGAAGACCACCGGCACCAGCTCGGGCTTCGCCAGCTGGTTCGGTCCACGGACGCGCACCCTCGTGCTGTGGGTCCTGCTCGGGCTGGCCATCGGCCTGTTCGGCTCGCTGGCCGTCCMCCTGGCGGCAAGGAGCCGGTTCCGCCGTAGGTTGCGGCACGCCCCCGACGAGGCCACCCGCGTCGAGATCGAGTGGCAGGCGATGACGGAGCGCATCGGCGACCTCGGCGTCATCCCACCCCGCGGCAGCACCCCACGCCAGGCCGGACGGTTCTACCAGCGCGAGGCCTACCTCGAGGGCGACCAGACGGAGGCACTGCGCCGCGTCGTCGCAGGAGTGGAACGCTCGCGCTACGCCCCGCCAGGGACGACCGTGACCGACATCCGCACGGACACCCAGGCGGTCGTCCGGGCCGTGTCCGGGGTGCGTCGCCGCAAGGACCGGCTGCGCGCGGCGTGGTGGCCCACCGAGGGCCTGCTCGAGTGGCGGGAACGCCGGGCGGCCGTCGGGCGCCTGCTCCGACGCCCCCTCGACCGGTTCCAGGACTGGCGCGACGCCCGGCGCGACTTCCGCCGGTAGCGAGCCACGCGGCATACCCCAGCCACCGATCAGACGCCGAAGGGCTCCCCGACATCCTCGGGGGCCCTTCGTCGGTGGTGACGTGGAACAGGTCTCGACGTCTGGACGCAGGCGTCGATCCCCAGTCGCACTGCGCTTCCCCGTTCGCCCGGTGCACGATGACCACTGAGGTGCACGTCAGCACGTCCGGCCTCCACCATCCCCTGCCAAAGCTCCCGGCTCCGTGCGGTGTCATCCGACCGCTCGTCGCGCGGGGCCACCACCCGGGAGAGAAGGTGTGGTGGCGGCCGACCACGGGACGTTGGGCCCTGCCACCGAGTCGCGTCCCGGTGGATCGTGGCAAGCCCGAGTTTCACCCCGACCGAGCGGAGACCGACCGATGTTCCATGGATCTGAGGACCTGCGCCGGGCCACCGACCACCACCCCCGGAAACAGCGACGCGGTCGATGGCTGACGCTTCGCACCGTGATGGCCGCCGTGCTGGCGCTGCTGATGACGGCTGCGCTCGGCTCCTCAGCCGTCGCAGCGACTGGTCGTCGCCACGCAGATGTCAGCATCCTCCCGGTGGCGCTCCTCACGGACGGCAGCGGCACGATGACGGTGTCGATGGCCGTCCGGTGCCCGCCCACCGACCACATGATCGAGGGGTTCGTGACCGTCGAGCAGGGTGACATCTCCCTCCTGACCGGCTTCGAGGTGGTCTGTGACGGCCGACGCCATCTCACCCAGGCCACGTTCTCGTCCTCGGACGCGGGCGCAGGGCCGTTCCGCGCGGGTCGTGCCGACCTCCGCGCCAGCCTCTTCGACGAGCACACCGGGACGTCTGTCGCGGAGAGCTCGCGGACCGTGCTGGTCAAGGGCTAGGTGGCCCGCGTCCGCTCGGCCGCACCTCCCCCAACAGACGAAGGCCCCGACCTGGGTCGGGGCCTTCGTCTCGCGCAGTGCGTCGATCAGTCCAGGTAGTCGCGCAGGACCTGACTGCGGCTCGGGTGGCGCAGCTTGCTCATCGTCTTGGACTCGATCTGGCGGATCCGCTCGCGGGTCACGCCGTAGACCTTCCCGATCTCGTCCAGGGTCTTCGGCTGGCCGTCGGTGAGGCCGAACCGCATCGAGACGACCCCGGCCTCGCGCTCGGAGAGCGTGTCGAGCACCGAGTGAAGCTGCTCCTGCAGCAGCGTGAAGCTGACCGCGTCGGCGGGCACGACGGCCTCGGAGTCCTCGATGAGGTCACCGAACTCGCTGTCGCCGTCCTCACCCAGGGGGGTGTGCAACGAGATCGGCTCGCGGCCGTACTTCTGGACCTCGACGACCTTCTCGGGGGTCATGTCGAGCTCCTTGGCGAGCTCCTCCGGGGTGGGCTCGCGCCCGAGGTCCTGGAGCATCTGCCGCTGCACACGGGCCAGCTTGTTGATGACCTCGACCATGTGCACCGGGATGCGGATGGTGCGCGCCTGGTCGGCCATCGCGCGGGTGATCGCCTGGCGGATCCACCACGTCGCGTAGGTCGAGAACTTGTAGCCCTTGGTGTAGTCGAACTTCTCAACCGCACGGATCAGGCCGAGGTTGCCCTCCTGGATCAGGTCGAGGAAGAGCATGCCGCGCCCGGTGTAGCGCTTGGCGAGCGAGACCACGAGGCGCAGGTTGGCCTCCAGCAGGTGGTTCTTGGCCTTCTTGCCGTCCTGGGCGATCCACCAGAGCTCGCGCTTGAGCTTCATCTCGATCTTGTCGCCGGAGTTCAGGCGCTCCTCGGCGAACAGGCCGGCCTCGATGCGCTTGGCGAGCTCGACCTCCTGCTCGGCGTTGAGGAGGGCGACCTTGCCGATCTGCTTGAGGTAGTCCTTGACCGGGTCGGCGGTGGCACCCGCCGTGACGACCTGCTGGACCGGGGCGTCGTCCTCGTCGTCGTCGCGCAGGACGAACCCGGAGCCCTCGTCCTCGTCGTCCTTCTTGTCGTCCTCGGTCTCGTCCTCGACGACGACGTCCTCGAGCTCGGCCTCCACCACGTCGGTCGGCTCGGCCTCCACGGCCTCCTCGTCCTCGGGAGCATCGACGGCCTCGTCATCGGCCTTGCCCTTGGCGGTCGCCTTCGTGGCGGTCTTGGCCGCGGTCTTCTTGGCGGCCGGCGCGGGCTCACCCGCGGCAGCGGCAGCGGCCTTCTTCGTCGTGGTCGCCTTGGCAGGAGCAGCCTTGGCCGCCTTGGTAGCGGTCTTGGCCGCGGCCGCCTTGGCTGCCGGCTTCTCGTCCGCCTGGTCAGCGGCACCGTTGGCAGCGGCCTTGGTCGCCTTCGCCGGAGTCGCGGCCGTCGTGGTCGCGGTGGCGGTCTTCGCGGCAGCCTTCTTGGCTGGCGCGGTGGCCGTCTTCTTGCGGGTGCTGGTCGCGGCGACGGCCCGTGAGGCGGTCGCGGAGTCGAGGGTCACGTGGATGCCCTGCTCGTCCAGGGAACGCAGCACGGCCTTCATCCGCTTGGGAGCGATCTCGGCACCCTCGAGGGCATCACGCAGCTGCGCGCTGTCGACGGAGCCGTTGGTACGGCCCTGCTTGAGCAGCTTCTGGAGCGCAGGGTGGGAGAACTCCGGGGGGAGAGACGGTGCGGGGCTCGCAGCCTTCTTGGACACAGGCGACACGGACTACCTTTCGTCGCGGACTCGCGGCACGGCGCACGTCATCACAGCCATGCTTTGAGGGGATGTCTGTGACAACAACGGCGGGAGTGGAAGTATTGCGGAGACCGCTCGGGCTGGACCCGTCGAGACCTCGTGGGTGACATTGTAAAACGAGATGCCGCCAGAACCCGCATCGGCACCACGCAGGGCGCTCGATCCACGCGACGTGACACCTGCACCCTCGCCCGACGCGACTGCGTCAGGCGTCTGCCTTGACCGCCAGCACGGGGCAGGAGGCGTCGAGCAGGATGCGCTGCGCGTTCGACCCCAGGATCAGCTTGCCGACCGGGGTGCGCCGGCGCAGACCGATGACGATGAACTCGGCGTTCTCCTCCTCGGCCACGGCGATGAGGTCCTCGGCGGGCTCGTTGCCCCGCACCAGCTGGCGCACCTCGTGCTCCAGACCCTCCTCGTCGAGCTCGGACTGGATGCGCTTGAGCTCGGTGTCGAACCGGTTGGCCTCGTCGCTGTCGAAGTCCCGACCACCACGCTGGGAGTTGATGACGATGAGCTTCGACTTGCGAAGCAGCGACTCGTCAGCAGCGCGACGCAGGGCGGCGCGCCCTTCCTTGGTAGGGACATATCCCACAACGATGGCCACGGGGACCTCCAACCTTCTGTGAACCGGGCGGTGTCAACCGGAGCAGCCGGTCCGACCAGCGCCGACCGGATCAGGTTGACCGGAGACCACTGCTGACCGGATCACTGCTGACCCAGGCGTCGTTGCCCGGACCGGTGTTGCCCGTAGCGGCAGCAGCCGCTGGGCCGACCGTACCGGAAATCCCCCGGTCAGGCAGGCGCAGCCAGCACCTTCGCCACGATCGCCCCGACCTGCTCGATCTCGATGAGGAAGCCGTCGTGACCGTACTCGGAGTGCACCGTGTGGAGCTGCGTTCCCGGGACGGCGTCGGCGATCTCCTGGGACAGCCTCGGCGGGTAGAGGCGGTCGGAGTCGACCGCGACCACCACGAGGTCGGCGGTCACCCGCTCGAGAGCGGCCGCCACTCCCCCTCTGCCCCGACCGATGTCGTGCGAGTTCATCGCCTCGGTGAGGACGACGTATGAGTTGGCGTCGAACCGCCCTGCCAGCTTGCCGGCGTGGTGGTCGAGGTAGGACTCGACGGCATACCGACCTCGCCCGCCCAGCGGGTCCTCGGCTTCCTGCGGCTCGCGGCCGAAGCGCTCGTGCAGCTCGAGCTCGCTGCGGTAGGTGACGTGCGCGATGCGTCGCGCGATCCCCAGGCCGGTGTCCGGCCCGGTGACGCGCTCGTAGTAGTCACCGCCGTGGAAGTGCGCGTCCGCACGGATCGCCAGCAGCTGCGCCTGGCACCAGCCGATCTGCTCCGCGGTCGCGTATGCCGTGCTGGCCAGCACGATCGCCGTCCCGACCCGGTCTGGGTGCGTCACCGCCCACTCCAGCGCGCGCATCCCGCCCATCGAACCGCCGAGCACGGTGTGCCAGCGGTCGATCCCGAGCGCGTCAGCCAGCAGGACCTCGGTCTGCACCTGGTCACGCACCGTGATGAACGGGAACCGGCTCCCCCACGGTGCGCCGTCCGGCGCGGGGCTCGACGGACCGGTGCTGCCCTGGCACCCCCCGAGGACGTTGGCGGCCACGACGAAGTAGCGGTCGGAGTCGAGCGGCTTGCCCGGCCCGACCAGACCGCCCCACCAGCCGGGGGTGGGGTGGCCCGGGCCCGTCGGGCCGTCCACGTGGCTGTCACCGGTGAGGGCGTGCTCGACCAGGACGGCGTTGTCGCCGGCGGCGTTCAGCTCCCCCCAGGTCTCGTAGGCCACCCGGACGGCAGGCACCACGCCCCCGCGCTCGAGCTCGATCGCCCCGAGGTCGACGAACTGACGCCGCCCGACCGGGTCGCCGTCCCGCCAGGCCCCGGAGGTCGCTCGTGGTGGGGAGGTCGTGGTCATCGAAACTGCTCCTGTGGCGCTCGCGCTTGCCGCCCAGGTGAGGGTCGGCCGGGTCTTCACCCGGGGCACCCCACCGCGAGGAGGGTTGCCGCCCAGCAAGCCGGGGCTTGGCGCTGGGACTCATAACCTGGCGCCCATCATACGAGGCGGTCTCCCCGGTGTCCGGCCCGTCCGCTGCGTGGACGGGTGCTGCGCGCGTCCGGGCCACCAGGTCAGTCGCCCCTCAGCCGCCCCCATCGGCCCGGTGCCCTTCACCCGGCCCACTCACCGGCCAGCTCGCCTGCCCACGGGTCGTCCGTGCGCGGTGCCCTGCCACGAGGACGGATCCCCAGGTCGAGCATCTGCTCCAACAGCAGGGCCAACCGGTAGTCGGGTGACGCATCCAGGGCGCGCTCGAGACAGGTCCTGGCGAGCGCACCGTCGCCCAGCCACCAGGCGAGGTTCGCCAACACCGTGAGGGGTGCTGCCGCGTGCTCGTCGGGCACCGCCCTGACCAGGTGCTGGAGCCGCAGCAGGTGTCGCCTTCCGACGACGGCCTCGTCACGACCTCGCGGTCGCCGGTCCCGCTTCCGAGTGCGACGAGCGCCCTCGGGCCAGTGCGGCCCGGGCAGGCAGGTGCGCACCGCATCGACCACGTCCGGCGGCAGGCAGTCCTGGGGCAGGGACCCGGGACAGAGCCACGCGACCAGCCCGTCCCTGAGCTGCACGTCGCGGAGGCTGTCGACGAGCAGCGCAACCTGGTCGGGACGCAGCGAGTCCACCAACGACGCGTGATCGCTCGTGGCGTCCCTGACGCCGAGGGCGACCGCCCAGGCCGACAAGGCCTCCAGCCGCTTGGCCGCCTGCCCCAGACCACCCCGTCTCGCCGCCCGCTCCCGGAGCGCCAGCCCCACCGCCGACGCCCGCTCGGGGTCAGCCGCCACGACGGCGGCGAGCGCACCTCGACCGGGCAACGGCGAGATCCCGAGCCCGACGAACTCCGCCACCGCAGGGGTGTGGGCCGGCGACGGGACCGGCGACCCGTCGGGCGGGCAGCACCCCGTGGCGCAGTCGACAGCGAACCAGCGGTCCCCGCGCACCACGATCCGGTCGAGCACCTGGACCCCGGCCCCCACCAGCTCGCGACGCACCGCGTCCAGCCCCGGCCGCCCGTCGCCTGCCCGGGTCTCGTAGGCGACCAGCAGGACCGCCTCGGGCCCCTCGCGCAGCAAGGGCGGGACGAGCACCCGGCACGCCTCGTCGGCCTCAGCAGCGGTGGGCAGGTCGACGCGCTGGACCAGCACCACGGCACGGTCGCGCAACGCGACCACCACGAGGGACTCGTGGGGGTGGTAGCCCAGCTGGTAGGGCAGGACTGCGACGACGTCGCCGGGGCTGCGCAACCGGATGGAGTTCATGCCGTCCACGGTCCCGCTCGAGGGCACCGCCCGGACACCGACAGGGCGTCGCCCTGTGGACGGAGCAGGCCGCCGGGCCCCGCTGTGCACGAAGAAGGGCGGTACGGCGCCGAATCTGCGCCGTACCGCCCTGTCGACGAGCCTGAGTGGGCTGAGTGAGCCTGGGTGGGCTGAGTGAGCCTGGGTGGGCTGAGTGAGCCTGGGCTGGGCTACCGCAGCACGTCACCCGGGACGGTCTCGCGCGCCGCGCCGGCCCGCTCCCACGCGAGGAAGGACTCGGTCTCGTTGACGACGGTCGCCGCGATCCACGACACGACCACGGCGTCGTCGGCCAGGCCGAACACCGAGAGGGCCAGCTCGGGGATGAGGTCGATCGGTGACACGACGTAGGCCACCGCCCCGAGGACCATCAGCAGCCGCCCGCGGGTGGTGCCGGCATACTCGCCGCGGAAGGTGGCCGCGAACAGCCTGGGCAGGCTCATCAGACGTTCCGGGATCCCGGGTGACCCGGGGCGGGTGGCGGTGCGGACCGCCGTGGCGATGGTGCGCAGTGCGCCGAATCGGTTCAGGGCCATGGAGTCTCTCCTTGATCCCGGGCGCCAACTGGCCCGGACACGGTGCAAACGACCGGCACGCCGTCGTCATTCCCTCGCCGCACCGAGATCACGGTCAGATCCCGGTCGCCCTGCGGGGGAACTCGTGTCGGGCGTGGTCGGCGATCTTCTTGAGCAGGAACCCGTCGAGACCTGCCCCCAGGACACCTCCGATGACCGGCACGCCCTTGCCGAGCTTCGTCAGCGTCTTCTTGCCGGCCGTCGACAGCAGCCGGAACCCGACCGCCTTGTTGACCACCATCATCGCGGGGCCGGGCAGCCGTTGGGCGGCGAGGTTGGCCAGGCGTCCGGTCGAGGCCACCCCGGCCTTCCTGAGCAGGTCATCGGCGTCGGCCCCGACCAGCGTCAGCAGCACGGCCGAGCGGATCTCCGGCTGCTTGATGTCGTAGCCACGCAAGGAGGCGATCGAGGCCACCATGCGGGTCGCCACGATGTAGAACTCCACGACGTTGGCCGGCAGGGCCACGGGCAGGGTGATGAAGCCACCCAGGCCGGTGACGAAGCCGCCCGCCGCGGCGAGCTTGAGGTGACCCCGCACGACGGCGTCGACGGCCTCCTCGGCCTCGGGCTTCTCGGCGCGCTTGACGTCGGCGACCTTCTGGGCAGAGTCGAACGGCCCCTTGCCGTCGATGCCCACATCGAGGAGGTTCTCGATCAAACCGGTGACGGCGCCGGCAAACACCCCGGAGTCCTCCCGCCCGGCCCTGGCCTGCTCGAGCGCGGAGGTCGGTCGGACCTCCGTCTCCTCCTTGCCCATCCCGAGGAACCCCACGCAACTCTCCCTGGTGTCGTCCTGCGACCTGCCGGTGCCACAACGGTGTCGTGACCTGCCCTGACAGCTGTCCTCGCCATCCTGCCACGAGGCCCGATGACCAGCAGGTTTAGCCTTGGGACATGCCTGAGTCCACTGACCAGTCCCCCTTCTCTTCCTACGCGCACCCCGACCGGCTCGTCAGCACCGAGTGGCTCGCCGAGCAGGTCGCCGCAGGGCGCATCGGCGGTCCCGACGGCGTCGTGGTGCTGGAGTCCGACGAGGACGTCCTCCTCTACGACACCGGGCACATCCCGGGCGCCCTCAAGCTCGACTGGCACCAGGACCTCAACGACCCGGTGGTGCGTGACTACGTCGACGCCGAGCAGTTCGCCGCGGTGATGTCCGCGCGGGGGGTGGGGCGCGACACGACCGTCGTGATCTACGGCGACAAGAACAACTGGTGGGCCGCCTACGCCCTCTGGGTGATGAGCCTGTTCGGCCACGAGGACGTGCGGCTGCTCGACGGCGGCCGCACCAAGTGGGTCGCGGAGGGCCGAGAGCTCACCAAGGACGTGCCGCAGGTCGCACCCCTCACCGGCGACGCGGCATACCCGGTCGTGAAGCGGGACGACGCACCCATCCGTGCGTTCAAGGACGACGTGCTGGCCCACCTCGGCGGTCCGCTCGTCGACGTCCGCTCCCCCGGCGAGTACTCCGGCGAGCTGCTGCACATGCCTGACTACCCACAGGAGGGGGCGATGCGGGGCGGCCACATCCCGGGTGCCAAGTCGGTGCCGTGGGCCCGCGCGGCCAACGAGGACGGCACGTTCAAGTCGCGCGCGGACCTCGAGGCCATCTACCTCGACGAGCAGGGACTGTCACCAAGCGACCCCACGATCGCCTACTGCCGCATCGGTGAGCGGTCGTCGCACACGTGGTTCGTGCTGACCCACCTGCTCGGCTTCGATGCCGTGCGCAACTACGACGGGTCGTGGACCGAGTGGGGCAACGCGGTCCGCGTACCCGTGGAGAAGTGAGCCGTCGGTGACCCAGGACACGACCCGCGCGGAGCTGCCCGCGGCGATGCAGGCGATTGCCGACGACTTCGCCGATCTCCTTGCGCCGCAACGGTTGGAGCTGCTCCTCGAGTTCAGTGAGGGGCTGCCCGAGCTCCCCGAGCGGTATGCCGGCCGGCTGGGTGAGATGGAGCAGGTCCACGAGTGCCAGTCGCCGATCTTCCTCGCGGTCGAGGTCGGGGACGATCCTGCGGACGCGCCGGGGAGCCGGCCCGTGCACCTGTTCTTCTCGGCTCCCCAGGAGGCGCCGACCACGAGGGGGTTCGCCGGGATCCTCCACGAGGGCCTCGACGGCCTCACCGTGGACGAGGTGCTCGCGGTGCCCGAGGACGCGCCCTACCGGTTCTCGCTGGGCGAGGCGGTCTCACCGCTGCGGCTGCGGGGCATGGTCGGGATGCTGAGCCGGATCAAGCGCCAGGTGGCCCTGAAGACCCGCTCCTAGCCACTCCCAGCTTTGTCGGGTGACCCGATCAAGGGCGGCTCCACCCCGGAACTTCCGGGGTGCAGCCGCCCTTTCTCAGGTGGAGCGCCGTAACTCGTGGAGCGTCGTAGCTCGTGGAGCATCGGGTCTCGTGGAGCGTCGTGACTAGCTGACCGCGTCGAGGGCGTCGACGATGCCGTCGCCGTAGTAGCTGTTGTCCGCGGCCGGACCGGTGCAGGGGATGCTGGTGCCACCCTCGGGAGCGGAGCAGGCCCGGTCGTCGGCCTGCGCCCGCAGCTTGGCGACCATCTGCGCCGGGGTCCAGTCCGGGTGCACCGACTTCATCAGGGCAAGCACTCCGGCGACGTGCGGCGACGCCATCGAGGTGCCGCTCTTGGTGCCGTAGCCGTTGTTGGTGACGATCGTCGACAGGATCGTGCGGCCCGGGGCCGCGACGTCGATGACGCCCAGACCTCGGTTGCTGAACGACGCCAGCTGCCCGGTGCGGGTGGTCGCCGAGACGGTGACCACCCCGGGGAGCTCGGTGGGGATGTCGAGGCAGTCGTTGTTGATCTTCCGGGTGATCGGCTTGGTGTCGTTCGGGCTCGCGCTGTCGGTCGTCTTGTTGGCGAGGTCCTTCGCGGAGTTGCCCGCTGCGGCCGCGTGCACGACGCCCTGCTCCGTGGACCACGCCACGGCGCGCTCGACGGCGGTGCGGACCGCAGACTGGTCGGGCTGGTCGCCACACCAGTACTCCATCGGGTCGATGTAGTAGCTGTTGTTGGTCACGTCCATCTTGTGCATCCCGGCCCAGACGAAGCCGCAGATCGCGTACTCGGGGTAGATGAACCCGTCGTCGTTGACGACCTTGACCGCTGCCATCCGCACGTTCGGGGCGACCCCGACGATGCCGGTGCCGTTGCGGGCGGCGCCGATCGTGCCCGCCACGTGGGTGCCGTGGTCGGACGTCGTCGGGTACCACGCGCCGGCGCTCTGGTCAGGACGCCCCGCACCGACACAGCTCACCGAGTCGGCGACGTCGATGTTGGCGGCCAGGTCCGGGTGGTCGGGGTCGATGCCGCTGTCGAGGACGCCGACGACCACCGAGCGGTCACCGTCGGTGATCTTGTGGGCCTGGTCGGCCTTGATCTGCACCATGTCCCACTGCTCGGCCTCGCGAGGGTCGGGGGTGGGCGCCGCCTCGCTGGTCAGCGCCCCGGACAGGTCACCGTTGGCGGGCTTGGCATGGCCCTGCTGGTAGCTCGAGGCGCCCTTGCCCCACGACGGCGACAGGTCGGTCGGCGTGCCCTCGCTCACGGCCGCGGTGCGCGACGCGCCCACCGAGCTGACCGCGTTGCCACCGAGCCGCACCACGTCGGCCCGGAACGCCGCGCGGTCGGAATGGGCGACCACGACGCCGATCTGCGGCCACGACTGGACGACCACACCACCCGCGGCAACCACGGCGCGCTCGACGAGACGCGTCTGACCGGGGTTGGCCACCTTGGCATTGACGACGTAGCTCATGAGGTAGCCGTCGGGCGTCACGACCGGCACCGGCGTCGACGCGTCCTGCGCGGCGCCGGTCGCTGTGGTGGCCGCGGAGCTCGCGGCCGCGCCGTCGGTGCTCGACGCCGTGGCACTGCCTGCGGCGAGCAGCGACGCGGCGAAGACGCCGCCGGCCGCCACGAGGGCGAGGCCACGTCCGTGCGGGGAACGGTGGGGCATGGGTTTCCTCCTGGTTGGGATGGACTCACCGGGCACCCGGTAGGGCGGCCCGGTTCCCAGCACTGTGCCGGATCTTGGGTAAGGAGTGGGTATGGAGCGGGGTTGGGCCCGGTCGTCGTCGGTGGCCGTCGGCGCTGGGTGCGAGGATGAGCCCGCCATGGCTCCCCTCGTCGCGTTCGTCACCTCACCGAGTGGTCGGGCCGCGCTCGTCGGCGAAGGGGCCGACGACCGTCCCGGCAGCCCCGCGGTCAGCGTTCCGGTCGCCGCTGCCGCCGGTGTTCGGGACGAGGTCCCGGAGACGCTCCTGGCGGTCGGACCGGTCGACGAGGTCGTGCGCCGGGCCGCCGAGCTGGAGGCCGAGGGGCTGACCCGGTGGGTCTGGTGGTCGGCGGCCGCCGACGCCGCGCCCCTGGCGTCGGCGCGCCTGTCCCTCGCGCGGTGCTGGGACGTGGCCGAGGCGCACCGCCTCCTCGTGGGCGGCTGGGAGGCGACTCCGCAGCGCGCGTGGGCCGCGGCATACCGGCTCGATCCGACGCGGCTCCCCCAGGGGACGCGCGGCGACCTCTTCGACTTCAGCGCCGGTGACACCGCCGACGGCTCGCTGGACGCGAACTCGGCCGGACGGGTCGTGCGACCCGACGGCTACCTCGACCCCGACGCGGGCTCGGCGAGCTGGCAGCCCGACGACGAGGTGCTCGTGGCCTGGGGGCGCGCGGTGCTCGACTGTGCCCGCGCCCAGGAGGCGGCCCTCGGCGGGGTCGGTCCCCGAGCCGTCGCTGCCGCCCACTCGGAGTCCGCAGCGGCGTTCCTGTGCCTGGAGCTCGCCCGCGACGGCCTGCCCGTCGACCGCGCGACGGCCGAGCGGATGATCGCCGAGGCCGCTGGCCCGCGACCTGACGACGAGGCCGACGCACGCCGCATCCGGGCCGAACGCGACCGCGCCGTCCTCGTCCACACACCCGGCCGCGAGACCACCGACCTGCGCAACCCCGTGCAGGTCAAGGAGCTCCTCGCCTCGGTGGGGGTGGTGGTCCCCAACACGCGCAAGTGGGTGCTCGCGCCGTTCCGCGACACCCACCCCGTCGTCGACGCGCTGCTGGAGTGGCGCAAGGCCGAACGCATCGCCACCACCTACGGCTACCCGTGGCTCGATGCCCACGTCGGCGCGGATGACCGCCTCCGGGGCGGATGGACCGCGTGCGACGGGGCCGCCGGTCGGATGACCGCCCAGAACGGCTTGCACAACCTCCCGACCGCGCTCCGACCGGCCGTCGCCGCCCACCCGGGTCATGTCTTCGTGCGGGCCGACCTCGGGCAGATCGAGCCGCGGGTGCTGGCTGCGGTCTCCGGCGACGAGGCGTTCGCGGCGGCCACCCGCGCCGACGACCTCTATGCACCGGTCGCCGCCGCCCTCGGCGTCGACCGCCCGGTGGCCAAGATCGCCGTGCTCGCCGCCATGTACGGCCAGCGCAGCGGCGCTGCCGGTGAGGCCCTCAAGGACCTCGAACGCACCTACCCCGTTGCGATGGGCTACCTCGACGCCGCGTATGCCGCGGGGTTGCGGCGCGAGCCGCTGCGCACCTACGGCGGGCGGCTCATCCGGCTCGACTCGGTGCTCGCCGACGTCCCGGCGGAGGCGGTGGGGGCCTACGACGCCGCGCGGGGACGGTTCGCCCGGAACGCCGTCATCCAGGGCTCGGCAGCCGAGCTCTTCAAGGCCTGGGCTGCGACGGTGCGGGCGACCACCCGGGACCTCGGTGCCCAGATCGTGCTCTGCCTCCACGACGAGCTGCTGGTCCACGTGCCGCAGGAGAACGCCGAGGAGACCCGCTCGCGCCTCGAGCTCGCGCTCACCGACAGTGCCCGGCGCTGGACCGGGTCGACGCAGGTCCGGTTCGTGGCGGACGCGTCGGTGATCCACCGCTGGTCCGAGGCCAAGGAGTAGCCAGAACAATCCCCTGACCTGCGGCGACGCATGGTTAGGTGGGGGCATGGATCACCAGGACGTCAAGCAGGCCGCCTCCAAGGCGGCCGACCATCCGGCCCTCGAGGCCGCCGCCCGCGTGGGCTACGCCGTCAGCGGGCTGTTGCACCTGCTCATCGGGTGGATCACCCTGCAGGTCGCCTTCGGCGGAGGCGGAAAGAACGCCGACCAGAGCGGGGCACTGGCGTCCCTCGCCGGCAACGGCCCGGGCAAGGCCGCCCTCTGGGTCGGCGTCATCGGGTTCCTCGGCCTGGCTCTGTGGCAGGTCGCCGACGCCATCGTGGGGCACCCGGGCGACGACAAGGAAGCCTGGGGCGGGCGAGCCAAGGCCGTCGGCAAGGCCGTCGTCTACCTCGCGCTGGCGTGGTCGGCGTTCGGCTTCGCCCGCGGAAAGGCCAGCAACAGCCGCAGCCAGAGCGTCGACTTCACCGCCAAGCTCCTCGAGAAGCCGGGCGGGCGAGTGCTCGTCGTCATCGTCGGGCTCGCGGTGATCGGCGTCGGCATCTACCACGTGTACAAGGGCGCGAAGAAGAAGTTCCTCCAGGACCTCAAGGACCACCCGGGCACCTGGGCCACCCGGGCGGGCCGCATCGGCTACATCGCCAAGGGCATCGCCCTGGTCATCGTCGGCATCCTCTTCGCGGCCGCCGGGGTCCACAAGCAGGCGGCGGAGGCGACCGGTCTGGACGGCGCTCTGAAGTCGTTGCGCGACCAGCCGTTCGGGACCGTCCTGCTCATGGTGATGGCGGTGGGCTTCGCCGCCTTCGGCCTCTACAGCTTCTCTCGAGCGAAGCACGCCAGGGTCTGACTGACACCACACCCTGCCTCGAGCGAAGCACGCCAGGGTCTGACACCCACACACACCCTGCCTCCAGCGAAGCACGTCAGGGTCTCAGTACGACAGGGTCTCAGCACGACGAAGCCTGACTCGCACCTCGGGTGCGGGTCAGGCTTCGTCAGGTCTCGGCGCGTGGCCGATGCGGGTCAGCTGGGGTTGCCCTCGCCCGCGGCGTCGTCGTCGGCCACGTCGCGCAGGAACTGCTCGAACTCGGCCCCGATCTCGTCGGCCGACGGCAGCTCGCTCACGTCGGTGGCGAGCAGGCTCGGCTTCTGGCGGCCTTCGCTGAAGGTGTCGTACTGGCGCTCCAGCGCCGCGATCACCTGTGACACCTCGTCAGAACCCTCGATCTCGCGGGCGATCTCGGCACGGTTGAGTCCCGCCTGGGCCACCAGGTCGTCGATCGGCAGGTTGAGGCCGGTGGCGGCCGTGATGGCATTGAGGGCGGTGACGGCACCATCGGCGAACTCGGCCTGGGCGAGGTAGTGCGGCACGTGGACCGCGAAGCCCAGGGCGTCATGGCCCGACTCCCCGAGCCGGAGCTCGAGCAGCGAGGACAGGCTGGCCGGCACCTCGACGCGACCGAACGGGTTGTCCTGCAACGGAATCAGCCGCGGGTCAGTGGCGTGGGAGGTCAGCCCGATCGGCCGGGTGTGCGGGACGGCCATGGGGATGCCGTGGGCGCTGACAACGAGGTTGACCCCGAGCAACACGACCAGCTGACGGACTGCCTCCGTCATGCGCTCCCACTGGAAGTCCGGCTCGGGGCCGGTCAGCAGCAGGTAGGGGGTGCCGTCGCGGTCGACCAGCCGGTGCAGCGCGAGGCACGGGTCGTCGTAGCTGAGCCAGCGGTTGGAGTCGAACACCATGGCCGGGCGGCGACCGCGGTAGTCGACCATCTGGTCGGTGTCGAAGGACGCGACGACGGTGGACTCACCGGTGGCCAACAGGTGGTCGGTCAGCAGCCGCTGCGTGTGGCCGGCATCCATGAAGCCGCCGAGCGCGACGAGCATGACCGACGCCCGCAGCTCCTGCGGGTCGGTGTCGGTCTCGAAGTGGTAGAGCTCGGAAGGGTTCAGCACGGCTACTCCAGCGGTCGGTCCCGGCCTCGGCCAGGTCTCTTCGTGGATCTCCTGGGAGATCTCGGTGTTCGAACGGGCCCGTTGGTGCGACCCGGTCCACAGTGCCAACGCTTCAGCATGGCAGGGGATTCCGTCCCCCACCTCCACCACCATCGGGAGTTTCGCCCCGCGCCAAATGTGATGCCGGTCACATTCTACGAGTTGGCGGAATGACCCGACGAGGCATACGGTTCGATGAAACGAAACAGTTTCGTTCCATCCATCTGATCGCCGACCCGAGGAAGCCCACGTGACCCCCACCAGCACCACCACCGCCCCGGAGACGAAGGAGTCGCCCGAACCGGCGCGCACCCGTCCCCGCGTCGAGGGTGACCGCGAGCGGGAGATCCTCGAGGCCGCACTCGTCACCTTGGCGGATGTCGGCTACGACCGGCTCAACTTCGACGCCGTGGCCAGCGCCGCCAAGGCGTCGAAGGCGACGCTCTACCGACGGTGGCCGGGCAAGGTCGACCTCGTGATCGACGCGCTGCAGCTGATGATCGGCGTCGAGGCGGACCGCTACCCCGACACCGGCTCCCTGCGGGGCGACCTCATCGCCCAGGCGTGCGCCAAGGGCGGCATCGGGGAGGACCTGCCGCTGCAGGTCTTCGCCGCACTGCTCGGCTCGCTGCACCGCGACGCAGAGCTGCGCGACGCGATCATGACGCGCCTGATGGCCCCCAAGATGGCCGTCACCCTCCAGACCTTCCGCGCCGCTCAGCTGCGCGGGGAGATCGGCAAGGGCGCCGATCTGGAACTGCTGGCACGACTGCTGCCGGCGATCACCATCCACGAGGCGATGCTGACGGGCACCCACCCGTCCCAGGAGCGCCTCATCGCCTTGGTGGACAACGTCGTCCTCCCCGCCTGCGCCGCGACGTTGCAGCGCGACTGACCACCACGCACCACCCACACCAGCCACGCACCACCCACACCCCAAGGAACACCCATGTCTTCAACTGTCGTGGTCGAGCCTGTCTCGACGCCGGAACCGGAGGCCGCGGCCAGCGGCAAGGGCCGGCACCTGGGCATCGCCCTCACCGTCATCACGGCCGCCCAGCTCATGGTCGTGCTCGACGGCACCATCGTGAACATCGCGATGCCGCACATCATGACCGACCTCGGCTTCACCCAGGAAAACCTCTCCTGGGTGGTCACGGCCTACACCCTCGCCTTCGGTGGCCTGCTGCTCCTCGGCGGTCGCCTCGGTGACCTGTTCGGTCGCCGCAAGGTCTTCATGACGGGTGTCCTCGTCTTCGCGGGCGCCTCCCTCCTCGGTGGCCTCGCCCAGAGCGAGGGGATGCTGCTCGGCGCCCGGGCCCTCCAGGGCATCGGTGCCGCGCTGGCCTCCCCCACCGCGCTCGCCCTGATCACCACGACCTTCCCGGCCGGCCCGGCGCGCAACCGCGCCATGGGCGTGTATGCCGCGATGTCGGGTGCCGGTGCGGCCGTGGGCCTCATCCTCGGTGGCGCGCTCACCGAGATCGACTGGCGCTGGACGATGTTCATCAACGTGCCGATCGGCCTCGTCGTCGCCTTCCTGGCCCCGCGCTTCCTCCCCGAGTCCGCGCGTGGCAAGGGCCGGATCGACGTTCCCGGCGCCATCCTCGGCACCGGCGGCCTGGTGTCCCTCGTCTACGGCCTCACCAACGCGGCCAGCGACTCCTGGACCTCGGCCACCACCCTCACCACCCTCATCGCGGGTGTCGCGATGCTCGTCGCGTTCGTCCTCGTCGAGATGCGTTCCACCCACGCCCTCATGCCGATCCGCATCCTTGCCGACCGCACCCGCGGGACGTCCTTCGGCGTGATGCTGATCGTCGGGGCCGCGATGTTCGCGATGTTCTACTTCCTCGGCCTCTACATCCAGCAGGTGCTGGGCTACTCGCCGCTGAAGTCCGGCTTCGCGTTCCTGCCGTTCTCGTTCGGCATCGTGGTCGCCGCCCAGATCGCCTCCACGCTGATGACCCGGGTCGACCCGCGCTGGATCTCGGGCGTCGGCACCCTGCTGGCCGCCACGGGCATGTTCGGGTTCGCCCAGCTCGACGTGGACAGCTCCTACGCCACCGGCCTGCTCCCCTGGATCACCGTCCTGGCGGTCGGCATGGGCCTGACCTTCGTGCCGATGACCCTCACGGCCACCGCCGGCGTGGCGTCGGAGGACTCCGGGGTCGCCTCCGCAGTGCTCAACACCATGCAGCAGGTGGGGGGCGCCCTGGGCCTGGCCACGCTGAGCACGGTGTTCGCCAACGGCGCCAAGGACCGCGGTGCCGAGCTCGGCGCCGCGCTGCAGTCCAAGGCCGCGTCTGGTGCGCTCTCGCCCGAGCAGCTCCAGGCCGCGCAGCACCAGATCGCGCTGCAGGCGCAGACCTTCGGCTCCAGCCACGCCTACCTCGTGGCCGGTGTCATGATCCTCGTCGGCTCGCTCATCACGTTCGGCTTCCTCAACGTCAAGCACGAGTCGCTGTCGTCCGAGGGCCACGAGAACGTGCACCTCGCCTGACCTGTCAGCACCGCTGAGGGCCCCGACCACCTGTGGTCGGGGCCCTCAGTCGTCGTGTCGCCGCGTGGCGCCTCAGCCGAGGGCGCTGATCGCCGCGCGGATCCGCTTCTCCGACACCGGGTATGCCGTGCCGAGCCCGTTCGCGAACAGGCTCACCCTGAGCTCCTCGACCATCCATCCCACGTTGCGGACCGGCGTCGAGCGCCGCTCGACGGGGGCCAGGGAGTCGAGCAGGTCGGCATACGCGATCTCCACACGGTCGACGACCTCCTGGTTGGCCGCGTCGCGAGCGAGCGCCGCCGGCGAGGACGGCGCCTTCTCGAGTCGTTGGAGCATGGCGCGGAGGTAGCGCCGGAGGTGGGGCAGGTGGGCCAGCCCGGTGTCGGCGACGAAGCCCGCGTAGACGAGGCTGTCGAGCTGCGCCCGCACGTCGGCGACGAGCGCTGACGTGGCGGGTGTCCTCAGGGCCTCGAGCCGCACCCTCACGTCGTTGGCCGCGGACAGCACGGGCTCGACCTCGGCGACGACCATCAGCACGCGCGTCGCGACGTGGGTGCGCACCGCGGCCAACACGGTCTCGAACGCGGTCGCATCGCGGACGCCGCCCGCGTCACCGTCCTGACCCACTGCTCGCTCGAGGACGATCGCGTCGACGGCGCAGGCGAGGGCGTCCTCCAGCAGGGTGGGCACCGACCCGTGGGGGTTGTTGCCCAACGCGAGCTTCTGGGCGTTGCCCAAGGAGGAGAGGACGCGCTTCCACGGTGCCGTCGTGTTGAGCAGGAGCAGTCTGCGGACCCCCAACGCGGTCGCGGCCGCGGCCTCCCGCTCACCGGTCAGCACGACGAGGTCGACGCTGTCGCCACGGTCGACGAGAGCCGGGAAGCCCTGCACCGTGCGGCCACCCGAGGTCGACTCGAACGTGCGCGGCAGGTCACCGAAGTCCCACTGCCGCAAGCCCTTTCGCTCCACAGCAGCTCCGGCCCTGGACATCCTCTGCTGCACCTGCCCGGCCAGCTCGTCCTGGAGCAGCCCCAACTCCTTGCCGCTGCCCAGCACGCGACCGCTGCCGTCCTCGACGGAGAACGTGATGCGCAGGTGGTCCGGGACGCGGTCGGGCGCGAACTGTTCGGGCGGTACGGCGATCCCGGTGCGGGCGTGCAGCACGCGGGCGAGCTCGTCGGCCAACCGTCGCCCACCCCCGGGCTGCGCCTGCGCCAGCGCGGCGGCCGCATGGTCGGGGGCCGGCACGAAGTGCACCCGGGTCGCCTTGGGCAGCGACCGCAGGAGCGCCGTCGCCAGCTCCTCCCGCAGGCCGGGGACCTGCCAGTCGAACCCGTCATCGGTGACCTGGTTGAGGACCTGCACGGGGATGTGGACCGTCACGCCGTCCGCCGCCGCGCCCGGCTCGAACTGGTAGGTGACCGGCAGCTCGATCCCGCCCTGCGTCCAGCTCCTCGGGTAGTCGCGGGCCGAGACGCCCTCGGCGCTGTCGCGCGTGAGGAGCTCCTCGGTGAAGGTGAGCAGCTGGGGCGTCTGCCTCCGGGCGTCCTTCCACCAGCGGTCGAAGTGGCGCTGGGAGACCACCTCGCGCGGGACCCTGGCGTCGTAGAAGGCGATGAGGTCCTCGTCGTCGACGACGATGTCGCGGCGGCGGGCCCGCTCCTCCAGCTCCGAGAGACGGTGCAGCAGAGCCTGGTTCGCCTTGAAGAACTCATGGTGGGTGTCCCAGTCCCCCTCGACGAGCGCGTGCCGGATGAACAGGTCACGCGACTCCTCGGGGTTGATCCGGGAGTACTGCACGGTGCGTGCGGCCACGAGCGGCACGCCGTAGAGCGTGACCCGTTCGGTGGCCACGACGGCACCCTGCTTGCGGGACCATCGCGGCTCGGACCAGGTGCGTTTGACCAGGTGCGCAGCCAGGCGCTCGGCCCAGATCGGGTCGATGCGCGCGTTGCTGCGGGCCCACAGCCTTGTGGTCTCGACGAGCTCGGCCGACATCACCCAGGTCGGCTGCCGGCGGAACAGCGTCGACCCGGGCGAGATGCCGAACCGCGCGCCGCGTGCGCCGAGGTAGTCGCGCTTCGCCTCGTCGCGCAGTCCGATGTGGGACAGCAGTCCCGCCAGCAGGGCCTGGTGGACCAGGTCGGCGTTCGGTGGCTCCCCGGGCGCGGAGGTGGACGAGCGGGGGTCGATGTCGACGTCCTGACAGGCCTTGCGGAGCTGGCTGTGCAGGTCCTGCCATTCACGCACCCGGAGGTAGTGGAGGAACTCCGTGCGGCACATCCTGCGGAATGCGCTGTGCGACAACGCCTTCTGCTGCTCCTTGAGGTAGGCCCAGAGGTTGAGCAGCGAGACGAAGTCGGAGTGTTCGTCGCGGAACCGTGCGTGCGACTGATCAGCCTGCGTCTGCTTGTCGGCGGGGCGCTCCCGGGGGTCCTGCATCGACAGCGCGGCCACGATGATGAGCACCTCACGGGCGCAGCCGAGCTTGCCGGCCTCGATCAGCATGCGGCCCAGGCGTGGGTCCACCGGCAGTCGAGCCAGCGCCCGCCCGTATGCCGTGAGGCGACGTCCCTGACGGCGCCCCCCGCGCGCGCGTGGCCGGGTGTCGTCGGAGGCCGGCTCCGACGCCGTCGGGTCATGCGTGGTCGGCTCCTGCAGGTCGAAGGCACCGAGCTCCTCGAGCAGTCGGACACCGTCGGCGACCTGTCGTGCGTCCGGCGCGTCGACGAAGGGGAACCGACTCACGTCTCCCAGACCCAAGGAGGTCATCTGGAGGATGACCGACGCCAGGCTGGTGCGCTGGATCTCCGGCTCGGTGAACTCCGGGCGGGAGAGGTAGTCGTCCTCGGAGTAGAGCCTGATGCAGACGCCGTCGGCCAGCCGGCCACACCGCCCGGCGCGCTGGTTGGCACTGGCCTGCGAGATCGCCTCGATCGGCAGGCGCTGCACCTTGGTGCGCTGGGAGTAGCGCGAGATGCGCGCGGTGCCGGCGTCCACGACATACCGGATGCCTGGAACGGTCAGCGACGTCTCGGCGACGTTGGTGGCCAACACGATCCGGCGTCCGGTCGCCCGGCCGAAGACCTTGTGCTGCTCCGCGGCGGAGAGCCGGGCGTAGAGCGGGAGCACCTCGGTCTGGGGCAGCTTCATCGACTCGAGCGCGTCGGCGGTGTCACGGATCTCGCGCTCCCCCGAGAGGAACACGAGGATGTCGTGCCCGGTGCCGTCGGCGGCGCGCTCGGTCCACAGCTCCTCGACCGCCTCGCAGACCGCGGTGACCTGGTCTCGCTCCTCCCCAGCGCTGGCCGCCCGGGCACCCCGCGCGTCCGGTCGCTCCGGGTCGACGAGGGGGCGGTAGCGCACCTCGACGGGATAGGTGCGGCCGGAGACCTCGATGATCGGGGCCGGCTCCCCCGTGCGCACGTCGGCGAAGTGCTGGGCGAACCGCTCGGGGTCGATGGTCGCCGAGGTGATGACGACCTTGAGGTCGGGACGCCGGGGAAGCAGCTGCTTGAGGTAGCCGAGGATGAAGTCGATGTTGAGCGACCGCTCGTGGGCCTCGTCGATGATGATCGTGTCGTACTTGCGCAGCAGCCGGTCGCGCTGGAGCTCGTTGAGCAGGATGCCGTCGGTCATCACCTTGACCAAGGTGTTGTCGCTGCTCTGGTCGGTGAAGCGCACCTGGTAGCCGATCGCCCCGCCGAGCTCGACCTCGAGCTCCTCGGCGATCCGCTCGGCGACCGACCGCGCGGCGATGCGCCGTGGCTGGGTGTGCCCGATCAGCCCGGCGGTCCCGCGTCCGACCTCGAGGCAGATCTTGGGCAGCTGCGTCGTCTTGCCCGAGCCGGTCTCCCCCGCGACGATGACGACCTGGTGGTCGCGGATCGCGGCCGCGATGTCGTCCTTGCGCGCGACGACGGGCAGGTCGGGCGGGTACTTCAGCTCGGGGACCGGGATGACCGGGCGAGGCGGTCTCGGCGGCCTCGACCGGCGGGGCCTGGTCGGCTCCCCGGTCGGCGGTGCCGACGACGTACCGGACCGGGGGCGCCTCCCCCGGTTCCGGGCAGCGCGGGGCTGCTCGGAACCGGCGGAGGACATGCCCGCAGCATACGGAGCGGGGCGTCTGCCCCGCCCCTGGGTTACGCGCCCTTGGCCGCGATGAAGCCCTGCTCGAGGTCGGCGATGATGTCGTCGATGTGCTCGATCCCCACGGCGAGCCGCACCAGCCCGGGGGTCACCCCGGCCTTGAGCCGGTCACCGTCCGGGCCCTGGGAGTGGGTCGTGGACGCCGGGTGGATCGCCAGCGAGCGGACGTCGCCGATGTTGGCCACGTGGCTGTGCAGGACGAGCGACTCGACGAACCGGCGACCCGCCTCGACCCCGCCAGCGATCTCGAAGGCGAGCACGGCACCCGCACCGCGCGGGGTGTACTTCTTCGCCTTCTCGTAGGACTCGTGGTCAGGCAGCGAGGCCCAGACGACCTGCTCCACCTGCTCGTGCGCCTGGAGGTAGGCGGCCACCTTGTGGGTGTTCTCGAGGTGGCGCTCGATGCGCAGGCTCAGGGTCTCGATCCCCTGCGCGATGAGGAACGCATTGAACGGCGAGATGGCCGGTCCGAGGTCGCGCAGGAGTTGCACGCGGGCCTTGAGGATGAAGGCCAGGTTGGCGCCCAGGGGGCTGCCGACGCCGAGGTCACGCGCGAAGACGAGGCCGTGGTAGCTCTCCTCCGGGGTGTTGTAGTTGGGGAACTTCTCCGGGTCGGCGCCGAAGTCGAACGTGCCGCCGTCGACGATCACGCCCGCGATCGAGGTGCCGTGCCCGCCGAGGTACTTCGTCGCGGAGTGCAGCACGATGTCGGCGCCCCACTCCAGCGGCCGGATGAGGAACGGGGTGGCGATCGTGTTGTCCACGACCAACGGGACCCCCGCCTCGTGGGCGGCGGCCGCCACGGCCTCGATGTCGAGGACCTCCGACTTGGGGTTGGCGATCGTCTCGCCGAAGAACAGCTTCGTGTTGGGCTGGACCGCTGCCTTCCACGAGGCGATGTCGTTGGGGTCCTCGACGAAGGTCACCTCGATGCCGAACTTGGGCAGCGTGTGCTTGAGCAGGTTGAACGTCCCACCGTAGAGGCTGGGACTGGCGACGACGTGGTCGCCCGCCTCCGCGATGTTGAGGATCGCGAGCGTCTCGGCCGCCTGGCCCGAGGCGACCAGGAGTGCCCCGACCCCGCCCTCGAGGGAGGCCACGCGCTGTTCGACGGCGTCCTGCGTCGGGTTCATGATGCGGGTGTAGATGTTGCCGAACTCCTTGAGCGCGAACAGGTTCGCCGCGTGCTCGGTGTCCTTGAAGACGTAGGAGGTGGTCTGGTAGATCGGCAGGGCGCGGGCGCCTGTGGCGGCGTCCGGCTCCTGTCCGACGTGGACCTGGCGGGTCTCGAACGACCAGTTGGTGGAGCTCATCTCGGTTTCCTTCACTCTCGTGGCCGCAATGCGGCATCGGGGCCCGTATGCCGGTGGGTCCCGATCGAGGGAGGCTGATCGAGGGGCTGGTGCCACCTCGCGGAGGTGACACCGGCGACACCGCCGGAGACGGTGCGGGACACGTGGTGGGTCTCCCGCGCTTGCGGGCGGCTGGGCGCCGTCCGCCAGGTCTTCACCCGGGGCACCCCACCGCGGAGGAGGGTTGCCGGCCAGCGAGCCGGGGCTTGTCGCTGACACTCATGACCTGTGCCGAGGGTACGCCGCAGCCTTGGCCGCCCGGCATACCCATCTCTCATTGCGGACGGCGTGGACCCCCGAGGTCGTCGCCCGCCTTGGCCCGCTCGTCACGCAGTCGGGTGGCCTCGCCGCGCTGGCGGTCGAGCTGCACGTCGCGGGCCTGCCCCGCCCCGTCGAGACCGCTCGACGCGGCCTCTGCCCCGAACCCGGTCAGCAGCATGGTGCGCGAGCGAGCCGGGTCACGAGTCGCCAGGGCGAGGTCGTCGAGCCACTTGACGCGCGCCGCGTAGCGGAGGCGTTCGGCCAGCTGTTCCCTGACCCAGTGCGCGGTGGCCGCCGGCGAGCCGGGTGGACGGGTCGGCAGGTAGGGCCGCGGAGTGCGCCTGACCTCGGTGCGGCCGACCTGACGGAGCTCCTCGAGGCTTGCGAGTCGCAGCCGCTCGCCGACGCCGTAGCGCAGCAGCCGTCGCTCCGTGCGGGTGGTCGCCGCCCGTGCTGCGGGGTTGGTCGCGAGCGCGCCACGCTTCAGCACCTTGGAGGCACGGCCGGCGCCCATCGCGGCAGCGGCCAGGCCGATCGCCGTCCAGTCACCGTCGCCGTAGCCCACCTTGACGGTCGTGTCGGCCAGCACCGCCGTGAGCCCGGCCGCCGTGGCGACCGACTGGACCGCCTTGGTCTGGGGCAGTGGGACCAGTGCGATCGTGCCCGCCACCTCCTCGAGCCCACCCGCAGCACGGCTGAGCCCGGTGAGGGCGTCGTAGGTGCGCGAGTCGGCGAGGCCGTCCTCGACGAGCCCGTGGAGCACCGCGGCGCACCGGCGGTCGGCTTCGTGGAACTGTTGCCAGGCCTCGAGGTGGCGGCGCTCGGCGTCCTGCGCCCGCTCCAGCTAAGGGACCTCGCGGCAGTGGTAGGCGGCGGCCGCAGCTCGCTGGGCGGGGTCGGCGGACTGCTCGGCTTCGGTGCGGGCGGTGCCCAGGGCCACGGCCCGCGGGTAGGCGATGCCGTGCTCGGCCACCGCTCCCGCCACCACGCGCTGGGCGTGCTCGAGGGCGGCGGCGAGGGGGCGCAGGGCGGCGGCTGACACCGCGTGGCGCCGACCCACCGCGACGAGCAGCGCGGCAGCCGCCTGGGACCGCGCGGCGAACGCCCGACCCGACGCGCTCTCCCAGGTGGCGTCCGGACCGGCCAGCCCACGCAGCACCTCGGCGAGGGTGAGCAGCCGCTCGCCCTGGGCCTGCAGCCGGTCGGCGAGGGCGCGCACCGTGCCCGGGTCGCCGGGCAGCGGGCGCAACACCGTCATCATGGGCCTCCGGGGCGGGCGGGGGGTGGGCGCAGCTGCGTCATCCGCCCGCGCCCGGGGCGAGCCAGTTGACGACCTCGCGGTCCACGTCGGCGTAGAGCCGCCCCGCGCGGGCCAGTCGGCGGGCGAGGTCGTCGAGCTCGCGACCGAGCAGCTGGCGCTGGTGCTCGAAGTCGCCGAGCACCGCCGCCAGCGCGCGGGCGCTGTCACCCGGACCCAGCGCCCACGCCTGCCCTGAGGTGGTGGTCGCCTGCCACTGCACGTCGCCCGCGACCTCGGAGAGCAGGCCCGCCAGGGCGAGGACTGCGGCGGGGTCCACCTCGATGCTGGTCATGGCACGAGGCTAGGCAGGTGCCGCCGGGGCGCGATCGAGTTGTCCACAGGTACGGGGCGCGCCCGGTGGGGCGGTCGACGGACCAGCGGTCGGGCATGTTGTGATGGGTGCATGACCATCACCGGCGAGTACGCAGCAAGCCCGACCCAGTGGGTCCGCACCCAGGTGGAGAAGATCGAGGAGGCCGGTTCGACCCGCGCCGTCGACATCCAGGGCCGCCCCGTGGTGCTGCTCACCATGCGCGGCATCTCCGGCAAGGTGCGCAAGGTGCCGCTGATGAGGGTCGAGCACGACGGCGTGTATGCCGCGGTGGCCAGCAAGGGCGGCGCGCCCGAGCACCCCAAGTGGTACGGCAACATCCGCAAGAACCCGGTCCTCGACCTGCAGGACGACGACCGCACCTGGACCGTGCGCGCTCGTGAGCTCGAGGGTGCCGAGCGCGACGAGTGGTGGCCCCGGTGCGTGGCGGCCTTCCCGCCCTACGCCGACTACCAGGTCAAGACCGACCGGCTCATCCCGGTGTTCGTCCTCGAGCCCGTCGAGGACTAGGCGTTCGGCGACGCCGCGTCGTCCCCGCTGCCGGTGAGCTCGGCCGGCCGGGCGGTGCGCCGGAGCCACAGCAGCCCGAGCACCGGCAGCACGAGGGGCACGAACCCGTACCCCTCGCCGAAGTGCGACCACACGGTCTTGTCGGGGAAGGCGTCCTTCGCGAGGTAGGACGCCAGACCCACGACCAGGACCCCCACGAGCTCGACGCTGATCGCGACCAGCGCGACCCGACGCGAGGTGCGGTCGCCGCGCGCCAGCGCCACGGTCGCCACGATGTAGATGACCGCCGCGAGCGCCGACAGCACGTACGCGAGGGGCGCCCGCGAGAAGTACTCACTGATCTGGAGCACCGAGCGACCCGTGGCCGCGAGCGCCAGCAGGCCGTAGACGGCGACCAGCACCGCCCCAGGGCCGGAGCGTGTGGACCGGGGTGCCCGGGGCTGGGTCTCAGCCACCGAGGTTCCAGATCTGCTGCAGCCGGGCGGTCATCACCGCGACGGCGAACGCCCCGACGGCCACCACCCCCATGGACCAGCGCGTCTTCTCCTTGAGTGCGAAGAACACCGCCGCCGGGGGCACGAAGGGCAGCGTGATCGCGTATGCCGCGAACGTCGCGTGCTCGGCGCTGTCACCGGGGACCCTGCCCAGGTGCGCGAGGGCCACCACGAGCTGGACGAGGAGGCCCAGCTCGACCACGGCTGCCACGAGGAGCAGGCGGTCGTCGACCGGGCGTCGGCGCGCGGCATACCAGGCAGCGACGCCCAGGAGGGCGACCGAGGCCACGAGCAGCGCGACGGTCAACGGGTAGAGCACGGCGGGAAGCCTACGCGAGGGGCGGCCGCGCGCCCGCGCGGGCACCTCGCCGACGGTGCGCCCGACCGGTGTGGCGGCTCAGGCGGAGGTCGTCGCGGAGGTCGCCGGCGCCAGCAGCAGGTAGGCCTGGGCGCCCAACAGGACGACGATCGCGACCCACTTGCCGGGCGGCAGCTCGACGCCGTAGCGGAGCCGATCCAGCACGACGAGACCGACCTGCAGCATCACGATCCACCCCATGGTGACCAGGGCGAGCTCGGCGTACTGCAGCGACGAGGCGTACACCCAGAACAGCACCCCGAACGCGACCAGCCCGAGCAGCATCGGCACCGGCGACCGGTGTTCTGCCCACTCCTTGGCTGCGACGGCCCCGATGAGGTCGAGGGCGGCCAGGGCCACCATCGCCACGGTGGCGACCACGGCCCCCGGCCAGCCCTCGGGCGCTCTCAGCATCGGCACCAGGTCGAAGCTGCTCATGGTGCTACCCCACGTATCCCCCTGCACCCCCGGACGACCCGTGTAGCCATCCTGCTCGCAAGTGTGGGCCCTCAGTGCAGGGCGGCGCATCAGTGTTTCTGCCTACCGCCCGGCGCACGCAAACCGCCCGGCGCACGCAAACCGCCCGGCGCGCGCACGCAAACCGCCCGGCGCGCACGCAAACCCGTCGGCCTCACGCCGCCGCGCGGCGGGGCCGGGCGCTGCCTGCTTCTTGCCCGCTGCTTCTTGCCCGCTGCTTCTTGCCCGCTGCTTCTTGCCCGCTGCTTCTTGCCCGCTACTTCTTGCCCGCTACTTCTTGCCCGCTACTTCTTGCCCGCTACTTCTTGCCCGCTACTTCTTGCCCGGGCTGGTCGGGGGACGTCGGGTGGGCTGCGTGGCGTCGGGAGCTGACGGCGACGTCCCGGTCGCCTGGGCCGTCTTGGTCTGGGCGGCCGGCGCTGACTTCGTGGGCGCGGGGTTCGTGGCGGTGGACTTCGACGTGGACTTGCCCTGGCCCGGGCGGCTCGTGGCTCCGCGGGTGGCCCCGGGCGGCGTGGGCGGCTTGCCCGTGCCGTGCGTGGCGCCGGTCCCGGTGCCCCTGCCCTTGGGCGGCGTCGCTGGTGAGGTGCCGCCCACGGAGGCAGTCGGCGCACCGTTCGCGGGCTTGCCGGCCAGCACGGTGGCGCAGTAGGACTGGACCTTCTCGGGTCCGCCCGCTGCCGTCGAGAGGTTCCGGAACGCGACCGAGTGCTCGCGCGAGGTGCCCATGGCCTTGTCGGTCGCCCACGCACGGCACTGACCGGCGGCCGCGGCGTTCGCGGTCGGCCCGACGGCGGCCGTGGGAGGCGTCGTGGGTGCGCGCGAGGTCGACCCTGCATCGCGGGCGCCGGGCGCCGGTGCGCCGACCGCATCGTGCATGGCCTGCTGCATGGGGGCCGGCAGCACGCCGACATAGGCAGCTGCCCCGATACCACCCAGGGACACGACGGACACCGACAGTGCGGTGAGCGCCAGTGCCGCGGTGCGCGATCGGCCGGCGATCTTGGTCCCCCGGGTCCCGGACGTGGTCCGGCCGTTGACGACCGTGAGCACCCTGACGACCTTCGGCGACGAGTCGTCGGCGCCCGAGGGGTCGCGACGTGACGCCTTCGGTGCGTTGGTCTTTGACGGGCTCCCCGCCAGGGTGAGGGACGCCTTCCGGCCGGTCGAGCGGGCTCCGCCACCGCTCACGGCGATGATCTTGGCCTTCTCGCCGCCGGCGCGCGCGACCACCTTGCGGAACGCACCGATGGCGACGTTCTCGTCCGCGAGCTCGGCGCGGGACGGCGGCGCGGCCAGCGACCAGGACACCAGCTCGGCCTCGGTGTCGAGCCGTTCGAGGGCCCGCACCTCGGCGCGCTCGACGAACTCCTCCTCGACGCCGACGACACTTGCCACCGCGCTGGCCGGCAGCTGGGCGCCGAGCCTCAGCACCACGACCTCTCCCTGTCCGAGCGGCAGTGCACGCAGGGCGGTGAGGGTGTCGGTGATGCCGCGGAAGGTGGGATCGGCCACCGCCTCGGGCTCCAGGACGTCGTCGAGGGCGATGTCGTCGTCGCCGTCGACCAGGACCAGGCCGCCGGTTGCCGAGCCCCAGGCACGACGCATGGTGCTCTCCTCAGCGCGCTGGCGGGCGCAGGCCAACACCCAGACGCGCCACTCGGTCTCGTCGCCGGTGAAGCCCGGGAGCCCGCGAACGATCGTGACCCAGCCTTCGCAGGCCTCGTCGTAGGGGTCGTCGTGGCCGACCACCCTCAGGTAGCGGACCACCGCCGGGTTGGCATCACGCCACAGCCGGACGAAGGCAGCTTCCTCGCCGGCTTGGGCGGCGCGCATGGTTCGCGCGAAGTCGGATCCCAGCACGTTCCCAGTATCGAGGGCGACGGCACCCAACTCCCTCATACTTTCGGCCCGACTCGCCGCTCCGTCAGATGCTGGATCTGGGGCTCCACCACGCAGCCGCATCTGGGTTTCCACCACGCAGCCGCATCTGGGGTTCAACCACGCAGCCGCGCGGCCGACGAAGACGTCGGTCGCGCGGCTGGTGGTGATCGCAGGTGGTCCCTGCTGGTGTCCGCCGCGTTGTCAGGGTGCCGGTGCCAGCTCGGGCGCCGGGACCGGGAGGACGGGGGACGGCCTCGGAGCCGAGTGTTCCCGGTGTCCGTAGCGGTCCCACCAGCGGGCGAGCGGACCGGGGGCGTACCAGTTGGCGCGGCCGAGCAGGCGCATCGTCGCCGGGACGAGGAGGGCCCGCACCACGGTCGCGTCGAGCAGGACGGCGACGAGCATGCCGACCCCGATCATCTTGATGAAGATGATCCCGCTGGTGGCGAACCCGCCGATCACGACGGCGAGCAGCAGGGCCGCGCTCGTGATGATCCGACCCGACCGCTGCACGCCTGCCGCGACGGCCCGGGTGTTGTCGCCGGTGCGGTCCCACTCCTCGCGCACGCGACTCAGCAGGAACACCTCATAGTCCATCGACAGCCCGAACAGGATCGCCAACATCAGGATGGGCTGCGTCACGTCGAGGTAGCCGGGCGAGGTGAAGCCGAGCAGGCCGGACAGGTGCCCCTCCTGGAAGATCCAGGTGACGACCCCGAACGACGCCGCAATCGACACCGCGTTCATCACGATCGCCTTGAGCGGCAACACGATCGACCCGAAGGCGACGAAGAGCAGCACGAGCATGACCAGTGCCACGGTCAGGGCCATCCACGGCAGCCGGTCGCCGATGGAGGCGATCAGGTCGACGGCGTCAGCTGTCGGCCCACCCACCAACGCGGTGCTCCCGGCCGGGGGCTGGACAGCCCGGATGCCGACGACGACGTCCTGGCTGGCCGAGGTCTGCGAGTTCCCCTTCCAGGTGGCCTGCACGAGGGTGAGCTGGGCGCCGTCGACCGCCTTGCTGGCCACGGCCTGCACCTGCGTGACGCCGTCGACGGCCTGCAGCCGGGTGACGTAGGCGGCGGTGGCCGCCTGGTCCGCGCCACGCAGCATGATCGACGCGGTGGAGGTCTCTCCGCCGAAGAGCTCCGCCTGCAGCTCGGCCGCCTGTCGGCTCGGCGAGCTCACTGGCAGGACGCGCTCGTCCACGCTTCCCCACTTCGCCGTCAGGAAGGGGCTGCCCAGGGCGAGGAGGCCGAGGACGATGACCACGAGGTAGGCCACCGGCCGGCGCATGACGCTGTGCGCGACCCGCGCCCACGCGCCGTGGACCACCTCGTGGTCGGCCCCGTGCAGCTCGTCGGGCGTGCGCGCGTCGGCCAGCCGGGCGCGCGCTCCGCGACGCCACGGCATACGGCCGAACTCGAGGCGCGGACCGAGCACGCCCAGCAGCGCCGGCAGCACGGTCAGGGCGGCGACCATCGCCACGAGGACCGCCGCCATGCCGCCGTAACCCATGGAGCGCAGGAAGTTCTGCGGGAAGAGCAGCAGGGACGCGAGCGAGGCGGCGACGATCAGTCCCGAGAAGAGCACCGTGCGGCCGGCGGTGGTCATCGTGCGGACGACGGCCTCCCGGACGCTCGACCTGGAGTCGTCAGGCTGCCGGGCCAGCTCCTCACGGAACCTGCTCACCACGAACAGCGCGTAGTCGATCGCCAGCCCCATGCCGAGGAGGGTGATGACGTTGATCGAGAAGATGGACACGTCGGTGACGCCGGTGATGAGGCGCACGACGGCGAAGGCACCCATCACGGCGATGCCGCCGACCAAGGTGGGCATCAGGGCCGAGACGAGGCTGCCGAAGATGAGCAGGCTGAGCAGGAACACGATCGGCAGCGAGATGGACTCGGCGCGGGCGATGTCCTTGGACACCTGCTCGTTGACGTCACCGAAGACCGCCCAGCGACCGCCCACGCTCGTGCTGAGGCCGGGAGCGGACAGGTCGTCCTTGACGGCGTCCCAGTTGGCGCTCTTGGCGTCCTGGGTGGTGCCCGCGAGCGTGAGCACGACCCGCGTGGCGTGGCCATCGGTGCTGACCAGCCCCGGCGATGGCGTCGCATACCACGTCACCGTGCCCGCGACCTCGCTCGCTGGGAGGGCGCTGAGGGTGTCGGTCACCGCCCTCTGGAAGGCGGGGTCCTGCACCTTCAGGGTCGGGCTGGAGTAGACGACCACGAGGTCGGTCTCGCGACCGGGGAAGGTCGCCTGCTCGAGCGCGAGCTCCTTGGCCGAGTCGGTGGCCGGGTCGTCGAACCCACCGTTGGAGAGGCTGCCGAACACCCCGATGCCGTATGCCGCGGCGACGAGCACCACGGCTAGGGCACCGAGCAGGACGGCCCAGGACCGTCGAGCGACGAACTGACCCCACGTCTTCATGCGAACCACACCTTCATGAGAACCCCGTCCTTGCTACCCTGCATCACGAATGTTTACGTCAGTAACAGTGATGGGTGTAAACTAAGTTGTCAAGGGTTCAGCGAAGGGTTCGTGGTTAACTCTGCGTGACATCGATCCGAGGTACCAACGAGCGGGAGCAGACGGCGGATGACGGCGGTTCCGACGCGGCGAGAGCGTCAGCGGCAGGCGACGTACGACGAGATCGTCGACGTGTCGCGACGGCTGCTGCGCACCGGCGAGGACGTCTCCATCCGCGCGGTCGCCCAGGAGATGGGGCTCACTCCCCCGGCGCTCTACCGCTACGTCGACAGCCACGCCGAGCTGCTCACCCTCGTGGCGCGGTCGATCTTCGAGGACGTGGTCGCCGCGATGAGGGTGGCCCGCGACGACCAGGCGGCAGACGACCCGTCCGCGCAGGTCGTGGCGGCCTCGGCGGCGTTCCGCGCGTGGGCCCTGCGCAACCGCACCGAGTTCCAGATGGTCTTTGCCTCAGGCGCGTCGATGCAGTCGGAGGAGGCGGTCAGCCCCAAGAAGACCGCGGTGATCACGTCGCTCGCCGACTGCCTGCCCGAGGACTCGGGTGTGCACCTGTTCGCTGCGTTCTTCAGTGAGATCTTCGGTCGGCTCTGGGCGAAGTACCAGTTCTCGGTCCCGTCGGACGACGAGCTGGACCCGGAGCTGTTGGAGATCCTGCGCAGCGAGATCAAGCCCGACGAGGTGACCGAAGGACTGGGGTCACCCACCCCCGGGATGGTCTGGATGTTCGAACGCGCCTGGGCGCGGCTCTACGGCACCGTGACGCTCGAGGTGTTCGGGCACGTGCATCCCGGCATGATCGCCACCGGAGCCCTGTTCACCGCGACCATGCTCGACATCGGCGCCGACCTCAACATCAGCGACGAGTGGCCCCGCCTGCAGGTTGTCGCGCGCGCCGAGGCAGAACGCGTGCCCGCGTCAGGCTGAGACGCCGCGGCGGACCTGGCGACGGGGATCCACTCAGGCTGGGCGCTGACGCTCGAACGTCACGAGCACGCCCTCGGTGCCACCCGGGCCGATCCGGCCCTTCACCTCGACGGCCGTCACGGACTTCGCCTGCCAGCCCTTCTGGGCCCACTCGTTGAGGACCTTCTCGAGCTTGTCGGCCGACATCTTGCCGCCGATCAGCCCTTCGCGGACCTGGACCACCTTGTACTCGTACATGACGGCAGCCTAGGGCCCCGCTCCCCTGTCGGACCGGGTTTCGCATGCCGGCTCCCTGGGGTCAGCTGGCCTTGGTGAGCGGCGCGGGGAGGGCCTCGATGCCGTCGGGCGAGGCGAGGTGGAAGCCGAGCAGCCGCACCCCGTGTCGCTGGCACGCCTCGAGCGCCTCCTGGTGCCACTCCCGGTCGTTGTCGGTCGGCGTCACCCCACGACGTCGGCCCCGCCCGACCAGCACCGAGCCGTGGTCCTCACCGATCATCGGGAGCAGCAGGTCGAGGAGGGTGCGCAGGTCAGCGGCGGGGGCGTCCGGCGGAAGGTCGGAGAGCACGATCGGCTGCACCCCGCGATCGGACTCGTCGCACAGCATCAGGGCGAGCGCGCCGCCTCGGCGGGCGTCGAGGTCGAGGATCAGGTCGATGACGTCGCTCTGGATGACGTTGTCCGTCAACGGAATCGAGCGGGCGTCCGGCGGTAGGTCGTGGTAGCTCATGGTCCGATGCTGCCGCAAGCGAGGCCCTCGTCCGGAAGTTATCCCCAGCCCGGCTCGAGGACCCGTCGGAGGCGATAGACGCCGTGCGTCTTGACGTAGCCGAGCTGCTCGTTCACGTGGCGGATCCCCGCGTTGTGCTCCTCGTTCTCGGTCCCCAACCAGCCGATCCCCAACTCGGCGGCTCGGGCGTGCAGCTGCTCCTTCACGAGTCGCCCCAGCCCCCTGCCCCGGTATGCCGGGTCGACGCCCGTGTAGGCGACGCCGCCCTCGCCCGTCTCCTTGAGGACGATGGCCAACGCGAGCGCCGCCGGGCGCCCGTCCACCCGGGCGAGGCAGGCGACCGGGGTCTCGCCGGGGTCGGTCCAGTGCTGCATCTCTTGACGGGTCAACACGTGGATGTTCTCGGCCTCGGGGTTGGTCTGGCTGGCGGCCAGCATGGCGTCGAACGCCGCGGCGTCGTCACCGTCGAACTCGAGCCCATCGCAGTCCTCGAGGGTCACCCCGGGTGGGGGCTGAGGATTGGTGGCGCCCGCGAGATCGACGCGCGAGCTGATCGAGCGCTGCATCACCTCGAAGGCCCAGTGATTGGCCACCGCCAACGACTCGGGGTCGTCGTCGTGCACCTTCGTCCAGACCTCGGTGGTGGTGTCGGGAAGCGCAGCCAGGCAGCGAGCGAGGATGGCGGATCCGATGCCTCGACCGGACTCCTCCCGGGCGACGAAGATCTGCACGGTGCGCTGGTGCTCCGGCGCACCTACCCGGTGGGTGGCAGTGCCATAACCCACCAGCCTGTCGGAGTCGTACAGCATCGGCGCCGCATGGATCTCGACGTTGTCCTCGAAGATCGTCGAGACCCACCACTTCTCGTACTTGGGGGTTCGGCTGGTCGTGAGCTCCACGAGCGCCGGCACGTCCTCCTGGGTCGCGTCCCGCACCTCCAGCCCACCGGTCCCCGCCACGAACCCATCGTGAACCGGCCCGGGAGAGCGGGCAAGCCGAGACACGGAACTCGTCAGACGGGTCCGCTAGCGTGCTGAGCGTGACCCACGACGAGATCGACGAGTACGCCACGTCGCTGGCTGGGTGCAAGCGCAAGGGGCACCCGGGGCGCGTCGCGTGGTACGTCGACGACCGCCTCGTGGTGCGGCAGGACGAGCCCGGGACCGTGCTCGTGAGGGTGGGTTTCGAGGACCGTGAGAAGCTCCTCGACGACCACCCGGACACATTCGGGGTGCCACCTCGCTGGGAGAAGCACCTGAAGGTGCAAGCGGACCTCGACGGCGACGCGGACGCGATCCGCACGGCGATCCGCCTCGCGTGGGCGATGCAGAAAGGCTGAGCCGACCCGTCCTGCGCCCGGGGGCGGCTCGGCTCCTCCGTCGACGAACATCGCTCCGGGTCACCCTGTTCGGTCAGCTTCGCATCGGACGAACGGAGGGGGTGCTCGGCATTGCGAACGCGATCCGCAGGCGCCGCTCATAGCGTGCACGACGTGGACCTCCCCCTCGTCACCCCCGAGCTCACCCATGGCGCGAACCTCGCGACGTGTGTCTGCGGCACCACCCTTGCCCGCGGTGTGCACCGCACGTGCACCGGTGAGGCAGCGGCCCACCACAGTGTCCGAGTCGAGGAGAACGCCAACCAGCTCCTCAACCGCCTGCGCGCCGTCGTGCTCATGGGCACCCTCGACGGCGAGCTCAAGCCGCTGTCCGTCGGCCACTGATCCAGTTCTCTCTGCGCCCCGGCCCGGCACGCGGTTGAGGTTGGGCCTTCAACCGATGTCGTAGAGCAACCACCTGTCCCCCTGCCACATCGTCAAGGCCGTGAGGGTCAAGGGCTTTCTCGGGTCCGTGCTCACGACTTTGCCCGACCTGTCGACAATGTTGACGCGCTGCTGAATCGCGGTGACCTTGACATACCGACGCCCCTGCTTCGTGGGCTCGCCAACTGCCTCGACCTTGGTGTACAGACCCGGGGGTTGGGCATATCGGTGGTGTTTGGCGACGAGCTCGGCCGCCTCCTCCTCGAACGCCTTGCAGCTGAGGCATCCCGAATCTCCCAACGGGGCCACCAGTCCGGTCTCGGGCTTGGTCCAAGCCGTGTTCACCTGATCTAGGAAGAACCGCACGAAGGCCTCCGCGCCGGCGGCCGTGTGGGCCCTGGCCGCCGCTGGTATCTGTACGGCAGGACCGGTGACGGTGGCCGGCGGGGTGGTCCCACTGCTCGTGGTCCTGCTGACCGCGGTCCTGCTGACGGCGGTCGAGCTCGGGGTGGGTGGGCTGCCGCCTCCCCCGGTACAGCCCGACACCCCGACCACGCCGCACACGGCGAACACGCTCAATGCCCCTACGTACCAGCGCGTTTGGCTCACTCGTCGACTCCCTCGGTCAGGCTCGCTGTGCTCAATGCGCCACCAGGCGCGCGTGCGCGGTCTTGACGGTGAGCGTCTGCGCCGTGCCCCGGATGGTGACGTCGCCCGGGATGTCGATCCACTGGCCACCGTTGACGCGGAACTGGCCGGAGTACGTGACATCGGCCCGGACCGCGAAGTCTCCAGCTCGGAGGTAGGTCTTGGTGATGTCCCCGTCCGGAAAGGGACCGCCGAGAGAAGTCGTCGGGCCGCTCGTGGAGCCGTCGCCGTAGTCGTAGGTGATGCTCTTGACCGCAGGACGGATCTCGACCCGGAACCCCGCCATCCGCGCAGGATCGACCAGGTCGACCTCACCCGGCTGGAAGCCGCTCTCGGGCCAGCTGATCTGGAAGTAGGTCGGCAAGGTCACCAGGGTGACGTTGCCGCGAGGCTCGACCACGAGGACCGGCTTGGCGAAATCGGTGTCATGGAACGCCGCGAGCACCATCGCCATCGTCACCCGCGGGCGCGCCGGACCCGGCGCATCCTCGGGGAAACACGTTGACCCGTACTGAACCCAAGGCCCGGACGGCGCTCCTGCGGAATTCACCGTCCGCCGGAACAAGCGAACACTGGGCCCCAACCCCTGCTCGGGCGTGTTCCCCGCACAAGCCACTGCCGCGTCCTTGCACAGGTCGTCCGGGTTGGCCGAGTCAGGGCTGTTGCTGCCACAGTCCGCGACCGAGGCATATTCGAACTTAGGCGCAGCGCTTGCCGCCCTCGCAGCGGCGGCATCAGCCCGAATCTGCTGCAGCTCAAGGCGTTCCTTGAACGTGAGACGCGTTCCTCCCGGCAGTGTCGAACCATCCATTTCAGCCGACGCTGGCAACGCACCAACGAAGATGAAGGCCAGACAGAGGCCCAGGCTGACTACTGGCCGATGTCGTACAAACGCCACGACTCCCCCTCCCAGATCACGCCCGCGGTGCGAGCCAAAAACTTCTGCGGATCTGTCAGAACCACCTTTCCGCTTGCATCGACGACATCGACCTTGTGCTGGGTCATGAACAGACGCACGTACTGCTGTCCCTTCGGAGCACCTCCGAATGCCACGACGCGCGTGACGGTGACCGGGTCGCTCACGTAGTGCTGCCCGTCCCTTACCAATGCGGCTGCAGTCTTCTGAATTTCCTTGCAGGAGAGGCAGCCAGAGTCGCTCAACGGCGGAAGCAGCTCCGCATTCGGCTCTTTCCACGCCCTGTTGGCCTGGTCCATGAAGAACTTCACGAAGGCTTCGGCGCCGGCTTCGGTGTGGGCTCTTGCCGCCTCGGGGATCTCTACCGGGGTCGTGGTGGACGACGCGGTCGTGGTGGTGGACGCCCTTGGCGCAGACGTGGTCGTCCCACTGCTCGTGGTCCTGCTGGCGGCTGTGGAGCTCGACGCCGGCGGGCTGCCGCCTCCCCCGGTACAGCCCGACACCGCGACCAGGCCGCACACGCCGATCAGGCTGAGCGTCGCGGCATACCTGTGCTTGGAGCTCACTCGTGGACCCCTCCCCCGTCATTCAAACGCCCCTGAACGGACGCGAGTCTAGGCAAACTCGTGCATCCGCACTTTGTCCATCCACAGCCTTGGACGCCCAGGCAGCGACAGAATGACGCCATGGCGTATGACGAGCGCGTGGCGCAGCGGATTCGGGACCTCGTGGTGGGCGACCTCGACGTGACCGAGAAGCGGATGTTCGGCGGGCTCGCCTTCCTGGTGAACGGCAACATGTCGGTCGCCGCGAGCAGCAAGGGCGGACTGATGGTGCGCCTCGACGAGGACGAGGCCGAGGCGCTGCTCGAGCGTGACGGGGTCCGGCCGTTCGAGATGCGCGGGAAGGCGATGAAGGGCTGGCTCCGCGTCGACGAGGCCGCGTTCGAGAGCGACGACCAGCTGCGCGAGTGGGTCGAGCGCAGCGTGGAGTACGCACGCACCCTGCCGCACAAGTGAGGCGGTCGACGTAAGCCGTTCGGGCGAAAGTGCGCGGAACCGGCATACCGACCGCTGCTCATGACGCAGAATCCTCGGGTCGGGTGGGGCGGCAGCGAGGTCGAGGAGCTGGGGGCAGGTGCAGGTGGACGACGGGATCGTGGTGGTCTCGGTGCCGGACGGCTCGGTGTGCCGGTGCGGCGAGGTGATGGTCGCCGGAGAGCGCGCCGGGTTCGACCCGTCGCGCGACGAGGTCATCTGCCTGCACTGCCTCGCCGACCGACGAGCGGGTCGACCGCAGGTGCTCCACCGCCGCCCCGTGCGCCCACCGGCGCAGGCCGTCCCAGCGCCGAACCCGTGGTCGCCCGCGCAGACGGCCTACGCCCCGCAGCAGTTCGGCGCGCCAGGCACCGCCGGCCCGTCGAGCCCACCGGGCCGGTCGAGGACACCCGGCCGGTCGAGCACACCGGGCACCCTCACCACCCTGCTCATCGCCGCAGTCGTCGTGGCCCTGGTGGGCGGCGCTGTGGTGGTCCGTGCGGTGGGGCTGGCTCCCAGCCGTGCCAGCAAGGCGTTCGACGACCCGACCGCCTACGCCTTCATGAACACCAACTCCCGTGGCGAGCCCGTCACGTGGGACCCGTGCCTCACCATCCAGCTCGTCGTGAACAGCGCGTCAGCGCCCGAGGGGGCCGACGCCCTCCTGGCCGAGGCCGTCGACCGGGTCGACGCGGCGAGCGGTCTGCACCTGAACATCGCCGGCCCGACCACCCAGGCACCGCGGCCGGTCAAGAGCGCCCGCGACCTGGCCAACGGCCTGCCCGGCAGCGCCCGCGCACCCGTGCTCGTCGCCTGGACGACGCCGGAGGTGGTGCCGGGTCTCAAGGGCTCGGTCGTGGGCCTGGGCGGCCCCGTGCACCGCTTCGCGAACAGCCTCGACCAAGAACGGTACGTCGGCGGGTCGGTCTCGCTCGACGGGCCGCAGCTGGCGCAGATCCTGCGAGGGCCCCACGGCCACGAGCACGCGCGCGCCGTGGTGATGCACGAGCTGGGTCACCTCGTCGGCCTGGACCACGTCGCCAACCCGGCGCAGGTCATGGTGGCCGAGAACGGCGTGGCGACCGAGTTCGGGAAGGGTGACCTCGCGGGTCTGGCCAAGCTGGGCTCTGGCGGCTGCCCCTACGACCTCACGCCGGACTCGCCCTAGCCGCAACGCCGACGGCCGTGCTTGACCTGCGGAGCTCGTCGGTCAGGTCGGCTGGTGACGACGCGGACGCGCCCCGCCCTGGTTGGCGAGGAGTCGCCGACCGAACCGGACCACCGTCCAGCACCACCACCGGTCGATGTCGCGTGCAGCGAGGTCGGCCCGCCATTCCCAGTAACCACACAGCTGGACGAGCTCGGCCTCGTTGAGCGACATGCAGATGTCCACGAAGGACCCGTAGCGTCCGATCGTCGGGTCGACGAAGGGCGGTCCCTCGTAGATCACCCAGGTCGAGCCTGAATCGATCCTGTCTACCTCACCCATGGCCTGATCGTGCTCTCAACGGACGAGGCGCGCCTCCGTCGATCGATGGAGAACGCACTCGCGCCGATGCCCGGGTCGGGCACCTCACCATGACCCGTTCAGGCGGGCTCAGTTGCCCCGCAGGCCTCCCACAAAGCGGCCCAGCGCCTCGTCCCAGTGCGCCTTGTCGCCGCGCGGGTCACCGGCGATGCCACGGCCCTCGTGGTAGACCTCGACCCGCGTCGAGTCACCGTCGGGGTGCAGCTGGACGTCGAGCATGCTGAGCGGGCCGTCGTCGTGCGGGTGCCAGGTCACGCGCACCTGTTCGACCGGATGGATGCTGCGCACGACGCCGTACGAACCGTCCGACGCGCGCCAGGGTTCGCCCTTGTTGCCGATGCGGGCACCATCGCCGAGGAGGGCCTCGGTGCCGGCGGGACTGACCAGGTGCTGCCAGACCTGCGTGGGCGACGCCGCGACCGCGTGGCTGGCGTGCACCCCAGCCTCCAGGTCGTCGACGTTGTCGTCGACGTCGTCATCCGAGCGTGTGTCGACCTCACTGCTCATGTGCAGACCTCCGTCCGAGCTGGCCGCGCCCCGGGTGGGCGTGACCCACTCCGACAGTCGACCGCGTGCGGCGCTCCTCGGCAACCCCTCGCCGCCCACGAGTTTGAGGTATGCCGCGTGGTCGCGGGCGCCACGCGGCACACCACGCCTGGCGGCACACCTCGCCTGGCGGCATACCTCGCCTGGCGTCAGCCGGCCGTGACCGGGGTGAGGGGCGCGCCGCTCGCGAGGATGGCGGACGTCAGGGCCTTGGCGGGCTCAGCGGGTGCACTGCGGTTGGTGAGCAGGACGAGGTCGAGGTGCGGCAGCTTCGGGAGCCCGACGCTGGCCGGCAGCTCGACGAGGTCGCCGGGCATGAGGGTGCGCGCCATCACGGCGACCCCGAGCCCCGCGCGGACTGCCGCAAGGACGCCGTTGACCCCCCTGACCGTGCAGGTGATCCGGCTGCGCCGGCCGACCTTCTCGAGGGTCTGGACGCTGACCGCGCGGCTCAGGCTGGGCGCTTGGTAGACGACCAACGGGACTGGTTGCTCGGGGTCGATGCGGGTGGAGCCGATGCCGCACCAGACGAGCTGGTCGCGTCGGACGAGCTGGCCCCGGGTGGCGCGGGGCGCGTCGGCGCCTCGCTTGACGAACGCGACGTCGAGGTGGCCCGACTCGATGCGGCGCACCAGGGCGTCGTTCTGCAGGACGGCCAGCTCGAGGTCGATCCGCGGGTAGAGCTGGCGGAAGTCGCGCAGGATGCGCGGCAACGGTGTCAGCGCGAGGTCGTCGGTGACCCCGAACCGCAACCGCCCTTGCAGGTGGGAGCCGGTGAAGTAGCCGACCGCCCGCTCCTGCGCCGCGAGGATGTCACGGGCGAACGCCGCCATCGCCTCGCCGTCGGAGGTGAGGGCGACGCTGCGCGTGTCCCGGACGAACAACGGCCGGCCCACCGCGTCCTCGAGCCGGCGGACGTGCTGGCTGACGGTCGGCTGGCGCAGCCCGAGGGTCTCGCCGGCGCGGGTGAAGCTCAACGACTGGGCGACGGCGACGAAGGTCCGCAACAGCTCGGGGTCATACACGGCAGGCATTCCCTCCACGAGGCTGGTCATTGCGTTCCTGCATGACACTTATAGGACTGATTCTGGATGAGAATACTGCGCCACACCGCTGCACGGGCGACACTGGACATCGTCCACGCTGCTCGACTGCACCGCTCCAACTCCACCCGACCACGACGCTACCTTCCCGGGACGACCCTTGAGCTCCACCGACGCCGCCTCAGTCCGCATCTCCACACCGCTACTCCCCCAACACTTCTCGCGCACCTTCCCCTCCCTCGCCAACCGCAACTTCCGGTTGCTGCTCTCCGGTTTGCTGCTCTCCGGCACCGGCGGGTGGGTGCAGCGCATCGCCCAGGACTGGCTCGTCCTCACCATGACCGACAGCCCCACGGCGGTCGGTGTGGTCACGGCCTTCCAGTTCGCACCCACCCTGCTGTTCGGGCTGCACGCCGGGCTGCTGGCCGACCGGCTGCCGAAGCGTCACCTGCTCCTCGGCACCCAGGTCTCGATGATGCTGACGGCGACGGTCCTGGCCGTGCTGACCCTCAGTGGCCGGGTCGAGGTCTGGCACGTCTTCCTGTTGGCAGCCGTCCTGGGCACGGTCGCGGCGCTCGACAACCCGGTGCGCCAGTCGTTCGTGTCCGAGGTGGTCGAGGGCCCCCAGCTCGCGAATGCGATCAGCCTCGTCTCCTGCACCTTCCAGATCGGTGCGATGGCGGGCCCCGTCCTCGGCGGCCTGCTGATGAGCACGGTGGGCGCCGGGTGGGCCTTCGTCGTCAACGCGCTGTCGTTCGTGGGCCCCGTCGTGGCGATGCTGTGCATGCGCGGCACCCCCACCCGCGCGGAGGTCCGCGCCTCCCGCCTTGCCGCCGCCGCGCGGCTCGGCGCGAGTGGTCGAGCGCCGGGGGTCCGGGCCGGCCTCTCGTATGCCGTGCGCACGCCGAACGTCCTGTGGCCGGTGGTGATGGTGGGCGCCTTCGGGTTCTTCACGATCAGCCTGCCGGTGACGCTCGCGGCATACGCCAAGGACGTCTTCCATTCCGGCGCCTCAGGGCTCGGCCTGCTCAACGGCGTTGTGGCGCTCGGCGCCCTCGCAGGCGCGCTGACCACGGCTCGTCGCCGGCACCAGCCCCGGCTGCGCACGGTCGGGGTCGCCGGATCCGCGCTGGCAGCCGCGCTCCTGGTCACGGCAGCTGCACCGGGCCAGGAGGCGTTCACGCTGCTCCTGGTCGCGGTCGGCGCCGCCAACCTGGGGTTCCTCACCTCGGCACAGTCACTGGTCCAGCTCGCTGCCGTCGACCACCTGCGGGGGCGCGTCGTCGGGCTCTACCTGCTCGTCTTCATCGGCAGCGGGGCGGTGGGCGGCCCGGTGGTCGGGTGGCTGGCCGAGACGTACGGCGCCCGCACGGCGTTGCTCGCCTCCGGCGCGGTCCCGGCGGTCGTCACCCTCCTGGTGTGCCGACACCTCGCCCGGGCTGCCTCGTTGAGGCTCGGCCTCACGTCGATGTCGGTCAGGCTCCCCCGCCCGTCCCTGCTGCCGCGCCCCTAGCCCAGGAGCGCGACCAGCGGAGAGGCGGCGAGTGGCTGGACCAGTCCCCGCCGACCCGGCAGGCGCACGACGGAGCCCACCACACCGACAGCGCCTCCGGGGTACCCTCGTCCCGGAGCGGCGGGGTCGGCGGGGACAGCCTGTGTTGTCGGAACAGCCTGTGTCGACTTGGACGGCCTGTGTTGTCTGGACAGCCTGTGTTGTCGGAACAGCCTGTGTCGACTTGGACGGCCTGTGTTGTCTGGACAGCCTGTGTTGTCGGAACAGCCTGTGTCGACTTGGACGGCCTGTGCTGTCGGGACAGCCTGTGCTGTCGGGAAAAGCCCGCGGGGCCGCTTCGTCAGGCCGAGATCGCGTGCTGGCGCCGGTCGCCCGACCTGATCTCGATCTTCCGGGGCTTGGCGTGCTCGGCCACGGGAATGCTCAGCCTGAGCACGCCGTCCACGTAGGAAGCCTCGACGCGGTCGACGTCGAGGGTGTCGCCGAGGAACAGCTGGCGGCTGAAGACCCCGCGCTGGCGTTCGGTGGCGATCGTGTCGACGCCGTCGTCGAGCCGAGCGCGCTCGGCCTTGACGGTCAGCACGTTGCGCTCGACATCCAGGTCGATGGACCCCGGGTCGACCCCCGGGAGGTCGAACTCGACGACGAAGGTGTCGCCCTGTCGCCAGGCGTCCATGGGCATCACGGTGGGACGCGCCATCGTCCCGAAGACCTGCTGGGCSAGCTGGTCCAGCTCGCGGAACTGGTCAGTCCGCATCAGCATCACAACCACCTCCAAGGATGAGGGCCTATTTCCTTCCCTGACCTCGATCCCTACAATCTCAGCCATGGGCTATAGATTTTCTAGATCTCTCAACATCGGTTTGTCAAGTGCCGGGGCCAGCAAACCGTCCCGCACCCAGCTCACGACCCCCGAGGGGTGCTCGTGAGCGCCGCACCGGGCCGGTCCGACCGGCCGCTCTACTCCATCTCGGTCGCAGCCGAGCTCGTCGGCCTGCCCGCTCCGACACTGCGGTTGTACGAGGAGAAGGGACTCGTGACCCCCGAGCGGACGGAAGGAGGTACCCGCCGCTACAGCGACGCAGACCTGGCGCGGATCGCGCGGATCAGCGAGCTGGTCGACTCCGGCGTCACCCTCGCAGCAGTGGCCATGGTGCTCGACCTGCAGGACGACAACGCCGACCTGAGCAGCCAGAACCTCGGGCTCCGTCGTCGCAACAGCGCCCTCCAGAAGGACAACCTGCGGCTGCGACGACAGGACGACGCCCGCTGACTGTCACACCGCTGCGAGCTGCCTTGTCTGGGTGGGTAGAGGTGAACCGACCCCGGACCAGGCCGTGGTCGAAGGACGAGGGAGACAACGATGAAGGTGTTTGTCGCAGGAGCGACCGGAGCCATCGGCCAGCAGCTCGTGCCGCAGCTGGTGCGAGCGGGCCACGAAGTCACCGGGATGACCCGGAGCGCGTCGAAGCAGCAGCTGCTGCGCGCCCTCGGTGCCGAGCCGACTGTTGCTGATGCCCTCGACGCCGACCAGGTCGCCGAGGCCGTCGGACGGGCCCAGCCCGACGTGATCGTCCACCAGCTGACGTCCATCGGGCCGATGGACCTGCGTCACTTCGACCAGGCCTTCGCCATGACCAACCGGCTGCGACGCGAGGGCACCGACCACCTGCTGTCAGCCGGTCAGGCCGTCGGGGTGAAGCGGTTCGTCGCGCAGAGCTTCTTCGCGGCATACGAACGCGTCGGAGGTGCGGTGAAGACCGAGGAGGACTCGTTCGGCACGGGGGCGGCAAAGGAGATGCGGCAGACGGTCGCCGCTATCAAGCACGTCGAGGACGCTGTGCTCGCGGCCACGTGGACCGAGGGGATCGTTCTGCGCTATGGCGGTTTCTACGGCCCCGGCACGTCGCTCGGACCCGATGGTGAGCAGACGGCGGCGGTGCGGCAGCGCAAGTTCCCTGTCGTGGGCAACGGTGGCGGGGTCTGGTCGTTCATCCACATCGCCGACGCCGCGGCGGCGACCGTCGCCGCGATCGAGCGCGGTCACCGCGGCGTGTACAACGTGGTCGACGACGAACCCGCGAAGGTCGCCGACTGGCTGCCGGTGCTGGCGCGTAGCTTGGGGGTGAAGGAGCCGATGCACGTGCCGCGGTTCGTCGGACGGTTGCTGACCGGGGAGATCGGAGTGGCGATGATGACCGAGCTGCGTGGGGCGTCGAACGCCAAGGCCAGGCGCGAGCTCGACTGGCAGCTCGGACACCCCAGCTGGCGGCAGGGTTTCGCCGAGCTGTCCGCGCCGGAGCGAGTGCGGACGTGACCGACGGCCACCTGACTGACCGTGAGGAGCTGCTCGACGCGCTGAGGCCGACGTCRTTCGCCATCGCGTACCGGATGCTCGGCAGCGTGTCGGAGGCCGAGGACGTCGTGCAGGAGGCGCTGCTCCGGGTGCACCAGTCCCTCGATGCCGGGGAGGACATCGCGTCGCCCCGCGCGTTCGTCGCCACCATCACCACGAGGCTGGCGATCAACGAGCTGAAGTCAGCCCGCGCACGCCGCGAGCGCTACGTGGGTGAGTGGCTGCCCGAGCCGATCATCACCGATGGTTCGGGCGCACCGGACGACCCGGCACGGCACGCGGAGACCGCCGACTCGCTCTCACTCGCGATGCTCGTGCTGCTCGAGAGCCTCTCCCCGGAGCAGCGGGCCGTGCTGCTGCTGCACGACGTGTTCGGCTACGCCTACCCGGAGATCACCGAGATCGTCGGCAAGACGGAGGACAACGTGCGCCAGCTCGCCAGCCGGGCCCGCCAGCACGTCAAGGCACGCCGGCCGCGGTTCACCACGACGCGCGAGCAGCAGCGGGAGCTGGCCACGCGCTTCTTTGCCGCGGCTCACGACGGTGATCTCGCCGCGCTCGAGTCACTGCTCGCCCACGACGTCGAGCTCACGGGCGACGGCGGTGGCAAGGTGCCCGCCCTGGCTCGGTCGTTGCGTGGACGCAGCCGCGTCGCGCGCACCCTGGGCAACTGGTTGCGCGCCCTGTCGCGGTTCCCGCAGGTGTCGATGCGGCCGGTCGAGATCAACGGCGGGCCGGGTGCCATCTACGTCGACGACCGGGACCGCGTACTCGGCGTGTGGTCGCTCGACATCACCGACGGGGAGATCACCGGCATCCGCTCGATCGTCAACCCCGACAAGCTCGCCCACCTCGGTGAGGTCGGTGACGTGATTGCGATCATCCAGTCGGCCCGTCAGGACTCGCAGCCGACCCCGTCGCCGTCGCGGTCGAGCTTCTTGGAGTAGCCGGGGTCGCCCCGGTAGACCGGCGCAGCACCCGCGGCACGCGCGGCGGTGCAGTTCTCGTAGTACACGTCCTCCGGCACCGCCGCCGCCGCCGCAGCCTCCGCCTCTGCCTCTGCGGCCGCTGCTGCCGCCGCGGCGGCCGCCTTGGCCTTCGCTGCAGCCGCAGCCTTCGCCTTGGCTGCGGCAGCCGCCTTGGCCTTCGCAGCCGCGTCCGCGGCCGCTTTCGCCTTGGCATCTGCTGCGGCTTTGGCCTTGGCATCTGCCGCAGCCTTCGCTGCCGCAGCGGCTGCCGCCTTGGCAGCGTCGGCCGACGTCGTCGGGGAGGCCGACGACTTCGCGTCCACCAACGCAATGGGGCGGTTGTCGCCGTTCGAGGGGTCGCCCCCACAGGCGCCCAGCATGGAGATGCCGAGCGCGACGACGAGCGCCGTCACGATGCGTCGAGTCATGGTCCCTGTCCTCCGTCGGTTGGTCCGCCGGACGCTACCGGCGCCTGTGCCCCGTCGAAGCAAGACCGACAATTCGTGACCGAACGGACGAAGAGACCCCCTCCGTGGCGCGCCGGCGGGGGTCAACCGCTGGGGTCCCGGAGGCTCGCCCCGCCTCGGACGAGGAAGCTCACCTCGCGCGACAGGCGCCCAACTCAGCCCAGGTATGCCGGGTGGTCACCGCCCGGCATACCTCCGTCCGGCGTCTCCCTCCCCCTGCACATGCTTCGCACCCCGCCGGCTCGGGCGGGGTGTGGAGCGGGGTCATGGTCGCGGCGGTGGGACAGCCGGATCGGCAGCAGGCGGCGGGCTGGTGCGCCACCGCTCCAGCTGGAGGTCGTAGGACCCCGGGGTGAGGTCCCACTTCACGAAGGGGCCTCCGGGGCCGTCGACCACTTCGCCGGCGTAGCGGTTGGAGTGCACGACGGTGTGGTGGCGCTGACACAAGAGCGCGCCGTGGTCGGTGTCGGTGGGGCCACCATCGGCCCAGTGAAGGAGGTGGTGCGCGTCGCACCAGGTCGCGGGTTTGGTGCAGCCGGGGAACGTGCAGTGCCCATCTCGTAGCCACAGGTGGCGGATCTGGGCACGGTTGAACAGGCGCTCGGCCCTGCCCTGCTCGAGGACCTCCCCGTGGGTGCCGAGCACAGCGGGGATCACCTGCGCATCACAGGCCATCCGGCGCACGGTCTCGATCGGCAGCGGCTCGCCACCCAGGGTCAGCCCCGCGCCCCGGGACAGCCGCTGGAGCTCGTCGAGCTTGATGGTGACCACAAGGCTGGTCTTCGCCTGACGGGGCACACCATCCGGAGCACTCACGGCCCTGCGCACCAAGTCGATCAGCGCGTCCGCCCGACGGGCCGCGGGAGTGCGGGGGTCGTAGTCGCCGGTCTCCGGATCACGCTGAGGCTTCGCCAGCGCGTCGACAGCACTGTCCACGATCGCGGCGCCCTCGTCGTCGAGCAGGAGCGTGTAGCGCCACATCCCCACCGGACCCTTCCCCTTGACCAACGACCGGTGCGCGCGACGAACCTCCGCCTCGTGCTCCACGAGTCGGTCGGGTCGCAGCAGGTCGGCCGTGCGCCGGATCGCGATCGCCAGCGTCTTCTCGGGCATGCCGTTGTGACCGCGCGCGCCCCAGAGGAGCTCGGCCGTCACATCAGCCAGCTGCTCCGGCTCGGCCATGGCCCGGACCCCTCGGTGGAACCGGGCCAGCATCGCCCCCTTGGCCACGCTCAGGGCCTCCGTGGCGGTCGGATCTGCTCCTGAGGCAACGGCTTCCCGCACCTCCGCGAGGCGAGGCTCTTCAGCTGTCTGGGCCACGGTGTCGAGGTCGACCAGCAGGCGGGCGCTCAAGCCGGGCGCCTGCATCCGAGCCCAGTCCTGCGGGCCCCAGCCCTCTCCCACGCCAAGTCCTCGCGACCTGCCTTCACCCACCACGGCAGCCAGCTGCGCCTCCACGCTTGCGTGGAGCTGGCCCAGGGTCGTCAGAGCCTCCTCGACCTCGGCATCGGACAAGGCCCACAGCCGCTCGGGCATCGCGTCGGCCAACGCTCCGCGGGCCGCCCGCGCGGCGCCGAGCACCGGTCGGTCGGAGCCGACCGGGCCGGGTGTCGTGCCGTCGAGAGCGAATGCCATGGAACCAACCTAGGGGAGACCACTGACAGCGGTTCGCTCTCCATCCACGCCGAATCGCGTTGCCCTGCAAGCACTTTGGCACAATGCCCAATTCGTGTGACACCAGTGAACCAATGGTGCGACACGGTGCAGATACGGCGCCGTATCTGCACCGTCATCCACAGGCACCGCCCCCTAACCCGCCCCCGACCCGCCCCCCGACCCGGGACCGCGACCCCCAGCCGACGACCCCCAGCCGACGACCCACGAACGTGAGGGGTATGCCGCGTGGTGACCACGCGGCATACCCCTCCCCCCGGGCGGGTCAGGCGGCGGACGTGCTCAGGACGACGTCGGCCCCCTCGGTGCGACGGCCGCCCCGCGCCACCAGCCGACCCCCGAAGACCAGCGCCCAGACCAGGTACACCGGGATCGTGAAGTAGAACGGCAGCAGGATCCCGCAGAGCCCGGCGATGACCGAGAAGACGGACAACCATCGCGGGAGTGCGGCGCGAGCTGCCAGGACGATCGCCAGCACCCCGACGAAGAACCCCGGCCCGCACAACGCCAGCAGGTTGCCGATCTCGCTGATCGTGTAGACGACCGGGTGCGGCACTCCCTGTCGGACGCCTTCGCCTCCTTCGGCCAGGGCCACGACGAGACCTCCTCCGACGAAGGCGCCGACCACGCTGATCGCGGCGCCGGCCACGGAAAGGCCCCACGCCGTTTCCCCCACGGCGCCTCCCAGCCGACGGAGCCCGTGGCCGAACGCGAGCAGCCCGAGAGCTGCGAGCGCGCCGAGGTACCAGAAGGCAAGCGACCTGGCGTAGTGGCTCGGGTCGACATAGCCCGCAACGATGTCCGGCTCGAAGTCGCCCCCCGGACCCCCCGCCCCTGCGAACCCGACAGTGGTGCCAACCGCATAGACCAGGAGCCCGATGCCGGCGCTGCGTGGAATGGTGTTCATGCTTCCTCCCCGGTGATGGTGTCGCACCGTGGTGGTGTCGACCTCCACGACGGTAGGAACCGGACCCACCCGAGGTCGTCCTGCCCGGGCACGAAATCGCGAGGTCCCGCAGGATGATCTGCGCATCCTCCGCAAGGAGGACGTGCGACCGATCGCGCGGGCGTACCTTCGGTGCGTGACGCGCAGGAACGTGGCGTTCGACATCACGGTCGGGGTGGTGGTCGGCGTCCTGGGGCAGCTCGAGGCGTGGTGGGGATTCACTTCGACCCACCGCCAGGGACCGTTGTGGGCGCAAGCCGTGTTGTATGCCGTCACGGCAGTCCTGCTCGTGGGTCGCCGCGTGAACCCCCTGGCCTGTCAGGCAGCGATCCTCGTGGCCTCCACCGTCGAGTTCGCGGCGGTCGGTGCGCCCGAGGGAAACGGCGTGATGCTGCCCATGCTGGTCGCCACGTACACCGTGGGCCGACGGCTGCCGCCGCGCCGAGCCTGGTGGGGACTCGTGCTCGCGGCAGGGTTCTGGCTCTCGTGGTCGAGCTTGGACCCCACCGGCCAGCACGGCACCACGATCGAGCGCCTGCTCACCCTCATCTGGCTGGCCCCTTCAGTGATCGCCTGGCTGCTCGGCCTCGTGGTCCGGCTCACCGTCCAGAACGCCGAGCAGCGGCGGGTGAACCGTCGGGCGCTGGCCTCACAGGCGGTGGCCGAGGAGCGCAACCGCATCGCGCGGGAGCTGCACGACGTCATCGGCCACAGCGTCAGCGTCATGACGGTGCAGGCCTCGGCGGTGCGGCGGCGGCTCACACCCGACCAGGCAGCCGAGCGGCAGGCGCTGGAGACCGTCGAGGCGGTCGGTCGCGAGGCCCTGGCCGAGATGCGTCGCATGGTGGGGGTGCTGCGCCAGTCAGGTGACGAGACCCAGCTGGAGCCACCGCCCGGCCTCGACCAGCTGGACCGCCTCGCCGACAAGTTCCGCACCGCCGGGCTGCCGGTGGAGCTCCAGGTCAACGGCGCGGTGCAAGCGCTCGCGCCAGGGCTGGATCTGACTGCTTATCGCCTGGTGCAGGAGGGCCTGACGAACACGCTCCGACACGCCCGGAACCCGCGCAGCGCGGCGGTGGTCATCGACTACGGCGCCGAGCGGATCCAGCTCGCGGTTCGTGATGACGGGCAGCCTCCCGTAGGCGCCACCCACTCCCCCGAGCCGGGAAGCGGACTGCTCGGGATGCGGGAACGCGTTGCGGTGTATGGCGGTTCGCTGGTCGCCCAGGTCAGGCCGGAGGGCGGCTTCGAGCTCGTCGCCACGCTGCCGCTGGTGTCGGCATGAGCTCGGAGGCGGCCGAGGCGGAGGCATCGGCCGGCCGGCAGGAGACTGACACCATCGGCGTGCTCATCGTCGACGACCAGGCCCTGGTGCGAGCCGGGTTCCGGATGATCCTCGAGATCGAGCCCGACCTCCGCGTCGTCGGCGAGGCCTCCGATGGCGAGCAGGCGGTGGCCCAGGTGGCAGCCCTCCAGCCGGACGTGGTGCTCATGGACGTGCGGATGCCCGGACTCGACGGCATCGCCGCAACCAAGCGACTCCTGGCAGCGGGGACCAGGGCGCGCGTGGTCATGCTCACGACGTTCGACATGGACGCCTACGTGTACGAGGCCCTGCGGGTGGGCGCCAGCGGGTTCCTGCTCAAGGACGTGCAGCCGGAGCTGCTGGTCGCCGGGATCAGGGCGGTGCACGCGGGCGAGTCCCTGCTGGCGCCGACGGTCACCCGGCGCATGATCGAGTCCTACCTCGCACAACCCCGCGTGGTGGACGCAGCAGCGCGCGACCGGGTGGCCACCCTCACCCCTCGAGAGCTCGAGACGCTCGCGCTGCTCGCCCGCGGGCTCACCAACGCCGAGCTGGCCGAGCGGCTGTTCGTCTCCGAGACCACGGTCAAGACCCACGTCGGCCGGGTCCTCATGAAGCTCGGCCTCCGCGACCGGGTGCAGGCCGTCATCTACGCCTACGAGACCGGGTTGGTGACCAGCGCCGGCCCGCCGGAACCGCAGTAGCCCTGCCGATCACCAGCCTCGCCCATCAGCAGCCCCTGCCGGGCACCCCGCCGGGCGCCTCACTGGAGGTATGCCGCGTGGTGACCACGCGGCATACCTCCAGGCGGTGGGGCGGACCGTCTCCGCTCAGGCGACGCGCTTCTGCGGCGACGTCTCCTTGGTCTTGCCCGGGTCGCGCTCGACGATGTCGCCGAGGACGTCGTCGATCTTCGCCATCAGCGCGGGCTCGAGCTTCACGCCGGCGGCCTTGACGTTCTCGTGCACCTGCTCGGGGCGCGAGGCGCCGACGAGCGCAGCAGCGACGTTGTCGTTCTGGAGCACCCACGCGACGGCGAGCTGCGCCATGGACAGGCCAACCTCGTCAGCGACCGGCTTGAGGCCCTGCACCCGGGTGAGCACGTCGTCGTTCATGAAGCGGCTGATCATGTCGGCGCCGCCCTTCTCGTCGGCGGCGCGCGAACCCTCCGGCGGCTTCTGGCCGGGCTGGTACTTGCCCGTCAGCACACCCTGCGCGATCGGGCTCCAGACGATCTGGCTGACGCCGAGCTCGCGCGACGTGGGCACGACCTCGTCCTCGATGACGCGCCACAGCATGGAGTACTGCGGCTGGCTCGAGATGAGCTGGATGTTGAGCTCCTTGGCCAGCGCCACGCCATCGCGGATCTGCTCGGCCGTCCACTCGCTGACGCCGATGTAGAGCGCCTTGCCCTGGCGGACGATGTCGGCGAAGGCCGTCATCGTCTCCTCGAGCGGCGTCTCGGTGTCGTAGCGGTGCGCCTGGTAGAGGTCGACGTAGTCGGTCTGGAGCCGCTTCAGCGAGCCGTTGATCGACTCCATGATGTGCTTGCGCGACAGGCCGGTGTCGTTCTTCCCGCCGGGCCCGGTCGGCCAGTACACCTTGGTGAAGATCTCGAGGCTCTCGCGCCGCTCCCCCTTGAGGGCCTCGCCGAGCACGGTCTCCGCCTTGGTGTTGGCGTAGACGTCGGCGGTGTCGAAGGTGCTGATGCCCGCGTCGAGCGCCGCTGCCACGCACTGCGCGGCGACGTCGTTCTCCACCTGCGAGCCGTGGGTGAGCCAGTTGCCGTAGGTGATCTCGGAGATCTTGAGTCCGCTGTTGCCCAGGTATCGGTATTCCATGCTTCAACCGTATGTCGCCCGCCTGACACTCGCCGCGCGGGGGCCTGATGGGCGACCACATAGGTCTCACGGGTGGAGCGTGCGCATCACGTCGAGTAGCTCGGGAACTTTCCCTCGCGCAATGATGCAGCATCCCTGTGGAGAAGCAATCTCTCCCTCGCTGCCGCGCCAGGCTCCGACCTTCGGCTGAAGGTGACCAAATCGCCCACATTGTCCACGGCATCCGTTGCATCATGCAGCGTGGAGTCTTCGCCCCTTGAGCCGTTCTACGAGACGCGACCGGAGCCGCGATCGCAGGGGCCTAAACGCCGCCGGATCCCGATCTGGCCGATCGTCGCGGTTGTTGCCATTCTCAGCTGTGCGGGCTTGGGTAGCGGCCTGGCCTACGCGAATAATTCAGCAGACCAGTGGCACGCCCGAGCGTCCCAGAATGAAGCGGCACGAGCCAGAACTCAGGATGAATTGGACGACAGTCGGGCCCAAGCGGAGAAGCTCCAAACAGATCTGACCAAGACTCAGGGTTCGCTGACAGCGGTCACGAAGGATTACAACGACGCCACGGCCCGGATCCGCGCGCTGGCAAATGAGAAGGCTCAAGTCGGCGACACCCTTGCCCAAGTGCAACAGATCACCGCTCTATCTCAGCAAGTTTCCTCGAAACTCGACACGTGTATCAACAACCTGCGGACCCTGCAAGGCTACGTCGTGCGATTGGACTCCTACGACATCAACGAAGTAATCGCGTACGCGACCGCGGTAAACCGCTCATGCGACGAGGCGCAAAGTTTGAATGCCACCTTGTCCGACGTCATTAGCCAACTGTGATGCAACGGCCCCTCCTGGCTCTGGTCGCGGCATCTCTGGCCCTCACGGCCTGCGGATTGACCGCCCCACCAACGGAACCAATGACTGTCACCGTCGCACCGGAAGGAATGRCCCCCTCGTCTCGAGCGACAGGGAATGATGCGGCCACTGTGGGGTCATCCGGCTTTAGCGAGTGGGAGCGTGCAGCCCTCCGAGTCCGGAACGTCGAGTGCATCGGGGTGTCGAGTGGCAGCGGCTTCGCAATTGCGCCTCGCTTCTTCGTCACCAACAGGCACGTCGTTCAGGACTCGTTGGCTATCCAAGTTAGTGGGTATGACGGGCGGGACCTCGATGTAAAGGCAGTGGGGGCGACGCTCATCGCCGACCTAGCTGTCGTCGAGACAGAGCAGGATCTGCCCCACACGTTGAGTCTGAGCGCCCAGGATCCGCCAGTGGGTGCTCACATCACAGTCGTCGGATACCCGGAAGGAGGGGAACTCAAGAGCACCGAAGGTCATGTGCTCTCATACATCGCAGACCCGATGAATTCCTCTAATGAGCTGATGATGGAGAACGACGCACCCATCCAGCCAGGAAGTTCTGGTTCAGCTGTGATCAACGATCGGGGCGAAGTCGTGGGGATTGCCTACGCGGGGTCGGCGACCAAGCGGTATGCCGTCCCGGTTTCACTCTTGAACAGGATCCTTGCAAATCCGAACCGCGCAAACTACAACCCCGCATGCGGCGCAACGCTGCCGGACGACGGCCAATACACCCCCTGCAGCGCCACGGTCAGTGTCGGGTCGCATACCAGTTGTCCCTTTGCGCTGGCGGTCGAGAGTGCGTGGATAGCAAACGGCCGGCAGGACGGGGTGGTAGTTGCGCGTAGCCCTGTCACTAGGAAGATGTACGAGATGAGGTGTCAAGCGGGCACTCATCTGGCGACTTGCTACGGCGGAGATAGCGCCACGGTCGTGATATCGCTTCGCTGAGGCAGCTATGCACGCCGCTGGCAGATTAGTGGGCGGGCTCGAGCTGCGCGTCCTGGGTCGACTCGGGGGTGGGTGCCGCCGTGTCGAGGTCGCGGTCACGCTTGGAGAGCGCGCTCGGCCACCACATGCGGCCGCGGACGTCGAGGTTGAGCGCGGTCACCAGCACCGAGCGCACGATCAACGTGTCGAGGAGGACGCCCAGGGCGACAGCGATCCCGATCTCGGCGAAGGTGACCACGGGCAGCGTCCCGAGCACCGCGAAGGTGCCGGCGAGGACGAGGCCGGCCGAGGTGATCACGCCACCGGTCGCCGCCAGGCCCACGAGCGCACCGCGACGGGTGCCGATCTCCTTGGCCTCCTCGTGGACACGCGTCATCAGGAAGATGTTGTAGTCGATCCCGAGCGCGACGAGGAACACGAAGACGAACAGCGGCAACGACGAGTCCGCACCGGCGAAGCCCAGCACCTGCCTGAAGATCAGCGCCGACAGGCCCATCGCCGCTCCGTAGGACAACACGACGGTCGCCACGAGGATCAGCGGAGCGGTGAGCGCCCGCAGCAGCAGGATCAGGATGAGCAGCACGACGCCGAGGATCAGCGGGATGATCCGCACGTTGTCGTCGGCGGAGGCCCGCAGAGTGTCGGCCCGCGTCGCGGTGTCGCCACCCGCGATGGCGTCGGCCCCAGGCACCGTGGCGATGTCGGCGCGGATGCGGTCGACGGTCGCGGTGGCCGCGTCGGAGTCGGGTGCGTCGGCGAGGGTGGTCATGATCAGCGACCGCCCGCCCTTGGTCACCGGGTCGGCGACCGTGGACACGCCTTCGACGGTCTGGAGCTTGGTCATGACCGCGGCGGCCTGGTCGGCGTTGGCGAGCACCATGACCGGTGAGCCGGTGCCGGCCGGGAAGTGCCGGGCCACGACCTGCTCCCCCACGATCGAGTCAGGGGTGCCGTAGTAGACGTCCTTGTTCTGGAGGCCGGTCGCGTTGAGCTGCAGGATGCCCAGTGACGCGATGGCGAGCAGCAGCGACGTGACGACCCAGGTGCGCCTGGGAGCGGCAGCGATCCGGCGTCCGATCCGCGCCCAGAACCCGTCGCGGGTGTGGTCGACCGAGCCGTAGGAGGGCCGCACCGGCCAGAAGATCCAGCGGCCGCAGACCACGAGGAGCGCGGGCAGCAGGGTCAGCATCACGAGCAGCCCGACGGCGACGCCGATGGCAGCGACCGGGCCGAGCCCCTTGGTCGAGTTCATCGTCGCGAAGAGCAGGCACAGCATGCCGGCGATGACCGTGGCACCGGAGGCGAGGATGGCGGGACCGGCACGGTGCAGCGCGAACGCCATCGCCTCGTGCCGGTCCTCATGGCGCCTCAGCTCCTCGCGGTATCTCGCGACCAGCAGTAGGGCGTAGTCGGTCCCCGCGCCGAAGACGATGACGGTGAGGATGCCCGAGCTCTGCGCGTTGACGGTGAGCGTGTCGCCCTTCGCCAGGAAGTAGATCACCGCCTGGGCGACGAAGAGCGCGGTGCCGGCCGAGATCACCGGGATCAGCCACAGCACCGGGCTCCGGTAGGTCAGCAGCAGGATGACGATGACGACGGCCATCGCCGAGTAGAGGAGCTTGCCGTCGATGCCGGAGAAGGCCTCGGACGAGTCTGCGGCGTAGCCCACCGGACCCGTGACGTGCATCGACAGACCGGCGGGCCGCTGGTCGGCGACCGCGCGGAGGTCCGTGACCGTGGCGCCCAGGGTGTCCCAGCCGCCCTCCCCTGCGTCGACAGGCACGATGACCTGCAGGGCCTTGCCGTCCTGCGAGGGGATCGGCCCGACCGTCTCGCTCTTCACGGGGTCGAGGGCGTTGAACTTCGCGACCTGGGCGGCGACGGCCTGCTGGTCCTGCGGCGTGATGCCGGCGGGCCGTTCGTAGACGATCACGGCCGGGAACTCGTTCTTGCTCTGGAACGCCTCGATCTGCTTGACCACCTGGGTGGACTGCGCATCGGCGGGGAGCCAGGCGACGGCCTCGTTGTTGAGGACGCCCTGCAGCTTGCCCGCCGGGCCGAATGCCGCGGCGAGGACCGCCAGCCAGAAGACGACCACGAACCACTTGGTCGCCTTGCTTGAGGGGAACCACGCGAGTGGCCCCACGTCCCCGATCCGTGTTTCAGCCATGGCAGTCGTCCCTCCGTCGCAGTTCAGCACCTCCTGCCCGGGCGCCATTCCCCTCAACCGTAAGCCGCGTTTGCGTTGACGGACAACGATTTTCGCGTGAGTTCGGTGGCGGTTCAGGGGTCGGTCAGGGGTGACCCTGAGGAGGGTTCGGGCAAATCAGGAGGTATGCCGCGGGGTCACCCGCGGCCGCACGTCCCGTGGCGACGCGAGCGTCGAGACGGCGGAGACGGCGAACAGCCCGATGAACCCCACGCCCATCACCCACGTCAGCGGACGGTCGGTGAAGAACTCGTGCCTCGCCCGCACGACGGCGATCGCGATGAGGGTGAACATGACGAGCTGCACGCGGCGCATCAGCCGCACCGTCTCCCACCGGTCGTCGGCCAGCACCCCGAGCCCGGCTGCGCCGAGGCAGAACGTCGCACCCACGACCCGCGCGGTCAGTGGGGTGAGTGGCCACGGCCAGACGGTGACGGCCCGGGTCGGCGCCAGGAACAGCGCCAGTCCCGTGACCACCGCCAGCGCCCCCATCCCGGCCACGGCAGCCCGCGCCCCACGCGCCAGGCGAGGCGCGTCGGGTGACTGCGGCGCGGCATACCGCTGGTTGGCGAGCCAGGCAGCCACGACGAGGAGGGGCGCGGTGAAGTAGAGCCCGGCCCACAACCAGAAGGCGAGCTTGCCGTGGGCGAACTTGTCCCAGTGGATGACGGTGGCGACGCCGAGGAGGGTGGCGAACAACGCGACCGACACGAAGCCCATCCGCACTGCGGCCCAGCGCTGCTCGACGAGGAGCACGCGGAGGAAGAAGTAGCAGCCGCCGAGGTAGGCGGACGCCAGCAGCATGGAGGTCATGTGGGCCTGGATCGTCCACGACCACAGGCGAGCGGTCTCGCCGGGGAAGCCGTAGAGGATCACGAAGGCCACGAGCAGGAACGGCGCGATGAAGGCCGAGAGGGCGCGGGTGGAGGTGAGCACCCGGTCGTCGCGGTTCATGCCGGGACCCGCGAGACGGCGTCGAGGAGGGCCGAGTAGGAGGCCACGAGGGCGCGTCGCTCGGCAGCGAGCCGAGGGTCGGCGAGGTCGCACCCGCCGTCGACCCACGCGTCGGAGAGGTCCATGGCTTCGGCGCGCCACCGAGCCGCGTCGTGCATCGACTCGCGGGGTGCGGAGTAGACGTAGGAGTAGAGGTCGACGAGGGCGCGCTCGAGCTCTGCCCTGGTGGCGGCGTCGTCGCGCTGGTGCGCCCGGTGCAGGCGCCACCACTCGACCTCCAGCACCGAGGCGCGCACCGGGTCGAACTCGAGGTCGGTGTGCGCCACGACGAGCTGGTAGAACCGGCGCATCGAGGCGCGTGCGGCGTCAGGATCGTTGGTGGGCAACGGCGCCCACGCCTGGTTGGCGCGCAGCACGTGCCACGCGCCGACGAACGTTCGAATTGGTCCCAGCCCGAAGCCCTGGTCGATCATCCCGACGAACGAACGCAGCGCCGGCCACCACTCGCGGCGGTAGTAGCTCGCCCACGCAGTTGTCTCGAGGCGTCCGAGCGCGACGGGGTCGAAGTCGCGCGGGCTGTGGCGGCCCAAGCCGTGTCGACGCACCACTGCGCACCCGCTTCCCGGCCGGTGGCGCCCGTCGCAGCGGCTGACAACCGCCGGTCCTGGGCCTGATACTAGAGCGCGCAGGCCCGGCCGGTCAGGGGGTTCAGATGCCCACACGCGACATCGCGACGGTGGTTGCTGCCATGGATGCCCGGCTTGGGCGGATGCCTCCCGAACGCACCGCGCAGCGCGTCTTCCTCGACACCTACCGACGCACGACGCTGGCCGTGGGCAAGGCGATCGACGACGCGGCGTTCGAGGATCCCGGGTGGGTCGAGCAGTGGGACGTGGTGTTCGCCGACCTCTACCTGGCGGCGCTGGAGCTCGACCTCGTCGGCAGCCACGAGGTGCCCCGACCGTGGCGGCTCGCGTTCGACGCGCCCGAGTCGTTGCCGGCGTTGCGCCACGTGCTGCTGGGCATCAACGCGCACATCAACTACGACCTGCCCCAGGCGCTGCTCGCGGTCATCAGCGACGCGGAGTTCGCGGATCCCGTGGTCCTGGCGCGGCGGCAACGTGACCACGAACGCATCGACGGCGTCCTATCCGCCCGCGTCGCCGCCGAGGACGACGAGCTGGGCGGGGCACGCTCGCTGCTCGACCGGGTGCTCCAACCGCTGAACCGGCTGAGCAGCAAGCGCTTCCTGCGCGAAGCGCGACAGAGGGTGTGGCACAACACCATCGAGCTCCAGCAGGCGCGCGTCGCCGGCCCCGAGGCGTATGCCGCGCGGCTGGCCGAGCTCGAAGTGCTCAGCGCCGCTCGGATCGCCGACCTGCTGGCGCCGGGTCAGRTGCTCCTGCGGCTGGCCGTGGCCGGGTTCRGCGTCACGCTCCCGCCCCCGGCCTGACGACCTGGACTGGGAAGCCGGAGCTGTCTGATTCACCAACGAGCGGGCGATGTCTCTCCCCTTGAGGGTGAAACACCGCCCGCTCGGCTGCCAAAGAGCCGGCGCCCCTGGCGGCAGAGGCCCTTTGAGGCCCCGACGTCAGAGAACGGCGTCGRCCGCCTGAGTCGCCTGGGCCTTGGTGAACTTGTCCCCAGCCGTCGATGAAAGCTGCTGGATTAGTGCAGAGCGCGACATGGGCATGATCTCCATGTAGTTCTTGGCGGCTTCGACTGCTTCGGCGTTCCAGTCCACCTTGACGTGGTTTGCGGCGTAGGTCGCATCGGCCTTCGAGTAGCCGTCACCAGCGGGGGATGACAGCTGCTGGATCAGGCCAGCCTTGGACATCCCCATCAGCGAAATGTAGTTCTCTGCCGCCCTCAGCGCGTTCCTCTGGCCAGAGGTCAGGGCTGGCGGCTTGGGCGCCGCCGGCTTGGGTGCCACCGGCTTCGGCGCCGCAGTCGTGGCCGGTGCTGCGACCTTGGCAGCCGGCGCTGCGGCACTCGAGCTGGAGCTGGCAGAAGTGGTCGGGCTGGTGGCCGACACCGGCTCCGTGCCATCGCCACCACTATTACCCGCCGCGATGGCGATAAAGAGCGCCACCAGGCCCGCGGGGATGAGGAAGCGCTTCTTGACGTACCAGGCGCGCTTCGCCTTGGGCGCTGTCGCTACGGGGGTGTCCGCAGCCTGTGATCCCGGAGCAAAGTGCTCCGTCCACTGCTGTCCGTCCCAGTACCGCTGCTGGCCATCCTTCTGCGGGTACCAACCCGCGGGCGTGCTCACGTCGTCATTCCTCCATGGTTGTGGGCCGGCAGTTTGCGGATGCGGCCACCTGAATGCCCGAATTGTGGGGGCTCGTGAAGAATCACCTAGATGGAGTCCCTGCGATAGTGGCCATTTGTCTGTCATTGCCATCGTTCGGACATTGACGACTCGGCCGAACGGACCCCCTCGCAAGGCCACAAACCTGCGGCTCCCGACTCAGGCCTCGGACGCCCTGACGTGAGAGGCGGGGGTGCACGACGGCAAGAGCCCTTGCTGGTGGCGCGCGGACACGGCGCGTCGCGGCGACACGCCGGGGCCGGATCGTCCGAACGGACATCTTTCCGGGAGGAAAGCGACACGACATGGTTGCGGATGCCACTCTTCACTGTCGTCACACCAGCCCCCTGCCTCCCACGATCCCCCCGGACGTAACCGTGCGCCTTCTGTCTGCCTCCCTCGCTGCCCTGGCCATCACCCCCGTCTTCGTGGCCCTCCCGACTGTCTCCTTCGCGTCCACCCACGCTCCGCATCCGGTCGTCCCGAGGGTGCAGTCCACCGCGATCCGCGGCGTGGACGCCGTGGCCAAGGGCCAGCTGCGCAACCGGCTCGTCCTGCGCGCCGGTCACTCCGTCAGCACCCTCACGCCGGTGCAGGAGCGGGCCCGCTTCACCGTCGCCGGCGTCTCGTGGGCGCGCACCGCGTCGATTCCATCGAGCGACGTCATCGTGCAGCTGCGGGTGCGTGAGGACTCCGGCTGGAGCGACTGGGAGACGCCCGGCGTGACCGACGAGGGTCCTCAGGGCGGGACCAACGAGTCCACCACGGCCCGCCTCGGCACGAACCCGCTCGTCACCGACGGCGCCACCGCGATCCAGGTGCGGGTCGACACGACCAACGGCCAGCCCCTCCCCGACGTGCAGGTCACGACGATCAACCCGGGCACGTCCTCCGCGGACGACGACCTGGTCGCCCACACGCCCGCCGCCTCAGCCTCTGCCGCGGCGCTGACGCCGACGATCATCACGCGCCAGCAGTGGGGCGCCGACGAGTCGCTGCGCGGTCCCACGACCTACAACACCACGGTCAAGGCGATCACGATCCACCACACCGCCAGCTCGAACGACTACACCGAGGCCACGGCCGCAGCCCAGATCCGCGGCATCTACGCCTACGACACCAAGGGCCTCGGCTGGTCTGACATCGCCTACAACTTCCTCGTCGACAAGTTCGGCCGGATCTACGAGGGCCGGGCCGGCTCGATCACCTTGCCGGTCCGAGGGGCCCACGCCATGGGCTTCAATACCAACACCATGGGCGTCGCGGCGCTGGGCAACTACCAGACCGCCACTCCCCCGGCCGTCATGGTCGACTCGCTCGCCAAGGTGGCGGGCTGGAAGCTCTCGCAGTACGGCGTCGACCCCACCGCCACGACCCAGCTGACCTCGGCCGGCGGGACGGGCACGAAGTTCGCGGCAGGCGTGGTCGCCACCCTCACGACCATCAACGCGCACCAGAACACGTCCTACACGCTGTGCCCCGGCCAGTACCTCTTCCCGATGATGGCGACGATCCGCAGCAAGGCCGCCCTCTACGCGAGGTACTCCTCGACCAGCGGCCCGGCGCCGATCACGACGGCGAACCTCTTCGCCGCCTACGGCACCCTCACCCTGGCCTCCGGTTCGACCGGCTATCCCGTGCGAGACCTCCAGATCGAGCTCAACCGACGTGGACTCGCTGCCGGGACGCCTGACGGCGCGTTCGGGGCGAGCACGGTCACGGCGGTGAAGGCCTTCCAGAAGGCCGCCTACCTCACGATCACCGGCAAGGTCACGGCCAACGACTGGCGCGCCTTGTCGCGGCTCAGCTACGTGCAGACCGCTCCCCCGCCGCCGCCCCCGGTGGTGACGCCCGTGTCGACCCGGCCGATCGTGGGCTTCAACGCCGACGGCATCGGTGACGTGCTCGGCCGCACCACCGCCGGCGACCTCTACTTCTACCCCGCCAAGGTCGGTGGCATCGGCACCCCAGTGCGGATCAGCGGCGGCTGGAACATCTACAGCCAGGTCATCTCCCCCGGCGACGTCACCGGCGACCGGATCTCCGACCTCATCGCCATCACCCCCACGGGCGTCACCTACCTCTTCAAGGGCAACGGCAAGGGCGGCCTTCAAGCCGGCAGCACCCTTTTGTCCAAGTACTGGTCGGGCTACACCGAGCTCCTCGCCCCTGGCGACTGGACCGGCGACGGCAAGGCAGACCTGATGGCGCGCAAGGCCAACGGCGAGCTCTGGATGGTCGCCGGCGACGGCAAGGGCTGGTTCCCCGGAGCCTGGCGCCGCATTGGCGTCGGCTGGCAGATGTTCAGCCAGGTCATCACCCCCGGTGACGTGACCGGCGACGGTCACGCCGACCTCATGGCCCGCACCCCCGAAGGCAAGCTTTACCTCTACCGCGGCACCGGCGTCACCACCCCGACGGCGAGCGGTATCTCGTCGGGCACCGTCCTGTCGGTGGGCTGGCAGGTCTTCAACACGGTGCTCTCGACCGGTGACCTCACCGGCGACGGGAAGGCCGACCTCATCGGCCGTACCCCGGCCAACGTCGACTACGTGTATGCCGGGACCGGCAAGGGCACCTTCGCGAAAGCCGTGAAGTTCATCGCCCCCTGGGGCGCCACGACGCGCATCACCGCAGTCCGCTGATCCAGCCAGGCGACGTATGCCGCGAAGGCGCGTTACGTCCACTGTCCAGCACGGCCTCGAGCCCAGCCATCCACCAATCATTCACGTCCAAAAAGGGGGATGCCCGTGACCCAGCCAGGTTTCATGTCTCGACTCGGCGAGCGGTGGGATCGTCGAGCCGACTCCCTTCGCGACGGTCGGGAGCCTTTCACCGCGCGGTCAGCCACCATGATCCTCAGGTCATCAGAAGCGGTGTGGAGCACCCTCGACGCACCTGGCATCGAGGTGCTCCTGGACCGCAACCACCTCAAGACGTTCCCCGTGCCCGGCACCCCGGAGTCGGGGGTCGGCCACCAAACCTGCACGTTCACCCTCGGCGAGAAGGACCTCATCAAGGTGACCGTCGCAGAGGTGATCGAATACGACCCGCCGACCCGAGTCAGACACAAGATCGTCAACTCACTTGTCCCAATGATTGACGAACAGACCATTGCCGAGGTCCCAGGTGGATGCAGCTACGCAGTCAGCTCGGGCACACGCATCCCCATCGGGTCGGGGTCGACGATCGGTCGACAACTACAGGCTTCCCTGGATGACCACGTCGCCAAGGTCAAGGAACTGGTTGAGGCTGGCCAGTTACCCGAGGCGCCCCTCACGAAATCCAGCGACTCGTAACGCACGCGAGCTGGGACTGACCTCCAGGCGCGGATGCACCGCATCCCGCGTCGTCGCATCCAGCAGTCGAAGACCGCTGCCTGGGCCGCAGGCTGATCCCCGACACGCACCTGGCACAAGCGCATTTCGGGATTGACCGGACATTGCTCCACCCGCCTGGCAAGCTGCCACCGTGACGGGGAACGAGGAAAGCTTGCTGGAGGGCTTGTGTGAAAGCCTGATTACGCGGGGGCTCGACTCCAGACTAAGCAGCAGCCACGACCAAGACGTCCGCCGTGCATCGATCGACGAGGCAGACGAGCCCGAGGTACTGGCTCGGCATGTGCGCGCGGTCGCAGTGCGTGCGTTCCGGAATGAACGAAACTCGGACCGCAGGCTCGCACTGGTCAACGCGATAATCCAAAGCTTTGGCGACTCCGAGGAACTCCTGTCGGGCGGCCCTCGGCACCTCATGTCGATCAGCCGTCATGCCTTACCAGGCATGACGGGCCGGGTCATAACGGAGCGGCCGTCCACTCCCCTGTCTGAAGCCGCCTTGCTCACCAACGCCCAAGGCGAACCCGGCATGGGCCATGAGGTGCGCGCCGAGCTCGCGAGTGCCGATCAAGTGGACGTGATCATGGCGTTCGTCAAATGGTATGGGCTGCGGTTGTTTGACGACCGACTCAAGGCTCTGCACGACCGCCGCGCCCCTCTTCGGATTATCACCACTACCTATATGGGTGCCACAGAGAGGCAAGCTCTCGACCGCTTGGTCCGCGATTTTGGCGCGCAGGTCAAGGTCCAGTACGACGCGCAGAGGACCCGACTCCACGCCAAAGCGTGGCTGTTCAGGCGCAATACGGGCTTCGATACGGCTTACGTGGGAAGCAGCAACTTGTCGCGCGCGGCCATGCTCGACGGCGTTGAGTGGAACGTTCGCCTGTCTTCCATCGCCACGCCTGCCCTTCTGCAGAAGTTCGGCGCCACGTTCGACAGCTACTAGAACGACAGCACGTTCGAGACCTATGACCCCGACGTCGACCGTGACCGGCTCGACGACGCCCTCGCGGAGGCAGCCGGCCACAAGACCCATGACCGTGTCACCCTCTCGCTATCCGGTCTCGAGGTACGTCCCTATCCGTACCAACAGGAGATGCTCGACCAGCTTGAAGTCGAACGTGTCGTGCACGGGCGGCATCGCAACTTGGTGGTTGCTGCCACGGGCACGGGAAAGACTGTTGTTGCTGCCCTGGACTACCGTCGACTGGCCGACGCGGCGCCGGCCCTACCTCGGCTCCTGTTCGTCGCTCACCGTCGAGAGATTTTGCAGCAGTCCTTGCGGACCTATCGCGAGGTGCTCAACGATCCGGACTTTGGCGAGCTGTATGTAGGCGGCGCGCGACCAGAGAGGTGGGAGCACGTCTTCGCGTCGGTGCAGTCTTTGACGTCGTATGACGTCCAGAACATCCCCCCGGGATCTTTCCAAGTCGTGGTCGTTGATGAGTTCCACCACGCACAGGCGACGACGTACCGCCGGATCCTCAATCACCTCAACCCGCGCGAGCTCTTGGGACTGACCGCTACCCCTGAGCGTGGGGATGGGCTCGATGTGCGGACCCTCTTCGACGGCCGCGTCGCGGCCGAGCTTCGCCTGTGGGACGCCCTGAAGGCTGACCTCCTCACTCCATTCCACTATTTCGCGGTCGCAGACGGCGTAGACCTCACCCGTGTCGATTGGAAGGCCGGTGCCTACGACGCCTCGGAACTCTCAAATCTCTTCACCGGCAATGACGCCCGGGCCCGGGTTGTCCTTAAGACCGTGCAGGACAAGGTCTCTGATCTGGGATCCATGAAGGCCGTTGGCTTCTGCGTTTCGCGGGCTCATGCCCATTACATGACACAGGTCTTCAACGACGCAGGTATTCAAGCGGCCACGGTGCTGGGCGACACCTCGTCAGATGACCGGGATGGGGCCATCGCCAACCTGCGTTCTGGATCGGTTCAGGTCCTCTTCACCGTGGATGTCTTCAATGAGGGGGTTGATATCCCCGCCATCAACACGGTGTTGTTCCTCCGGCCCACTGAGAGCTCCACGGTCTTCCTCCAGCAACTCGGACGGGGGCTCCGTCGCGCGAAGGACAAGGCAGTGTTGACGGCTCTGGATTTTGTGGGCCATCACCGCAAGGAGTTCAGGTTCGACCAGCGCTTCCGTGCGATGACCGGCAGCACCCGCGCGCAGCTCGTCCGCGACATCGAGAACGGCTTCCCCTTCCTGCCTGCCGGAACCGAGATTGTCCTAGATCGTCAGAGCCAGGAGCTCGTCCTGGAAAACGTCCGCAGTCAGGTGGCGAAGCGCTGGACGACGATCATCTCTGAACTGCGGGCTCACCCCACGAGCAGCCTGAGCGCCTTCCTTTCGGAGTCCGGCGTTGAACTGTCAGACGTGGTCCGGAGCGATAGGTCATGGGCGAGCCTTCGTCGGGAGGCTGGGCTCCCTGTCGCTGAGGGCGGCGAGGGGGAGTCGGCTTTGCTCAAACGCGTTCGCGCTTTTTCCCATGTTGATGACCCGGATAGAGCCGCGGCCTACCTGCAGTGGCTGGCTGATGACGCACCCTCCTACGACCAGTCGGACGCCACGCTCCAAGCCTTCGGCCGGATGTTGTTCTTCTCTCTGTGGCCAGACGGTGGCGGCTTCCACTCGTATTCCGAGGGCTTGGCCGCCCTGCGTGCGGAGGGTGCAGCTCGAGAAGACCTGCGCGAGGTCATTGCGCTTGGCCTGGACAGCGCTGAGCGTGTGAGTACACGGTTGAGCGGCAAACTCGGCCTCCGCCCCTTGAGGGTTCACGCGCGCTACACCCGAGAGGAGCTGGTCGCCGCTCTCGATTACGTGTCGATCGATGGTCGCAAGCCCAACAGCTTCCGTGAGGGCGTGCTGTTCGCGCCCGCCGCCAACGCAGACGCGTTCCTGGTGACATTGCACAAGTCCGAGGCGGACTACTCCCCCACCACGATGTACCAGGACTACGCAGTCAGCCCCGAGCTCTTTCACTGGGAGTCGCAGTCGGGCACGACTGTTGCGTCTAAGACAGGGCAGCGATATCTGAACCATCGCTCGGAGGGGAGCCATGTCCTCCTCTTCACGCGTCCCAGCAAGGTGAGCGAGTTCGGCTCCGGCGCTCCATACCTCTTCCTGGGCGAGGCCGACTACGTCGAACACCGAGGCGAACGCCCGATGGCTGTCACGTGGCATCTGCGCACACCCATGCCCGCCTCTGACTTCGCAACAGCAAGCGTGGTCGCGTGAGTTCGGCCTAGAACGAGTCTCCGTGATCGGCGGAGTGCTTCACAGCGGTCGCCCGTCGGGCAACGCCCAAATCGAGCCCGGTACGACGCGCGGCTTACCGCCGCGAAGAACGCCTTAGGCCTCGATCGGTCAGTCGCCTGGAAGCGCACTCATCTACCCCAATCCGGATGGGGGTGTAGGTCGCGCGACGTCACACACGGTGAACTCGTCTACCGGCGCCGCGGGCTCTCACAATCCGCGGGTGGCACCGGGTGCTCTCACCGCCCGGCATGGTCGCGCCGGACTACGCCCGGCTCGGCGTCGTCTGCAGCGACCCGTCCTGGGGCACTTGACCTGCCCTGAGGCCGCTTTCGAGGGTTGCCGCAGAAAGCATCGACCAATCCGACCCGGCCAGGGGTGACGAACGCCACACGACCCACGCGGTGCCGCGGCCGACTGCGTGCGTCCTGTGCCACTGTCGGCCGCTCCGAGCAAGGAGCACCCATGTCCCATTCCCGAGGGGGGCCGCGTCGCCTGTGGCGTCCGGTCACCTCATTGTTGGTCGGTGTCGTGCTGGCCGTCGTCGGTGTCACCGGAGCAGCGTTCGCGGCTGGCTCGTCGACCACACCGGTCTCGCGTGCCACCACGCCCGCGTGGAGCAACGGCAAGACGGTCAGCGTGCAGTACGCGCAGAACTTCTTCTGTGACACCAGCGTCGCGTCCAGCTCGCCCAGCGGCTGCGAGGTCGGCACCGACTCCAATGTCGGCCCGGTGCCGAACGCGGACCGGTCCGTCCTCTACGTCCTCGTCCCGCTCTTCGCGGACCCGAGCCCGGCGCCGATGTGTGCCGTGGCGAGCTGCCCGAACCACCCGCTCGACATCGACCTGTCGCGCATCGCGGGCGCCCTCGGCGCCAGCCCTGACGCGGTCAAGGCGGTGCCGCTCCCGGCGCACAGCCACATCCTCGACGGGGACGCCGGCGGCTGGTGGGACGTCAAGGTCGTCGCTGTGACGAACCAGACCGCATGGAGCACGCTGGCGACCGGCAAGTCCGAGGCCACCATGAACGCGCTCATCGCCGACCCGAGCAGCGGCGTGCTCGGCCCGATCCCGACCAACCTGTACCTGTTCTTCAACGTGGTCGGTCACTGACCGCCTGGCTGGAGGGGTCGAACAACCGGCCCCTCCAGCCGGTCACCGTCCGTCTCGTGCCGCGCTTCGTCCCGCCGATCTGCCTTCTGCGTTCGGTCTTCTCCATCCTGCTTTCCCGCCTTGTGAACCAGCCGGAACCCCCTCCCAAGGAGCCGTACCATGTCGGTCCAGACTGCTCRGCCCCCCGTCGCGGGCCGTCGCCGCGTTACCCTCCACCGCCAGGATGTCGACACCCTCTCCGGGCGCCAAGCCGCTGCCGTGGCCGTCGGCGCTGTCGGTCTCGTGCTTGTGGGTGTCTCCGCGGGTATGCCGTGGCTCACCCTGTTCCACGGCTACACCCCGCTCCGTGGCTTCCGCCTCGACGGCGGCGACCTGTCCGGGATGGCCCTCGCGGCCGCCCTGCTGCTCGTCGTCGCCGCCCGGCACGGCGGTGGCCTTCTCATTCGTCCCGTGTCAGCGCTGTTGGCCGTGGCAGTCGTCGCGGGTGCGCTGCGCAGCTGGCGCGGGATCGCGGCATACGTCGCCGACCCGGGCCCCGCGGCCGCTCTCACCGCACCAACGGGCGGCCCTGGCCCCCTCGTGATGGCTCTCGGCGGGGTCGCTCTGCTCGTCGCGGTGTTTCTCGTCCGGCTCCCCTCGCGCCCTCTCGCCGCGCCGACGCGGCTGCCGCTGGCCCTCGCCGCGCTGGCCTTCGTCGCCGCGTGGATGCACCTCGTGCTGACTCCCGAGCACTTCGGCGAGTCGGCCATCCTCGGTGCAGGCTTCCTCCTCTCGGCGGTCGTCCAGCTGGTCCTGGCCGCACTCGCCGTCGAGCGTCCGTCGGAGCGGGTCTGGTCGCTTCTCGTCATGGTCAATACGGCGCTCATCGTGGTCTGGGCGTACGCCGTGCTGCACGGTCTCCCCTTCGGTGGGAACGAGCACGGTGCCGACGGCGGGGGCCTGGTCATCGGCTCCGGCGAGCCGATCGAGCTGGCGGCAGCCGTCACCAAGCTCGCCGAGCTGGGTGGCATAGCGGTCGCGCTCGTTCTCATGCGCCGAGCCTCGCGAGCAACCGACAGAGACCCTCCCGCTGGTGCGGCCGCGGCATACCGGCCTGGGGCACGGGGAAGTTGACCATCTGACAGCGTGATGTGGACCCCAGGGGTCGAGGTGGCGGCATGAACCCGCGTCCATCGACAGGACCGGGGCTTCTCCGGGTGCAGTGCGCGCGCTGAGAATTTCCTCAGCCGCCGCCTCGTGTCAGCTCAACCCGCGACATTGCTGCTGTCTTCAAGACGCCACTCGCCGGCACGGGCAGCCGAAGCCAACTGGCCGCCCCGCACTCCCGGGCTCGGAGGACGACGTTGCGTCACACCGCCGCGACTAGGGATTATTCAGGCGGCTGGCAGCGCCTTGGCCAGGCGTCGGTGGATGTCGTCGATGGTTTCACAGGACATTGGCCCTCTCGCCTGGAGTTGGGGATACAGCTTCTTGGGCCAGAGAGCCTGTACGTCGCGCGTGGTGAAGCTTCCTCCTATCAAGGGCCAGTCCGCTTCGACGAAGCAGAGCACGCCTCGGACCGGGGCGTCGTCGTGGGCGAGCGCTGCGCGGACCACGTCGACCTGCTTCAGCACACCATCGACCAGCTTGGTGCAGTCGCGGGATCCGACGAGCAGCCGCTCTGCCCGGGGCCGCAGGATCCCGCCTTCGATCTTGAGCTGAGGGCGGCCGCGGTACTTCTTGGCGTCAACGACGTAGACGCCGTTGGCCGTCACGGCGATGTGGTCGATGTTCGCCTTGGACCTCGGGATCCGGCGGTCGTGCAACAGCTTGATGGTGTCGCACGCCAAGCCGTCTAGGCCTCTGCCGAGTCTCTCTTCGCCGACTGCACCGGTGTCCCAAGCGGTGGTGGACTGCCGCTCCTCAGAGATGGCAAGAAGGAAGCCCCCGATCCGTGGATGCTGGGTCCGGATGCGCTGCTCGCGCTTGGCCCTACGGCGCTCGAACTCGCGACGAGCGGATGCTCCGGCGGTGCCAGGCTCAACCACCTCAATGGCGACGGGTCCCGCCTCCGGTACGCCATCCGGGGTGACCTGTCCTGCCTGCGTGGCCGAGCTGGATTCAGGTGGAGTCGTCACGTCGTGGCTCAGGCACCGGACCGTCTTGGTCTGTCGTTCGTACACCGCTTGAGTTTTCTGCGCGATCCCGGCTCCGCAGACTCGGCAGGTGCCGGCGTACCGCAGCCGCATGACCTTCTCGTCGGGTCCCCCTTCCACGCCGGAAACCGTACGTTGTCCACGCCCTATGTCGGCGCGTTTTGCTGGATTTCCCGTTCGGCCCGGCGCTGAGTGCCGCTGCCACCCCGCGGGTCTACCGTCGTGGCCGCCCGGGTGCCTGGCCGCGAGAGCGGCGCCGGGGTCTGAGATCCGAAGGTGGCGGGTGGGGCGGTGGCCAACTCGACATCGCCGGACGGCTCGCCCGTCAACCTGGCCATCGCTCAAGAGATTCAATCGGCCCTGGACAAGATGCGGCTATTGGCGCGCCTAACCGTCGCACTCGCTCGCCAGCATTGTTGAGGCGCCTCGTGGTTTGTCGCCGTCGAAGCCCTCGTTCGTGGAGCGTCGGTGCCCCCTTGAACGTCTCATCGACATGCGCGCAGGTGGAGTACTCACCGTTGCCCTTGCCGGGTTGCTTCTCGCCGGTTGCAGCGACCAGAACCCTGCGACGACTCTCGACCATTCAGGCGTTATTGGCCGGGTCCACCTAGGCCCTGAGTGTCCAGTCGAGACCGTGGGTGAGCCATGCGAAGACAAGCCGGCCGCAGGCTCGAAGGTCACCATTGCCAAGAAGCTGCTCGGCGACTCGTATGCCGGTGGAGAGGTGGTCGCGCGCACCACGACAGACGCAGACGGCAGATACCGCGTCGCCGTGGCACCGGGAAAGTACCTCGTCACTGCCTACGCCGGCATGTCCTGCCAGCGGATGGACGCGATAGTCGAGGCCGGCGCGTATTCGAAGGTCGACATTTCATGCGACACAGGGATTCGCTGACCACCGGGTGACTATCGGCTGAGCGCCGGACTCGTGCAGGCGCCACTGAGTCGACGAATCCGCAGTTCATGTTCGCGGGGCCCATTGTCGGTTCGTCGATCGGCACGCTGGTGAGTGCGTCACAAGCGCCGCATTCGGGAAACGGATGGGCGCATTGTTGAGATGCACAGACGAGCGGTGGGCCCGGAGCGAAGTCGCTCCGGGCCCACCGTTGTTGGCTACTGGGTCAGCTGCAGCCGCTGGTGCTTCCGCAGCCTTCGCAGACGTAGCAGGAGCCGGCGGGGCGCATCTTGGTGCCGCAGGTCATGCACATCGGGGCGTCGGCCGAGATGCCCTGGAACTTCTCCAGGAGCTCGGCGCTCGAGTGGACCTCGACCGAGACCTCGCGGGCGCTGGCTGCGCCGGCACCGGACTTCACCTTGTCGGCGTCGAGTGCCTTGCCCTCGACCGCGGGGGTCGAGGTCGAGGCGGCGGCGGCCGGCTTGGTGACCGGGGCGGACTGGCTGAAGTTCTCCAGCTCCTCCTCCAGCTCCTCGTCCGACTCGGAGTCGGAGTCGAGCGCCTGGTACGACCCGGTCTCGAGCTGACGCGCACGTTCGGCAGCGGTGTGGATGCCCATGAACGAGCGGGTGTCGAAGTCCATGTGGTCCAGCGCCAGGCGACGGAACACGTAGTCCATGATCGACTGCGCCATCCGCACGTCGGGGTCGTCGGTCAGGCCAGCAGGCTCGAACCGCAGGTTGGTGAACTTCTCGACGAAGGTCTCCAGCGGCACGCCGTACTGCAGGCCGATCGACACGGCGATCGAGAAGGCGTCCATCACGCCGGCCAGGGTCGAGCCCTGCTTGCCGAACTTGAGGAAGATCTCGCCCAGGTCACCCGACTCGTACGTGCCGGCCGTGAGGTAACCCTCGGCGCCACCGACCGCGAACGACGTGGTCTGCGAGGTCCGGCGCTTCGGCAGGCGCTTGCGCACCGGGCGGTACTCGATGACCTTCTCCACCTTGGCCTCGGCGGCCGCGGTGAGCTTGTCAGCCGCAGCGTCCTTGGCGGTCGAGCCACCGTCGGACAGCGGCTGGCCGACCTTGCAGTTGTCGCGGTAGACCGCGATCGCCTTGAGGCCGAGCTTCCAGCCCTGCATGTGGACGTCCTCGATCTCCTCGACCGTGGCGTTCTCAGGCAGGTTGACCGTCTTGGAGATCGCACCGGACAGGAACGGCTGGACAGCAGCCATCATCCGCACGTGACCCATGGCCGAGATCGACCGGGCGCCCATGGCGGTGTCGAAGATCTCGTAGTGCTCGGTCTTGAGACCGGGAGCGTCGATGACGTGACCCTTGTCGGCGATGTACTCGACAATCGCCTCGATGGTCTCGCCCGTGTAGCCCAGCTTCTTGAGCGCACGCGGGATGGTGAGGTTGACGATCTGCATCGACCCGCCACCGACGAGCTTCTTGAACTTCACCAGCGAGAAGTCGGGCTCGATGCCGGTGGTGTCGCAGTCCATCATGAAGCCGATGGTGCCGGTCGGCGCGAGCACGGAGGCCTGCGCGTTGCGGTAGCCGTTCTTCTCGCCGACCTTGACCACGTCGTCCCAGGCCTTGGTGGCCGCACGGTGGATCGCGGTGTCCATCGTGTCGAGCGGACGGATCGCGTCGTTGGCGCTCTGGTGCTTGCGCATCACGCGCTTGTGGGCGTCCGCGTTCCGGGCGTACCCGGCATACGGGCCGACGACACCGGCGATCTCGGCGGAGCGCTTGTAGGCGGCACCGGTGAGCAGCGAGGTGATCGCGGCAGCGAGCGCCCGGCCACCCTCGGAGTCGTAGCCGTGACCGGTCGCCATGAGCAGCGCGCCGAGGTTGGCGTAGCCGATGCCCAGCTGGCGGTAGTCGCGGGTGGTGTCACCGATCGCCTCGGTCGGGAAGTCGGCGAAGCAGATCGAGATGTCCATCGCGGTGATGACCAGCTCGGCGACCTTCTGGAAGGTCTTCACGTCGAACGTGTCGTCGTCCTTGAGGAACTTCAGCAGGTTGAGCGAGGCCAGGTTGCAGGACGAGTTGTCGAGCGACATGTACTCCGAGCACGGGTTGGACGCGGTGATCCGGCCCGTCTCCGGGTTGGTGTGCCAGTCGTTGATGACGTCGTCGTACTGGATGCCCGGGTCGGCGCACTCCCACGCGGCCTCGGCGAGCTTGCGGAACAGGTCGCGGGCGTCGACGGTGTCGATGACCTCACCGGTGGTGCGCGAGCGCAGCCCGAAGTCGGTGCCGGCCTCGACGGCCTTCATGAACTCGTCGCTGACGCGGACCGAGTTGTTGGCGTTCTGGTACTGGACCGAGGTGATGTCCTTGCCACCGAGGTCCATGTCGAAGCCGGCGTCACGCAGCGCGCGGATCTTGTCCTCCTCGCGCGCCTTGGTCTCGACGAACTCGAGGATGTCGGGGTGGTCGACGTCGAGGACGACCATCTTGGCCGCACGACGGGTCGCGCCACCGGACTTGATCGTCCCCGCGGACGCGTCGGCGCCACGCATGAAGGAGACCGGGCCCGAGGCGGTGCCACCGGAGGACAGCAGCTCCTTGGAGGAGCGGATGCGGGAGAGGTTCAGGCCGGCGCCGGAGCCGCCCTGGAAGATCTTGCCCTCTTCCTTGTACCAGTTGAGGATCGAGTCCATCGAGTCGTCGACGGCCAGGATGAAGCAGGCGCTGACCTGCTGCGGGCTCGACGTGCCGACGTTGAACCACACGGGCGAGTTGAAGCTGAACACCTGGTGCAGCAGGGCGTAGGTCAGCTCGTGCTCGAAGATCTCGGCGTCCTCGGCGTTCGCGAAGTAGCCGTGGTCCTTGCCCGCCTTGACGTAGGTCAGCACGACGCGGTCGATGAGCTGCTTGAGCCCGGTCTCACGCTTGTCGGTGCCGAGCGCGCCGCGGAAGTACTTGGTCGTGACGATCGTGGAGGCGTTGACGCTCCAGAAGTCGGGGAACTCGACCCCGCGCTGCTCGAAGATCGTCTCGCCGGTCTTCCAGTTCTGCTGGACGACGTCGCGCTTCTCCCACGTCACCTCGTCGTACGGGTGCACACCAGGGGTGGTGTAGATCCGCTCAACCTTGACACCCTTGCCGGATGTCCTGCGGGCACCTGCACGTGCCCCTGCGGTTTCAGTCATTTCTGGTGGCCTCCCTAGCCCCTGGTGTTTCTACTTGGTGATTGTCTCGTGCGGCACTGACAGTGCCGCGGTCGTTCTGGTGGCCCTGCGAAGCGGGCGGTGGGTATGCCGCGGGGCTCAGCCCGGCGGCATACCGGCCTGGGTTTGTGGTCGGGCACTGTGGTCCGGCCGACGATCAGGCTCGGTGCCGGTGGCTTCGCGCTCGGCGCGGAGCAAGGTGATCGCACCCTCGAAGTCCTCGAGGCTGTCGAACGCCTGGTAGACGCTCGCGAAGCGCAGGTACGCGACCTCGTCGAGCTCGCGCAGGGGTCCGAGGATGGCGAGCCCGACCTCGTGGGCGTCGACCTCGGCCTGTCCCTGCTGGCGGATGCACTCCTCGACCCGCTGGGCCAGGAGGGCGAGGTCGTCCTCGGTGACCGGGCGGCCCTGGCAGGCCTTGCGGACCCCGACGAGGACCTTGCTGCGACTGAACGGCTCGCTCGCGCCGGAGCGCTTCGTGACCGTCAGGCTCGCCGTCTCGATGGTGGTGAAGCGGCGCCCGCACTCGGGGCACTGGCGACGCCGGCGGATCGAGCTGCCGTCATCGGTGGTGCGTGAGTCCATGACGCGGGAGTCGGTGTGCCGGCAGAACGGACAGTGCATGACGGCGCTCCTCCCTGGTGCGTGCTCGGCCCCTGCTGGGGACGAGACTGTGGACGATCTGGGGACAACGTGTGGGTAACCCCCCTCGCCCTGTGCACTACATGTGGACGAACTACAAAGGTGTAACCACTAGATGTAGGGATAGTCTGCCTCGCTGTGACCTGCGACGCAAGCGGTTCGCCGAAACTGCTGCCTGAGTCTGCATCTCCGCAGGTCAGAGGCTTGCGAGGGCGCGGCGCGACACGCCGAAACTGAGACTCATGTGACTGGTGTGACGTCAGAGGCGCCCAGATATGGGGTTTGTCCAACCTTGGCTCCCCCACATGTGGTGCTGGGGTCCCGAAAGGCCTTAACCGCGCGCGTCCTATTGCTTCGGGGTCGCGCGATCGCACGCGTGCCTGGCATGACGTACCAACTGACTCGACCGACAACAGTGGCCGCTCATGCTGCCGGTGTTCAACGCCTGGGAAGCGCGCCACAAGCACGACAGCGGTCTAGCGCGAAGCAGCCACGAAGGGCACGCTCAGTATGCATTTAGGCCACTCATCACAGCGATTTGCGGCATGGGCCGAACAGCCCGAAAACCGCAAAACGCCCACGCACTGCGCGCTCGGGGTCTACGTTCCGTGCGGCACTGACCACCGTTGCAAGGGACACCCGTGAGCACCTCGCAGGACATCGCACCCGTATCGCCGAGCTCAGGGCTGGTTGCCCGCCGACCTAACCGGGTCGTGGCCCTCGCCGCAGCCGGCCTTGCCCTCGTCGGATTGGGCGCGGGCGGCTGGTTTGGGTTCCTGAGCCCGCACGACTCAGCGGTGAAGCTGGTCGCGGACGCCTCCAGCGCTGCTCCCGGCAAGCCGGTGCCCCTGTCTGGCACCGTGACCCCGGCCGAAGCCAGCCGAGTTGTCCTGATCTCGACGGCCACCACGCAGGGTGGTCCGTTCACCTCCGCCGGCACCGCCGTCACCGACGCTGCGGGTCACTTTACGATGACCTGGGCGCCGGCTCAGGCAGGACCGGCATGGGTGCGCGCGACCGCCGTCACCCTCGGACGCAACCAGCAGGCTCTGTCCGCCCCGCTCGCCGTCACCGTCCGCACCCCAGCCGCACTCACGCTTAAGGCAGCAGCCGCCGCCATCCGCACCACTGGCGCGACGACGGTGGCCGCGACCCTGACGCCGGTCGGTGGGGCCGTCACGTTCGAGAAGTCCACCGACGGCCAGACCTGGACCCCGCTGCCAGCAGGCGCCGTGACCAAGTCTGGTGTGGCGACCGCGAAAGTATCCGGCCTCCCTGGCGGGCTGTGGCATCTCCGTGCCAGTGCCGCACAGACCGACACGGCCACGACCGCCACCGCCAAAGAGGTCACCATCCTGGTAGAGGACTACAAGGCCGCCGGCGCGAAGTACCTCCAGATCGTCGGGCCGGGGAACAAGACCATCGACAAGCTCAATGCCCTGATCGACGCCGGCGCCTCCCTTTCGGCCCTCAAGCAACAGGCGGAGATGGTCAGCAAAGCCCAGAGCAAGGAGTCCAAGGACTTCCGTGCCTACAAGGGATGGCCGCGCGAGGTCGCCCAGGACGTCGCTGACCTGGCGAAGCAGAGCGTCGTCATTGCCGACACCTACCACATGCTCTCCCAGAGCCGGAGCTTCGAGGAGTGGAACCAGACCTCCACGGCGGACAGCGCGGCGGAGGATGCGGGCAGCGGCGATGCCGCACGCATCCGCGACGCGCTCGGGCTGCCGAAGCGAAGCCTTCACCCGTAGCCGTTCAGTCGAGGGCAGACAGGTCGACGCCCGGCTTCATCGCTGCAGCCCGTGATGGGGTCAGCGCAGGTCGGACTCGAAGGTCCGGTAGTACGCCTCGAGGTCGTCCTTGGTGTGCCCGGCCCGCCTCGCGGCCAGCTTGGCCGGGTCGAGGGTCGGCCCGAGCAGGCCGTAGAGGGGCTGCTGCGACACGGCCGTCACGTGGGGCTGGCTGTAGGTGCCGCCGCCGTGCACGCCCTGGAGCAGCTCGCTCTCCCACGGCCCGCTGATCGGCGACGTGGGCGCGCCCCTCACGTAGAACCGCAGCAGCGTGTCCCAGTCGAGCCCCTCAGTGATGGGCGTCGTCGAGTAGACCCGGTCGAGCATCAGCTTGGCGACGCTGGCCGACGCGTGCTTGGCGAAGGCCACCGCCTCGGGCCGCATCGGCTCCTTGTCGCGCGAGTCCTTCGACATCAGCGAGTGGGTGCCGACCGCCTCGATGGTGCACCCGTTGGTCGAGGCCAGGTCGTACATCGACGTCGACGACGTGTCGAGCCTGGTCTCGGCGCCGTGGGCGGCGTCGCGCTCACGCTGCATCTCGTCGAGCATGAGGACCAGCACCGACCCCGGCCCGGGGAAGTCGAAGACCCACCCCGAGTGCCGGTTGCTGACCGCGAGGTCGTGGGCGAACGCCCGGTCGAGCTCGGCGCCGGCGTGGGGGCAGAGCAGGCCGCTGCTCACCCAGCTCGCCACCGCGGTGCGGTAGTCGCCCGCCTGGAGCTGCGTGCGGTGCTGGTGCCACAGGGCGTCGGAGTTGTTCTTGCTCACCATGTCGCGGCGCGCGGTCTGGCTCAGCAGGAGGCGGATCAGCACGAGCGGGGTGGTCCGCGGGTCGAGGCGCGGGGGCAGCAGCGCGAGCTTGCCCTCGATGGCCTCCAGCGCCCCGCCGAGGGTGTGCCACACGTCGGTCGGCCCGAAGCCACCCGTGAAGATCAGGGCGGTCCCGTCGTCGGACGTGGAGGGCGAGAGCGCCGTCTGGGTGTCGTAGACCGGGTAGCGGATCCGCCGGTGGAAGCGCCGTCGGTAGCGCACCGAGGACGGGCTGAGCGCGGTGCCGCGCAGGCTGTCGTCGACCAGGGTCCGCAGGTCGGCGGGCACGGTGGGAACGGCCGACGGGTGCGCCGCCCGCACGTCCGCCCACTGCCACAGCTCGAGCAGGTTGCTGTGGAAGAAGTAGTCCTCCACGGGGTGCAGCAGGTGCCCGAGCCGCACCAGGAAGTCCTGCCGCCGGTCTGCCGGGAACGGCCCGGCCCGTGCGGTGACCCAGTCGAACTCGAGCTTGCTCAGCTCCTCCGAGATGTACTGCAGGAACCACTCGAGGTAGCCGATCAAGCCACGGCTCTGCCGCATGAAGATTCGCACCGTGCGGTGGTGCACCAGGTCGCGGGTTGGCGGGAAGTCGAGGTGCTCGTGGGGGAAGTACTGCGTGTAGTGCGCGGCCAGCACAGCGTCCACCCGTGCCGGGGGTATGCCGTGGGCCGGGATGAGGGCCGGCCTCGCCCCACCGGGCAGCAGCCCGAGGGCACCGCCCAGGCGGGGCAGGCCGTCGTCGTCGAACAGCTCGTGCGCGAACGCCTGCATGAGCATCCGGAACATCTCCGGGAGGGCACCGTGCACCGGACCGGAGTGCTGGCCGAAGACCTCCTTCACCCACTCCTTGCCCCCGAAGGTGTCGGTCAGTCCCGACTGCGCGAGCGCCCGGGCGTGCGCCTTGTCGCGCGCCGCGTGGAACGCGACCGGGTCGCGGAACTGCGACACGTCGGTGAGGAAGTTGCCCAGCTCGACGTAGGTGTAGTCGTCAACCGGGATCGCGGTCGGCGGGATGCTGGCGGCGGCCTCCGACGCGACGTGCTCGGTGATCTCCGCGTGCGTCGAGATGTCGCCCATCGGTCAGGTCAGCCATTGTCTACGTGGTCGTCGTGGTCCCCGTCGTGGCCGGCAGCCTCGTCCTGGCAGGGGCACGGCAGACCCGTCCCGGGCACGCAGCCCGACTCGCACTGCAGCACGGTCAGGCTGGTCGGCACGGTGATCTCCCACGGCTCGATCGAGGGGTCGACCGTGCTGACCGGCTCCTTGAGGTCGTTCTCGATGGCCACGTACATCGGGTCGTCGATCCCCGGCGCGCTCCCGCCGTCCCAGATCGTGCCGTCGGCGAGGTAGCGCAGCGCCGCACCCTCGTAGCCCGGACGCACCGGCACGACGACGCGGGCGAACCCGGCCTTGAGGAACGACATGAACAACGGGTCGACGTCGTCCACGTGGTAGATCTCGACCCAGTTCTTCTTCCGACCCCAGAAGTAGGGGTAGAAGGCGTAGGTCATCAGCCGCCACTCGAAGAGCTGCTCGAAGAACTGCACGATCGAGCCGTCCCGCAGCGCCTGGCAGCAGTCGAACTCGGGGTAGCCGAACTCCCCCGGCTGCACCGCGTCGGAGGGCAGGTGGGTGCAGCTGGTGAGCAGCCGCAGGCAGCCCTTCTCGAGCTCCTCGCTCTCGGTCTGCCGGTTGAACAGCGGGTTGCTGCCCCGGATCTGGACGCCCGCCTGCGACTTCGCCTCCGCGAGGGCGGTGTTGTACGCACCCAGCTTCGCGGCATACCCGTCGAGGATGGCGCGGTAGGTCTTCTGCTGCCACTGCACCACCGAGCGCGCGGTGCGCGTGCACTCGACCTCGACGTTGATGCCGTACATCCGGGTCCGGCCCATCACGGTCACCGGCACGACGTCGTCCTCGCCGTTGAGGAAGCCGCTGAAGCCCGCCCCGGTCGTGGCGAACCGCGACTGGCGACCCACGGCGATGGTGACCCAGTTGGGTCCGCCGTCGTGCGTCTCGGAGTGCAGCCCGAAGAACGCGTTGAAGCGGTCGGCCTCGAACCCGGCCGGCATCGCCAGGTCGGTCTTGGAGTCGGCGAACTGCACGTTCTGGTCCATGTCGGCCCGGCTGTACGACTTGCTCGTCGTCACCCGCAGCGCCGGTGGCGGCTCGACGACCGCGTCGTAGGTCGCGGCCCAGAAGGCGTAGTTGGCCTCGGTGATGTCGTTGTGCGACGTGATCGGCGGACGGCTGAACGCAGCGACCGTGTCCTGAGAGCGCGGGTCGATCGGCTTGACCAGCCCGGCGGTAGCGTCGGTGGCGTTCTCGGTCATGGCGTAGAGGTGGAACGCCGCCGGCTCGGGGACGAGGAACTCGAACATCAGCCGCTTGCCGTAGTTGACGACCTTGGCCTCGTACTTCTTCTCCACCCAGCGGTACAGCCCCACGACGTGGTGGTCGACGGCCTGCAAGCGGTGCAGGTTGGTCTCGGTGAACTCCTCGATGGTGCGGGTCGACCGCTCCTCGCGGACCTTGGTGACGACCCGCTCCAGCGTCTTGTCGGTGACCTCTTTGGCGTAGCGCGTGGCCTGCTTGTCGGACTCCTTGGTGGACAGCGACGTCGCGAACTTGGTGTCGGCGGTGATCTTCACCGGCCCGTACTGCGCGGCGACGTTGACCCCGATGTCGACGGACAGGTCGGCCTCCATCGCGCGGTTGACCTCCTTCTCCATCTCGAAGCGGTCGGTCGTCTGGCTGTCGCGCTCGGTCGTCCGCTCCTCCTCAGAGATGGTCGACGTGAAGGTCTCGACGGTGGTTTTGTGCTCGGTCGTGCGCTCCTTGGTCTCGCCCTCCATGACGTTCTCGATGTGGGCCACCTCGCCGGGCACGTTGCAGCAGATCCGTTGCTCGACCCTGCGGAAGTCACCGATCCCCAACGGGCGCACCCGACAGCGCTTGTCCTCCGGGGCGTCGCTCGTGCCGTACTTGTCACCCCAGAAGGTGGCGTAGGCGTGCATCGTCCGCTGGTCCATCATCTGGCGCGTCTCACGGTCCGCCCCGGCGTCGCGCGAGGTCATCGCCTGCACCAGGAACGCGCCCCCGACCTGCGTCACGCGTTGTCCTGCGGCGCCGGCCTGGGCGACCTGCGCGCCCACCACCTCGGCCTCGCCGACGATCTTGGACAGTGCAGCGGTCAGCCCCTGACCCTCCGTGATCCCGAGCTCGTCGAACACCGCACGGGCGCCCTCCGACAGCGAGTCGAGGTGGTCCTTCGACAAGGTAAACCGCTCGGGTGCGACCGGCTCCCGGGACTCGGGCGGTGGCTCCTCGGCGCACCCGCCGGGCCCGATCACCGGCACGTAGGGAGGGGTGACGCTGCGCGACCTCACCTCGTCGCGGGCGTCCGCGAGGTGTCGGGTGAGCTCGGCGTGGGCGTCCTCGAGGTTGCGCAACCGCACCGTGGCCTGCGGGCCAGCCCCGGCTCCTGCGCGCGCGCCACCCTCGCCGTCTCCTGCCCCCGGCTCCGGTGCCTCGTCGACGACCTTCTCCAAGGGCGTCGGGCCGTGCAACGCGGTCGGGAAGAGCGGGGTGGCCAGGGCCATGCGCCGGGCGAGGTCGTCGTCGTCGGTCTTGCCGTCCCACGCCAGCAGGTGGCTGGCGCGCAGCGCCCAGACGACGAGTTCGCGCACGTCCGGTGACCCCCCGGCATACGTCAGCACTGCAAGGTTGTCCCACAGCGAGGCGAGCACCTCCGTGCCCACGGCGACCTCGAAAGCCTTGCGCTGCTTGGCAAGCTGGTTCCACGTGAGTGTGTCGGCGTGGTGCGAGAGCCAGTGGGCGAAGGCGGTCAGGGCCGGCAGGTCGGCGGTCATGGCCGACTCGTCCGCCCACACCCCGGGCTGGCTCTGGGCCTTCAGCAGCTCCCGGCGCACCGTGCTGTTGCCTTTGGCCCGGGCCGTGACCGCGGCTTTCATGAGCGTGGCATCGACGTTCTCGTCGTAGCGGATGAAGCCGCTCCCGATCTCGTCCTTGGTCGGGGTGCGCGGGTTGCGGACGGTGACGAAGTTGAAGAGCGTCGACATGTCGTTCCCCTTTGGTACGGGTCGTCTGCCTCCGTTTAGTGTGACTGGACCCCACGCGGGCGCGCATGATGCAAATGGATGAGACGGGCCGGTTCTCCACCCTTCCGGGGGGAAGTGAGCGCAAGCGAGCCGGCGCCCGCGGCCCACGCCAGCACCGGCCACAGGTATGCCGCGTGGCCGGGCTCGCGGACCACCACCCCGAGGCAGCCGGCCACGACGACGAGGCCCAGACCGGCCTCGGCCAGGGTCCGGGGACGCAGTCGCCCCGCTGCTGGCCGAAGCGTCACCCCCGGCTGGTCGGCCGGCTCTGACCGCGAGGGCTCCGGCCCGGTGGCCGCCGAGGGCCGCGGCGAGCCGGCCTTGGGCGTCCGCTCGAAACCGGACGGTACCTGCAGCCACCCAGCGACCACGGCCACCGCGTTGTGGAGCGTGAGTCCCCCCGAGAGGAGGACGAACTCGCCGAACCTCCGCAACCGCCCCAGGGCCGTGGGGCCCTCTCCCGGTTCGTGGCCCGAGTAGCCGTAGACCGGCACCAGCAAGGCGAAGGTGAGGGCCATCGGGACGTTGGCGGCGACCACCGCTGAGCACCCCGGTGCGGCCGCCGCGGCCATGACCGGTGCCAGCACCACCTCGGTCGCGAGCGCCACGAAGGTGGCCGTCTCCGCCACCTGGCCGAGCGCGTGCGCTCGTTGCCGCCAGGGCTGGCCGGCGCGCAGCACCGACGGCAGGAAGCCACGGGTGTTCTGCGCGACCCCGCGCATCCAGCGGTGCTGCTGGATGCGCAGCGCGCTCGGGCTGCTCGGCAGCTCGGCGGGAAGGGCGAGCGAGCCGGCATACCGCACTCGCCACCCGGCCAGCTGGAGACGCAGGCTGAGGTCAAAGTCCTCGGTGAGTGACGCCGAGCTCCACCCACCCACCTCGGTGAGCGCCGCGACCCGGATCAGTCCACCGGAGCCGTTGAACGCACCGAAGGCACCGAGCGCCAGCCGGCCGGCCTGCTCCACGCGGAAGTGGTTGTCCAGCATGGCTGCCTGGGCTCGGGTCACCCATGACTCATCGGCGTTGAGGTGGGCCCACCGGCCTTGGATGACGGCAACCTCTGGCGTGACGTCAGCGAGGGCGGCGCGCAGGAAGTCTTGTCCCGGAACGAAATCCGCGTCGAGGACCGCCACGAAGTCGGCATCCTCGGACCTCTCCAAGGCTGCCGCCAGCGCTCCCGCCTTGAAGCCCTGACGATCGGGACGACGCAGGTGCTCGACGGGCACCGTCCGCGACGCCGCGGTCTCCGTGAGCCAGTCCTGCACGAGGCTCGGCGTCTCGTCGGTGGAGTCGTCGAGCACCTGCACCCGCCACCGACCCGGCGGGTAGTCGATCGCCGCCACCGCGTCGAGCAGCCGCACGACGACCGCGGGCTCGTTGAAGACCGGCAGCTGCACGACCACGAACGGCGCGTCCCGCAGGCTCGCCGACCCGGGTGTCCGGACCGACGCCCGCCGGGCCGCCCGCAGCAGGTCGACCTGGAGGATCGCGTGGGCGACGAGCACCAGCCCCGCGGCGACGTACGCCACCTGCAGCACCACGAGCATCGGCCACCCCCATCGGGGACACGTCACCACGGGACATCGTCTCCCCCGAGGATGGCACTCACTGACCTCATCCGCAGGCACACGGCCGGAAACCGGCCCACCGACGGGCAGCGGGGCCCGGCAGGCGAGCTCAGGCCATGGAGAGCAGGAACGCGGCGCTGAACCCGACCACGGTGAGCAGCCCCACGAGGCGTCCCGCGTGCTCCACGGCCTCGGGCACCATCGTGTCGGCGAGCATCGTGAGGATGGCGCCGGCGGCGAACGCCTGGATGGTGGCGACGACGGTCGGGTCGGCCCCGTCGAGCAGCACCCGGCCGAGCGCGGCGGCCACGGTCGAGGCTGCCGCGACCGCCAGCCACATGCCCATGATGAAGCGGGCGGTGTGCCCGGCCGACCGCATCCCTGCCGACGACGACAGACCCTCGGGGATGTTCGAGAGGAACACCGCGGCCACGACCGCGATGCCCACACCTCCACCGCCGATCGTGCTCACGCCGATCGCCGCAGACTCCGGTATGCCGTCGAGCAGCGCGCCGAGCGCGAGCGCGGACCCAGCCGCCCCCGCCTGTGGACCGCTCGGGCTCTTGCGACGGTGGCCACCGCGGCTGTCGATCCACCAGTCGCCGAGGAAGAACACCACCGACCCCGCCAGCAGCCCGAGCACGGTCGAGACTCCCCCGGCCTTGTCGTAGGCCTCACCGGCCAGCTCGAAGGTGAGCGCGCTGACCAGCACGCCGGAGCCGATCGCCATGACCCAGCCGATGACGCGCTTCGACGTCGGGAGCCAGATCCCCGCCGCCGCGCCGATGAGCAGCGCGAACCCACCGACGAACCCCCAGAACCCTGCCTCGAGCACGTGAGCCTCCTGATCGGTACCACTGCTGACCTGCGCCGATGCGATACCGGGCCCTTGGACCCTACTCGCGCGCCTGGGGGCGGCCGAGGGTGGAGGCACCCTCACGGAACCCTCAGGAAGGAACACCATGAACAACTACGGACTCGGCGGGAAGGTTGCCGTCATCACCGGCGGCGCCTCCGGCATCGGCCGGTCCTGCGCCCACACCCTCGCGCGCTCGGGAGCCGACATCTCGATCTGGGACCTCGACCAGGGTGCGCTGGACGTCGTCGTCAAGGAGCTCGACGCCTTCGAGTGCAAGGTGCACAGCGCCGTCGTCGACGTCAGCGACTCGGCAGCGGTCGACCGCGCCATGGACGACGCCGTCACCCACCTCGGGCACGTCAACGTCGCGGTCTGCAACGCCGGCATCGGCGGCGAGGCCCTGGCCAGTGGCGACTACACCGACGAGGCCTGGCACAAGGTGATCGGCATCAACCTCGACGGTGTGTTCTTCACCCAGCGGGCCGCGATCCGCGCCATGAAGGCCGGCGGCCGTGGCGGGTCGATCATCAACATGGCCTCGATCCTCGGTGCGGTCGGCTTCGCGACGGCGAGCGCCTACACGGCGGCCAAGCACGGCGTCGTGGGGATGACCCAGGCTGCCGCGTGGGAGCACGCCGCAGACGGCATCCGCATCAACGCGGTCGGCCCCGGGTTCATCCGGACTCCCCTGCTCGACCAGCACCTCGACCAGTCGGTGCTCGACTTCCTCGCCACGCAGCACGCGCTGCAGCGCATCGGCGAGCCCGAGGAGGTCGCCGAGCTGGTGGCCTGGCTCGCCAGCGACGGCGCGTCGTTCGCGACCGGCACCTACTACCCCATCGACGGCGGCTACCTGGCCCGCTGACCCAGACCTGAGTGAGCGCCAGCCGACTCATGGCAGGCGTCGAAGAGGGGGGTTGGCGCTCACTCGGCCCGTTTCACGGCTGCCCACGCGACCGACCAACGGCCCGAGGTCAGTTCGCCTGATTTCGCCCCACTCCCCCGCCTCCGCGGGTCATAATCTCGCGCATGAATCTCGGGGGCAGAGTCGGCGCCGCTGTGCTCGCATCGGCGGTCGTCGGCGGCACCGCGGCAATGGTCTGCGCGACCCCGGCCGCCGCCGACAGCGGGCTGGCCGAGAAGGGACACACCCGCTACGTCGTCTCGGACGACGGCGCCCCCGTGCGCGTGACGACGACCGTGACGGTGACGAACAAAGTGCCGTCCTCCGGTGGCCGCTACACGTACTGGAGCGGCTATGCGCTGTGGCTGCCGAACGGCGCGACCGGGCTGAAGGCCACGTCGCGGGGTGACACCCTGTCGACCCACGTCTCGACCCGCGCCGGCTTCACGTTCGCAGAGATCTCCTTCCCCAGCCAGCTGCTGTACGGGCAGACGCGCACCATCACGGTGACCTACATCGTCAAGGGGGCTCCTCCCCGGTCGAAGACCACTGGCCGGGTCGGCCCGGGCTACGTCGCCATCGACGCCTACTCACCGGGCGACGCGGGCAAGGCCACGATCGACATCGAGTCACCGCGGTGGATGACCCTCGACCTCGGCGAGACCTACACCGAGGTCACCCACGGTGACACCCGCATCGCCACCATCTCCGGAGGCGGCAGCGGCGGGCTGGCGGCCGGGCTGTCGATGCGCGACATCTCCCAGGCCACGACGCGCAAGGTCGCCGTCGACAAGGCGACGTTCACCGTGCAGGCCTTCCCCGGCGACAAGGTCTGGGAGAAGTTCGTCAGCGACCGGCTGCCCACGACGGTCCACGCGCTCGAGAAGCTCACCGGCCAGCCCTGGCCCGACGCGGGCACGACCATCACCGAGGACTACAGCGCGCAGGTGTACGGCTGGGACGGCCAGTACACGAAGACCGGCATCACGGTGAACGAGACCCTCGACCACTCGCTGCTCGCCCACGAGCTAGCCCATGCCTGGGCCGACACCGACCACCTCGACGAGCGCTGGCTCGTCGAGGGCCTCGCCCAGGAGCTGGCCACCCAGGCCACCGCGGCGCTCAAGGCCAAGGACACCACCCACCCCGTCGTCCGCCCGACCCAGAAGGGCGCCTTCAAGCTCAACGCGTGGCTCTACGACTCGTCCAGGGCGACCGCCGCCGAGGAGTACGGCTACCCCGCGTCGTGGCGCGCCGTCCACTTCCTGATGGCCGGCAGCGCCGCCTCGAAGCGGACCGACGTCGTCCGCATGCTCACCTCGAGCCACTCCATCTACGACACCCCCGGCGACCGGAGCGTGGCCACGCACCCCACCACGTGGAAGCAGGCCTACGACGCCTTCGAGGTCGCGGGCGGCAACCGCTCGACCAAGGCGCTGATGACCCAGTGGGTCGTGGGCAAGGACGACGCCGCCGCGATCGCCCAGCGCGCCGCGACCCGCACCACGTATGCCGCCCACGACAGCGCCGACGGTGCGTGGGCGCAGCCGCGCGGGGTGCGGGCCGCGATGTACGACTGGGACTTCACCAGTGCCCAGCGCGAGCTGGCGCGCACTGGGGACCTCGCGGCGAAAGCCGTTGCGGCACAACAGGCCTCAAGCCGATCGGGACTCTCCGTCGATGCGGTCCGCCATGCGTACGAAGGGGCCGACGAGGTGGCCGAGTACCCCGCCGTCGCCGCCCAGCTCGCGGCTTTCACCACGGGAGCCGGACGGTACGTGCAGCTGCGGGACGACCATGCCTCCCCCAACCCCCTCGCGCGGTTGGGACAACTGGTGCTCAGTCCCACCGAGCCGCTGGCGGACGCCCGCGCGGCCATCGTCAAGGGTGACGCCAAGGCGGCAGACCGGGCGCTCGACTCGGCCGCGTCGCGCAGCACCTGGTCGACCCGGATCGGCGGCGGCATCATCGTCGTGGTGCTGCTCCTGGGCGCGGGGGTGGCGCTGCTGGTCCGGCGCCGGAGGCGGCGCAAGGTCGCGGCCGCCAGCCGGGTGCCCGAGTCCCCCGTGGGCGCCGGCGACGTGGACGCCAACGACAGGGGTGCGGACGGAGTCGGCGACGACGACGCGGGTGCCGGCGAGACGGTCGTCGACGAGACGGTCGTCGACGAGACGGTGGCCGGCGAGACGGTCGCCACCGAGTCGGTGGCACGCCCTGACGCGAGCGCTGAGGAGCCCCACGGCGGTGACGACGACCCGGCGATGGCCCGGGTCGGCTGACGGCAGGCTCGCGACCGGCGCGGTGGCGAGGTGCGTCGAGAGGTGGCCACGCGGCATACCGGACAGCGGGTGTCCGGAAGGGCTGCCAAGGTGGGGCCATGAGCGCCACTGAGCCGAGCTGGGAGACGCACCCGGTGACGCCCGACCGGTTCGAGGACTTCGCCGACGTCATCAACAGGAACCGTCGACCGACGCACTGCTGGTGCCTGTCGCACCGCCTCCAGGCCAAGGAGATCACCGAGCTCGGCGGCACCGGACCGCACGCCCGCGAGAGGGCCATGCGGGCCCTCTGCGAGCGCGAGCACCCGCCCGGCGTCGTCACCTACCTCGACGGCCACCCGGTCGGCTGGTGCAACATCGGCCCGCGCTCGGAGATCCCCCGGCTCGCGCAGTCGAAGCTGATGCGGCCCGTCGACGACCTGCCGGTCTGGAGCATCGTCTGCGTCGTGGTGCGGTCCGGCTTCCGCAGGCGCGGCGTCACCGCCCACCTCATCGACGGAGCCGTGGCGTATGCCGCGGCGAACGGCGCGCCCGCCGTCGAGGCCCACCCGGTCGACCCCGGTGACTCGCGGATGGACCTCACCATGGCGTTCGTCGGGACGCGGGCGATGTTCGAGCGGAACGGCTTCACGGTCGTCGGCACGACGCACGCCGTGGCCAGCAAGCTGCCGCGGCTCGTGATGCGGCGCGACCTGAGGTAGGCAGCGCCCACCGACCGCGCACTCGTGGCCACCGATGTCGCACAGGAGCCGCTTTCCCCACCCCCGTGCCACACCGGTGGCCAGGAGTGGGGCGGGTGGGCGGTCAGGGCTTGGCGACCTCGTAGTCGATGAAGGTCGCCAGCGGTGACTGCCGGACGCCCTTGGGGGTGAGCTCGATGTCGTGGTCGAACCCCTCGAACAGCAGCTTGCCGCGGCCGAGGATCACCGGGGCCACGATGATGCTCAGCTCGTCGACCAGTCCGGCGGCCAGCGCCTGGCGGATGATGTCTGCGCCGCCACCCAGGCTGACGTCCTTGTCACCCGCGACGGCCCTGGCCTGTTCGATGGCCTCGACCACGCCGTCGACGAAGATGAACTCGTCGCCCTCCGGCTGCTCCTGCGGCCGGTGGGTGACGATGAAGGTCGGGACGTCCCACGGGTTCTCGTCACCCCAGTGGCCGGCCGCCTCATACATGTTCCGGCCCGCGACGCAGGCGCCGAGCCTCGCGAGGGCGGCGTCCATCCACTCCTGCTCGACCGCACCGAGGCCGGCTCCGGGCTCGGAGCGTGCCTCGGTGGCGTAGGACCACGGGCCCCCGAAGACCCAGTAGTGCAGCCGCTCGCCGCCCTCGCCGAGCCCTTGGCCGGGGCGGTCATCAGGTCCGGTGATGTAGCCGTCCACCGATGTCGTGATGCTCGCGCACACCTTGGTCATCGCTGCCTCCTCGTCGCTGGCTTGCTCGTGCGTGACGTGCTTGTCAGCCATACCGACCCTGGGGCCCGACCGAACTCATCGGTGCCCTTCGCACCACGCCTTCAGGCCGGCCGCCTCGGTGGCGAGGTAGCGGTCGGTGAGCCCGCGGTAGAACCGCCCCATCAGCGAGCCGAGCCAGCCCGCCTGTTCGACCGTCAGCCGCACCCGGCAGCCGCCTCCCGCCACGGGCTCGATGGTGTGCCGCGCGGTGGTCAGCATCCCGGGTCGGGTGGCCACCCACGTGAACCCTCGCCCCGGCTCGAGCTCGGTCACGACGTAGTCCGTCTCCGGCAGCTTCGGCTGGTTGATCTTCGCCCGCGAGCCGGCCCGCAGGGGCCCCTCGTCGAGCCGACGCACCCAGGTGACCGTGTCGGTCCACTCCGACCAGCGCTCCACATCGGCCATCACCTCCCACACGCGCTCGGGCGGTGCGGCGATCTCGACGGTCGTGGTCTGCTCCATCTCCCCATGGTCGCGCACCTGTCGGCGGTCTTCGAGAGGATGACGGCATGGACTCCTCCCGCGTCCTCGCCCAGCGCCTCGCGACGCAGCGGCTGTCGTCCGCTCCCCTGCCGCGGGCCGTCGACGCGGTGCGCCTGCTCACCTGCGTGCAGAGCCAGGAGCGCGACCACGCCTTCTTCTCGCTGGGGCTGCGCACCCGCAAGGACACGTATGCCGCGGTGCATCGGGAGTTCGACTCCGGCGCCTTCCTGCGCACCCACATCCTGCGCCCGACCTGGCACTTCGTCGCGCCCGAGGACCTGCGCTGGATCCTCGACCTCACCTCGCGCCGGGTGCTGTCGGGCATGGCCGGCCGACACCGACAGCTCGGGCTCGACGACCCACGCCGACTCGATGGCGGCTTGAGCCTGCTGACCGAGCTGCTGCGCGACAAGAGCTTTCGCACCCGACCCGAGCTCAACGACGAGTTCACCACTCGCCGCTCCCCCATCAAGCCGGGTGAGCAGCTCGGTCACCTGCTCCTGGTCGCCGAGCTGAGGGGTCTGGTCTGCTCGGGGCCGATGAAGGGCGTGCACCACTCCTACGCACTCGTCGACGAGGTCGTGCCGCCGACCCCGACGCGCACCCGCGAGGAGGCCGTGGTCGAGCTCGTCCGGCGCTTCGTGGCCGGCCACGGGCCGACCACCATCAAGGACTTCACCCGCTGGGCGACCCTGACGATCGCCGACACCAAGACCGCGTTGGCCGAGATCGGCGACGAGCTCGAGGAGGTGGAGGTCGACGGCCTCCCGCACTGGTTCGACCCGGCGCAGGTGCGTCGGCGCAGCCCAGCCGCCCCGGCGGCATACCTCTTCCCCACCTATGACGAGGTGGTGCTCAGCTATCCGCAGGTGAGGTTCCCGTCCGCGCCCCACCACCCGTATGCCGCGCACACCGACCCGTTCTGGGCCTGGGTCGTGCTCGACGCCGAGAACGTCGGGCTCTGGAAGCGGACGGTGCGATCCGAGGTGGTCGAGGTGGAGACGCGACTCGCCCCCGGCGTCACGACGCAGGGGCGAGCGCAGGTGCGGGCCGCCGCGCAACGGCTCGCCGGCTTCCTGGGACGCGACCTGTCCTACGTCGAGAACGAGGGAACGCCCCATCTGTGGGCCGGTGAGATGGGTCACCCGGCACGGCGCGCGAGGCGGGCCGAGCGGTGACCCGCTGCTAAAGTCGTGGCCCACATGAGCACGAGCCAGCCGCCCTCTTCGTCGTCGAGCGCCACCCAGTACCTCCCCCGGACCCAGCCCTCCGCAGCACCCACCCCGCCTGCTCCCAGCGCGGGCAGGAGTGACGCCTACCGGCCCGAGATCCAAGGACTGCGTGCTGTCGCCGTCGGCCTCGTAGTGCTCTTCCACCTGTGGCCGCTGCGCCTGAGCGGCGGGTACGTCGGCGTCGACGTGTTCTTCGTGATCTCCGGCTACCTCATCACCTCCCACATCTACCGCGAGATCGCGCAGACCGGCACCCTGCGGGTCACCCGCTTCTGGGCCCGACGCATCCGGCGACTGCTGCCCGCGTCGCTGCTCGTGCTCGCCCTGTCTGCCGTCGGCGTGCTGCTGTGGGCCCCGGCCACCGTGTGGCAGCCCTCCGCGCGGCAGCTGGGGGCCAGCGCCCTCTACGTCCAGAACTGGGCCCTGGCGTTCGACTCGGTCGACTACATGGCCCTCGACAACGTCCCGACCGTGGCCCAGCACTACTGGTCGCTGTCGGTCGAGGAGCAGTTCTACGCGGTCTGGCCGCTGCTCATCGTCGGCCTGCTCGCGTTGCAGCGGTGGGTGCGGCGGCGCAGCGCGGCTGGCGCCCCGGCGACCTCGGACCAGCAGCGACGCATCCTCATGGGTGGGCTCGCCGTGCTGGCGGCAGGCTCGCTCGTGTGGTCGACGATCAGCACTGCGCAGGACCAGCCATTTGCCTACATGAGCACCTTCACCCGCACCTGGGAGTTCGCCGCGGGCGCGATCACGGGACTGGTCACGATGGCCATCACGGGACGCAAGGCGCAGGTGCTCGGGTGGCTCGGAGTCGTCGCCGTCGTGGCGTCGGGGTTCGCCTACACCGAACGCAGCGCCTTCCCGGGGTGGATCGCCCTCGTGCCGGTGCTGGGCACGGTCGCGATCATCCTCGCCGGACGCGGGGCCGCCAGCACGGCCGGCTGGTGGCTCTCGCTGCGACCCGCACGCTTCATCGGTGACATCTCCTACTCGATCTACCTGATCCACTGGCCGTTGATCGTCCTGACCCCCTACGCCACCGGCCACCGCCTGAACTGGCACGAGAAGCTCGCGCTCCTCGCGGTCACGGTCGTCCTGGCGTGGCTCAGCAAGACCTTCGTCGAGGACCCGCTGCGCACGCGGCCCCTGCTCGCCGCGGCACCCTGGCGGGCCTTCGCCTTCGCCGCTGCCGGCATGCTCGTCCTGGTCACGTCCACCGTTGGCATCAATGCCGAGCTGCAGCACCGCGAGGCCACGGCGGCCGCGGCCGCGGACGCCCAGCTCGCTGCAGGGGCCACGTGCCTCGGGCCGGCGGCGCTGGACCCTGCGAACGGGTGTCGCAGCGTCGCGGGTGACGGCGACCTCGTGGTGCCGCCGGAGGTGGTGGCGCAACAGCTCAAGAACGACATCTTCGCCCGCTGCCAGCAAACGCTGGCCGCCTCGGCGCTCAAGACCTGCCACCTCGGCGAACAGAAGAATCCGCAGCGCACGGTGGCGCTGCTCGGCGACTCCCATGCCGGCGCGCTCACCCCGCTGATGGACGCGCTGGGCAAGCAACTGGGGTGGGACGTCATCGCGGCGACGAAGGGGTCCTGCCCCGCGACCACGGCCCGACGGGTGCTCGCCAAGGAAACGGCGGACGACCGTCAGCTGGCCTGCGAGGAATTCAACCGGGCAGCCACCCGAGAGGTGTTGGCCAACCGCCAGATCACCGACGTCTTCGTGACCTCGTTCAGCAGCGACTACGCATGGACGAACGCTCCGGGCGGCAACCTGGGTGACCCCGGCCCTGATGGTTACAAGGCGGTCTGGAAGCAGTTCATCGACGCCGGGAAGCGGATCCACGTGATCCGCGACGTCCCGTCGACGGGAGGGCGCAACATCCCCACCTGCATCGCGCAGTCACGTGACGGCGCGAGCGACTGCGAAGTACCCCGGGCAGATGCGCTCCCTGAGGACCTCGAGTTCTCGACGGCACGGTCCTTGGCCAACCCGAAGGTCACCGTGATCGACCTGACGCCACAGTTCTGCGACGCCAAAAACTGCTTTGGCCGGATCGGCAACGTCATCGTCTACCGCGACATGTCGCACCTGAGCATCGAGTACGCCACCCTGCTCGCGCCCTATGTCGAGCGCCAGCTCGGCACGGTGCCCAAGTAGTTACCGGATCCCACGGAGGGACCGACCCTCACTCGCTGGGCGGACGTCACCCCACCGCGGGGATCAGCAGGGTCTGACCTGCGTGGATGTCGCTGCCGGTCAGGTCGTTGGCGATCTGGATCTGGGCGACGGCCTCGGCCATCGACAGCTGCGGGAGCTGCTGGGTCGCGATCTCGGAGAGGGTCTGGCCGGACCGGACCGTGGTCGAGTGGTCGATCACGGTGGCGGACGCGCCTCCGGAGAAGAGGGCGACCGCCAGGGCGACCGCAGCCACGACGACGGTGAGGGTGAGGGCCAGCCGGCCGGTGCGGGTGATGCGCAGCGGGCGGGTCGGCAGCGCGGCCACGGCTGCCCCGGTGGGGACCGAGACCAGCTGCGGTCGAGCCGGGCGAACGGGAACCCGCACCGGAGCGGGGGCGACGTCCCAAGCGACTGCTGCACTCATCTGGTCCTCCATCGTGGCGTTCAGTGGCGCGGCGTGAACCGCGTGGTCTGTCGAGTTGGTCGAACGGGTGTGCGAACAACTGCCTAGGTGATTTCTAGCACGCATGTTCGAACGGATCAAGACACGCGTCGAACACATGTTTGGCACAGACGTTCGAAGGCCATACGCTGTGTTCATGCCCCAAGCACATCAGAGGCCACTGACAACGCACCCGTCACACCCTCTGGACCGTGCGCCACACGGCACCTGACCTGCACCAACACCTGCACCACCGGCACCTGCACCCGTCCCTGTACCTGCTCAAGTGAGGAAGCGGCATGAGCGACGACAACGTCAAGGAACTGCCCGACCGCGATCGCGGTGACGGGCTCACCGTCCGGCAGCGGCGGGTGCTCGAGGTGATCCGCAACTCGGTGGACCGGCGCGGCTACCCCCCGAGCCTGCGGGAGATCGGCGAGGCCGTGGGGCTCACCTCCCCCAGCTCCGTCGCCCACCAGCTGTCCACCCTGGAGCGCAAGGGCTTCCTGCGCCGTGACCCCAACCGGCCGCGGGCCATCGAGGTCGTCTCTCCCGACTCCCCCGCCGACATGCGGGGCTACCGCGGCGGCGCGAGCGTCGAGGACGAGACCGCCACCTACGACGAGACCGGCGTCAACGACCAGCGGCCGGAGGCCTCCTACGTGCCAGTGCTCGGTCGCATCGCGGCGGGCGTGCCGATCCTGGCCGAGGAGACCGTCGAGGACGTGTTCCCGCTCCCCCGCCAGATCGTCGGCGAGGGCCAGCTCTTCCTCCTGCAGGTCGTCGGTGACTCGATGATCGAGGCCGCGATCTGCGACGGCGACTGGGTCGTCGTGCGGCAGCAGCCCAGCGCGGACAACGGTGACATCGTCGCTGCGATGCTCGACAACGAGGCCACCGTGAAGACCTTCAAGCGCAAGGACGGCAAGGTGTGGCTGATGCCGCACAACGCCGCGTTCGACCCCATCGACGGAGACCACGCCACCATCCTCGGCAAGGTCACCGCGGTGTTGCGCCGCATCTGACCTCGACCCTCAGGTGCCGGCTGCACCGTGTGCCGCGGCGCGCCTCGGGCGTGCCGCGGCACACGCGTGTCCGGCGCGTGTCCGGCATGGGGCGCCGGGTCGGATCAGGTCGGCTCAGTCACCCAGGGCGTCGAGCAGGTGGGTGACCTTGGTGGCGAACCGCTCCCCGCCATCCCCGTCGGCCCAGAGCTCCCACAGCTCGTTGTCGTCGGACTTCAGCGCGCGGTGCAAGGCCTGGGTCGCCAGCTCCTCGAGGCGCTCGTCGACCTCGATGGGGTCCTCGTCGAGCCAGCGCGGCACGTTCCGCTCCCCGACCACGGACTCGAAGTCGTCACAGGCGGCCACCACGGCGGCGGCCGCAACCGCCTCCGACATGGTCGGTGCCTCGATGTACCCCGACGCGCGCACCACCCGCACGAGCGCCTTCTCGACCTTGGTGCGTCGCGCCTCCTGCTCCGCTTCCTCGAGCTCGTCGAGGAAGTCCAGCGCGTCGTCGTTCTCGAACGGCCCAGCTCCGATGGCGCCCATCTCCGAACCTCCACAGCCTGCGACAGGGGTGCAGTTCCGAGGGTGCCAAGAGGCGGCGCGACACGCCAGCCCTAATGCGGCGGGCTCATCCGTTGGTACCACGCCGTATCGACGTAACGACCGAACTTGTGCCCCACCTCTCGCAGGATCCCCACGCGTTCGAACCCGCACGCCACGTGCAGGGCCACGCTCGCGTCGTTCGGCAACGCGATCACCGCCACCTGGGTGTGCACCCCGGGTGCGGCGTCGAGCCGGGCCAGCAGCGCGGCATACAGGGGGCGGGCGAGCCCGCGACCACGCGCCGACTCCGCGAGGTAGACCGACACCTCCTTGGAGCCCGCGTAGGCGGGCCGCGGGCGGAACGGGCCGGAGAAGGCGTAGCCGAGCAGCTCGCCCTCCGCCGTGCAGGCGACCAGCACGATGTTGCCGTCGCCGACGGCCGCGAGCTTCTCGCCGAGGTATGCCGCGCCGCGCGGCTCGGTGTCGAAGGTCGCCAGCGAGGTGCGCACCTGCTCGTCGTAGATGGCGGCCATCGCCGGCAGATCGGCCGATACCGCGTCGCGCACGACGGTTGGGGGGTGCTCGGCAGGGACGGGGCTGCTCATATCGGCGATGCTAGGGGGATGAGCGACGGCCACCAGCACTCCGACCGGCACGGATCGACCGATCGGCCCGACCTGCCGGACCCGGACCGCGGCACCCCCACGGACCGCCAGGCCCTCTGGGACGAGCGGTATGCCGCGCACGAGCACGTCTGGAGCGCGACCCCGAATGCCGAGGTGGAGCGGATCGTGGGCGACTGGTCACCGGGTCGGGCCCTCGACCTCGGGGCCGGTGAGGGGCGCCACGCCGTGTGGCTCGCCGCGCTGGGCTGGCGGGTGACGGCCGTCGACTTCTCGTCGGTCGGGCTCGCCAAGGGCGAGAAGGAGTCGACCCGCCGCGGCCTGCGGGTCGACTGGGTCGTCGCCGATGCCCGGTCGTGGCACCCGGCACCGCACGTGCTCTACGACCTGGTGCTGGTGTCCTACCTGCACCTGCCGTCCGACGTCATCTCGCGGACCCGGGGCTGGCTGGCACCGGGTGGCGCGCTCGTGGTGGTCGGTCACGGCCTGCGCAACCTCACCGAAGGCGTCGGCGGCCCGTCCGACCCGGCCCTCCTGCACACCCCCGACCAGCTGCGCGAGGCCGCGGGCGACCTGGGCATCGAGCGGTGCGAGGAGTACGTGCGCCCCACCGAGGACGGCGATGCCATCGACGTCGTGCTCGTGGCTAGGCGGCCAACCGGGTGAGCAGTGCCGTGAGGGTCGGGGCCAGCGGCGCGTCGACCTGCACCGAGGCCTCTGCGTCTCCACGGGTGGGCCCACGGGTGATGATCGCGACCGGGATGTCGAGGGCGGCCGCACGCCGGACGAAGCGGTAGCCGCTCATGACTTTGAGGCTCGACCCCAGCACGACGAGCGCGCTGGCCTCCTCGGTGAGCCGGAAACACTTCTCCACCAACGGTTTCGGCACCGACTCACCGAAGAAGACGACATCGGGCTTGAGGGTGTCGTGCCCGCAGACGAGACAGAGCGGGGTGCGGAAGGCGTCGACGTCGAGCTCGTTGAGGACGATGTCACCGTCGGGCCGGATCTCGTCGCTGGTCACCGTGTAGGTGGGGTTGGCCGCACGCATGCGGTCGTCGAGGTCCCACCGGGAGGACCGGTCGCCACACGTCAGGCAGACGACCCGGGCCAGCGAGCCGTGCAGCTCCTCCACGTCGGTGGCGCCGGCTTGTTGGTGCAGGCCGTCGACGTTCTGGGTGATGACCGGCCCGACCAGGCCACGCTGCTGGAGGCGGGCGACGGCGTCGTGACCGGCGTTCGGCCTGGCCAGGTTGAAGCGCTGCCAGCCGACGTAGCTGCGGGCCCAGTAGCGCTGTCTGGCCTGCGACGACCCGAGGAACTCGGAGTACTGCATGGGCGTGACGCGGCGGGTGCCGTCCGGGCCGCGGTAGTCGGGGATCCCCGAGTCGGTGGAGATGCCCGCGCCGGTGAGCACAAGAACGTTGCCGCGTTCGAAGAGAGCTGCCACGGCGTCGAGCCGTGCGTCCTGCCTCGTGGTGGCGTCAGCATCGCGCTCGGCGCCCGGCAGGGCAGGACTGGTCACGGGGCTGTCCTGGTCACGGGGCTGTCCTCGTTACGGCGCTCGTCGTGCTCGCGGGGCTGGTCGTGCTCACGGTGCAAGGGTACGTCGGCGCGCCGGACCGGTCTCGAGCGGTCAGGACCGACCCAGGAGGCGGCGCTTGGCGGAGTCGGCCAGGGCGGCAGACGCGACCGCCGGGTCGGCCACCTCGGGGTGCGGAGGATCCGGGGGGACGTCACGGGTGACCAGCTCCGGACAGTGGGTCCTCACCTGGGCGTCGGCGATGAGGTAGCCGTGGCGCTCGAGGACGTGCTGCTCCGCGGTGCTGAACGCGTCGAGGTCGGTGCGGACCGCGTTGATCAGCTCGGTGGTCTGGCGGGGGTAGCACCCGTCGACCACCGTGTCGAGCGCCCACGACGTGCCGTGCAGGACCCCGCGGGCGTAGCTCGCCTGCAGCCACCGGCTCCGCACCGACTGGCCGCCGTTGGTGGCGATGCCGAGGATGCGCAGCGTGCGGCCGAGGACGGTGCGTTCGGTGCGGGCCCGGAACACGCCGCCGCCGTCGCTGACCAGCACGGTGGCGTGCCGTTTCCAGACCGGTTCGAGCCCCAGGTTGTCGTACACCCCACCGTCGGTGAGCCGGATGCGGCGCACGATCGAGGCACGTTCCTCGTCGGACTCCAGCCCCTGGTGCCCACCGGTGAGGTGCAGGGCCTCACCGTCCAGCACCATCGGCGCGAAGAACGGTGGGAAGGCGCACGACGCCGCGACGACGTCGGCCATCCGCAGGGAGGTGGGGGGCGCGGCATACCCGAGGCGGTAGTCGCCGACCCGGCCGTGGGGCCGGTGGGCCGTGGGGTCCTCGAACACCCAGTCGACGCCGTACCCGATCTCCGTGGCGCCGGTGATGACCGCGGGACCGGCGACGGCGTTGYCGCGCAGCGGCTTCGACCACCACGGCACCACCTCTGCGAGCTCGTCGGCCAGGGCCCGGATGGCAGCGTCGCGGGCGAACCACTTCCACGGCTTGGCCCTCGACAGCAGCGCCGGGGTGCGGATGTTGCGCGAGGTCAGCCTGGCCAGCGGCGCGGCGACGAGCTCCTCGAAACCGCCGACGACGACCCCGGCCCCTGCCCGAGGTGCTCCGTCACGGGTGGGGAACTCCAGCCCGGGGTCGGCGAGGAGGTTGGCGACGATCGACCCACCCGAGACGCCGCTCACGGTGGCGAGCTGGGCCAGCACGCCCAGCTCGTTGAGCCGTCGGACCGCCCCGAGGTGGAAGAGCGCGGCACGGTAACCGCCACCGGACAGGCACAGGGCCGCACCACGTCGTCCGGCCGCCGACGCGGGGTGCTCGACGCGTGCCCCTGCTGGAGCCGGGTCGTCGGGACCGAGGGGGTCGCCCTCGGTGGCATGGGTGGTGGAGGTCTGCTCGGGCTTCATCGTGGTCGATGAAAGCAGAGCCGGGTGACACCTGCCCGTCGACCGGTGCGGCGACGAGGACAGCCACACCCATCACGATCCACTCAAGAACTAACGATCTTGATAACAAGCCGTTATGCTTTGTCCATGATCGACGCCGCAGGTCTCCGTGTCATGAAGGCCATCTCCGACGAAGGCAGCTTCACCGGCGCCGCCCTCGCCCTCGGCTACTCCCAGCCGGCCATCTCGCAGATGGTCCGCCGCCTGGAGCAGCGCACCGGCACCGTGCTCGTCGAGCGGGTCGGGCGCAACGTCCGCCTCACCGAAGCCGGTCAGGTGCTGGCGCGGCACGCGGTCGCGGTGCTGGCGGCCCTCGACGCGGCCGAGGAGGAGGTCGCCGCGATCGCCGGCTTGCGGGCCGGGCGCGTGCGGCTGATGGCCTTCCCGTCGAGCTCCGCCACGCTCGTGCCCCGGGCCCTGGCGCTGGTCAAGCAGCGGTTCCCCGACGTGCAGGTCACCTTCACCGAGGCCGAGCCCCCTGAGTCGCTGGCCGCGCTGAAGGCCGGCGAATGCGACCTCGCGGTCGCGTTCGCCTACGAGGGCACCGACGTCGGCCGCGGCGAGGAGGACATGGACCTCTTCGTCACCCACAAGCTGCTCGACGACGAGGTGCGCCTCGCGCTCCCCCGCGCGCACCCGCTGGCGACGGAGGAGATGGTCGAGCTGTCTGCGCTCGCCCAGGAGAACTGGATCGCCGGGTGTCCCCGCTGTCGCGGGCACCTGCTCCAGATGTGCGCGAACGCCGGCTTCTCCCCCCACGTCGGCTTCGAGACCGAGGACTACGTCGCGGTGCTCGGCCTGGTGGCCGAAGGACTCGGGGTCGCCCTGATCCCCGACCTCATCCTGCGCACTGCCCACCACCACGACGTCGTCACGCTGCCGATCAACCCCGCCTCGCGCAGGTCCGTCAGCGTCGTCACCACCGCCGACCTCCAGCGCGTCCCGGCCGTGCAGGCCACCATCGACGCGCTCGTCGAGGCCGCCAAGGCCAAGCCCCGGGTCCTCGCCAGCTCCTGACCCGCTAGGCGTTGCTGCCCGGCACGTCCTGCGCGGTGTTCCGGTACGGCGGACCTGCGCCTTCCGCACGGACGCGCCCTCAGCGCCGGCGCCAGGTGACGCCGACGTCGTCATCCACGGCGACGACCGCCACGTCGCCGCGCTGGTCGGTGCGCAGCACGGCATACCCGTTGCGGCGCAACACTTCCAGCGCCTTGGGTGAGGGGTGTCCGTAGTCGTTGTCCTTCCCCACCCTGATCACCCCGACGGGTGCGCGCACCTCAGCCATGAGGTCCTCGTCGAGGTTGCCCGACCCGTGGTGGGCCACCTTGACCACGTCGAACCCAGCCGACTGCGCAGCCATCGCCGGGTCGCGGCGCAGCTGTAGCAGCAGCGCATGAGCCGCCTCGCGTTCGACGTCGCCGAGCAGGAGCAGGTCGACCGGGCCCGCACGCACGGCGAGGACGACGCTGGCGTTGTTGGGCACCGAACCCGCGGCAATGCGGCGAGCGGGCCACCAGGCGTCGGCGGTCACCCCGGGCCAGCTCAGGTGGTCGCCCGCGACGACGTCACGGATCGGTATGCCGCGGGCCCGGGCCTGCGCCTGCACCTGCGACCACTGGTAGGCCGGTTCGCGCACCGGGGTGGCGAGGATCTCGTGCACCTCGCGGCCGGACAGGACGCCGGGAAGCCCGTCGACGTGGTCGGCGTGGAAATGGCTGAGGACCACGGCGTCGAGCACCCGCACGCCGAGCCGTCGCAGGCAGGCGTTCACGCTCGCGGGCTCGGGACCGGCGTCGACCAGCACCGCGTGGCCCGGGGTGGTCGCGAGGACCAACGCGTCTCCCTGCCCCACGTCGCACGCCACGAACCGCCACCCATCGGGCGGCCAAGTGACCGCCGAGGTCGGCACCGTGGCGGCGATCGCCAGCAGAACTACCCCCGCCGCGAGCACCGGGTGGAGGCGCACCCGGGCCGCCCACCACCGGCCGCTCAGGAGCAGCAGGAGGGTGATGAGGGTGAGCAGCACCGCTCCCCAGGCGCCATCCGGCCAGGGCACCGTGCCACCCGGGATGGTCGCGCACGTGCGCGCCACCGCGGCGATGCCGAGCGCCGGGAGCGCCCCGACCCAGCACAGCAGGCGGGCGCCGAACGGCCAGAACGGTGCGAGGCCCGCCGCCGAGACACCCGCCACGGTGGCGGGCGCGACCAGTGGCGCTGCCAGCAGGTTGGCGAGGATCCCGACGACGGAGACCGAACCCTGGAGGAGCACTACCACCGGAGCGCACATGGCCTGGGCCGCCACGGGGATCGCGATCGACGGCCCCCACGACCTGATCGGTCGTGGCAGCCTCCGACCGACTGCGTCGCCCCACGTGCGAGTGAAGAGCAGCAGGCCGAGCGTGGCGAGGGTCGAGAGCGCGAAGCCGTAGGAGCGGCTCAGCCAGGGGTCGACCACGAGGAGCACGATCACTGCCGCCGAGAGCACCGGGATGCCGGCCGCCCGCCTGGAGCGGCTCAGCCCGACCAGCCCGATGGTCCCCATCGCCGCGGCCCGCACGACGCTCGGCTCGGGACGGGCGAGGACGACGAAGCCCGCGAGGACTACGACCGCGACCACCGGCCGCCAGCGCCGACCGACGCCGAACAGTGCCGATCCGCCGAGCGCGAACGCCAGGACGATGGCCACGTTGCTGCCCGAGACGGCCGAGAGGTGGGTCATGCCGGTGGCGAGCATCGCGTCGGTCAGGTCGGGCGGGGTACGACTGGTGTCCCCGATCACCAGGGCGGGGAGCAGCCCCCTCGCATCCGGGGGCAGGGTCGCTGCCGCGTCACGCAGACCTGCGCGCAGGTGCTCGGCGGCGCGGGCGACGACTCCCGGCGGCGAGACGGGCCGGGGTGCGCCGCGCGGCCTCAGGACGGCCACGACGTCGTCGCCCGGCCCGGACTCCAGCAGGGTGCCCTTCACCGTGACCCGCTCGTGCCAGCGCACCCGCTCCCATGACGCGTCGCCGATGACGAGCACGGGAGTGGACACCTGGGCGCGCTTCCCCCGACCGGTGACCTCTTGCACCCGGAGGGTCAGCCTCACGGTCGCGCCGTCCAGGCGCCGACCACCGACGACGACGGGGTCCTTGCTGACGACCCCCGTGAGCTGGACCATGGCGTGCTGGCCCGCCAGGGCCCGCACCGGGCCGGCCTCCCGCAGCGCGCCGTGGCCCGCGGACGAGGCCAGCACGAACGCAACGGCTGCCAGCACGAGGGCCGTCGGGGCGTCCCCCCGGTCGAACGGCGTCAAGCGTGCCAGTGGTGCCGACCAGAGCACGACCACGGCCACGGCGAGGCAGGACCCGGCGAGCGAAGCCAGCACCCACGGTCGTTGCCCGAGGGTGGCTGCGCAGACAGCCCAGGCCAGGAGCGCAGGAACCAGGAGCCGCAGGTCGAGCAGGTGCGCGGGGATCGTGTCGTCGTCCGCCGCCCGGCGCCGGGTCACACCGTCACCCTGGGCTGGAGCTCCGCGAAGATCTTCTCCCCGATGCCGCTCACCTCACCCAGCTCGTCGACCGAGGCGAACCGCCCGTGCTCGGTGCGCCAGTCGATGATGCGTTGCGCCAGCACCGGTCCGACACCCGGCAGCTCCTCGAGCTGTGCTGCCGTCGCCGAGTTGAGGTCCACCCGTCCGCCGGAGGCACCCGCTCCCCCTCCCGCGGCTCCAGCGCCGCCAGTCCCAGCGCCGACAGTCCCACTGACACCGGTCCCAGCTACACCGGTCCCGGCGGAACCGGGCCCTCCCGCCCCGCCAGCGAGCGCCTCGCCCGGCATGGGCACGTGGATCTGTTCTCCGTCGACCAGCGGTCGAGCGAGGTTGATGGCCGCCAGGTCCGCGCCCTTCTTCACGCCGGCCCGGGTCACGACGTCGCCCACCCTCGAACCAGCAGGCAGGGTGAACACTCCCGGCCGCAGGACCTGACCCACCACGTGCACGGTGACAGTCGCAGCCCCGGGGGGTCCGCCTCCCCCCGACGCCGTGCTCGACGACGCGAAGACACTGCCCGTCGACCGGGCGCTGAGCGCCGACCCGGTCGCCGACGGAGCCACCACCTGGGGCGTGCTGGCTGCCTTCGCCCAGGCGACCCGCACCCCGAAGGCCAGCGCGGCGACCAGGACCACCAGCACCAGTCCCGCTGCCGCGGCCCGTGGCCCGCTGAGCCGAGCGCCGCGCAGTGACTCAGGAACCGTGAGGAAACGAGACCTCGGAGGAGTCGGTCGTCGGTGTCTGCCCGCCCGCTGCCCACGCCCCTGGGAATGCCCCTGGGAACGCCCCTGAGACCCGGGGGCGCCGGCCGGAGGACTCACCTCGCCGTAGCGCCACTCGCCTCCGGCCGCTCGACGCCCCAGCGGTAGACGAGGTCGCCGCACGTCCCCGGCGCCCCGCTGCGGGCGGCTCGGCGCGGCCGGGGTCTCGACCCAGCCTCGCTCAGGCAGCCACGGCACCACCCCTGCTGCCCGCGGGGCGGACGCAGCCGAGGCGGCCGCCGCACCGACCCCCGCCGCACCGACCACCGCACCGGCCCCGGCAGCACGTCGGCTGTCAACGGACTCCAGCAGTGCCCGGACGCGGGCGGAGGGCTCGGACGATCGGCGACGGGACGGCATACGGGCACGCTAGGAAACCCGGCCACCCCTCGACAGGACGTCGACGGCGGCCTGTGGACGACCCCACCCGGAGCCTCAGCCTGTGGACGAGGCGTCGCGTCGCGCGGAGACCCAGAGCTCGATGTTGCGCCGGTGCCGATAGATGACCACGAGGGCGAGGAGCACGCACCAGACCCCGGTCTCCCGCGTGCCGAAGGGCACCCAGCGCACCCACGTGAGCACGCCGAGGAGGAGCAGCAGGAGGCACGCCGACACCGAGGCGCCCGCCACCCAGCGGGTGCGCCAGACGAGCACGGCGAACACGACGAGCATCCCGAGCCCGAACCACGGTTGCACCGCGAGGATCGCGCCCAGCGAGGTCGCGACCCCCTTGCCACCCTGCCCGCGCAGGAAGGGCGACCAGATGTGACCGAGCACCACGGCCAGCCCGACGCACAGAGCCGTCAGCGTGCCGAAAAGCTGGTGCGCGACGAGCACGGGGACCAGCCCCTTGAGGACGTCGAGGACCCCCACGACCACTCCCCAACGGGTACCCAGCACCCGACCCGCGTTCGTGGCACCGGGGTTGCCCGACCCGGAATGGCGCAGGTCCTTGCCGAGGAGCGTCGCGAGGATCGTCGCGGGGTTCACCGCCCCGATGACGAACGCTGCCACTGAGGCCAGCGCCGCCTCGACCAGGTCGCCGGCCGAGAGGTCCGCGACAGCGGTCATGGCTGGGGCCGTGGCGAGACGGCGACCGCGATGGTGCCCGGACCCACGTGGGCGCCGACGACCGCACCGAGCTCGACGACGCGCACGTCGCCGCCGTGCGGGAGCGCCTCGAGTCGTGTGGTCAGCCTGGCCGCGAGGTCGTCAGCCCGCGACTGCGAGTCGAGGTGGTGGACCGCGATGTCGACCGCCACTCCCGCCTTCTCGACCGCCGACAGTGCCAGCTCCTCGAGCCTGGCCAGGGCCCGCGACGACGTGCGCACCTTCTCCAGCGGCCTGATGTGCCCGTCGACGAGCCCCAGGATGGGCTTGATGGCCAGGGCGGAGCCGAGGAAGGCCGACGCCGAGCCGATGCGTCCGCCGCGCCGCAGGTGCTCGAGCGTGTCGACGTAGAACACCACGGTCGACGCCTCGGCCCGCGAGCGAGCATGCGCTGCAACGTCTTCCAGCGAGCCGCCCCGTTCGGCCAGCTCGGCAGCCGACAGCACGGCATACCCCATCGCCATGCCCAGCGAACGGGAGTCGACCACCATGACCGGCACCGGCGACTGTTGCGCGGCGAGGTGCGCGGACTCGACCGTCGACGACATGTCGGCGGAGATGTGCACCGAGACGATCCCGTCTGCTCCCCCGGCCGCGGCCTTCTCGTAGGCGTCGAGGAACGCCTGCGGTGAGGGCCGCGACGTGGAGACGGGCTTGAACGACCGCAGTGCCGCAGCGACCTCCGCGGTGGTGATGTCCACGCCCTCGCTGAACTCGGTGCCGCCCACGACCACGTGCAAGGGCACGACCTGGATCGAGTGGGCGTCGACGACCGAGCCCGGCAGGTATGCCGTGGAGTCAGTGACGATCGCGACGCTCACCTGCGCAGGCTATCGGTGCCGTGCCGTGCCGAGGGAGCTCGTCAGAGGGGGACGACGTTGACCAGCTTGGGGGCCCGCACGATGACGGTGCGGATCCCCGCCTCGGTCGCGGCGACGACCTTGGGCAGCGCCAGCACCTGCTCGCGCAGGGCGTCCTCGCTGATGTCGGCCGGCACCTCGAGGCGGTCACGCACCTTGCCCTTGATCTGCACGACGCAGGTCACCGTGTCCTCCACCAGCAGCGCCGGGTCGGCCACCGGGAACGACTCGAAGGTGATCGACTCGGGGTGCCCCAGTCGCTGCCACAGCTCCTCGGCGATGTGCGGTGCCAGCGGCGCGACCATGACCACCAGCTTCTCGGCGGCCTCCCGCGGCACGGCGTCGAGCTTGGTCAGCGCGTTGTTCAGCTCGATCAGCCGGGCGATGGCGGTGTTGAACCCCAGCGTCGGGAAGTCCTTCGAGACCGCGTCGATGGTGCGGTGCAGGATCCTGGCGGTGGCGTCGTCCAGCGGCGCGTCGACGATGCGCAGCTCGCCGGTCTCCTCGTCGACCACGTTGCGCCACAACCGCTGCAGGAACCGCTGGGCGCCCACGACCGCACGCGTCTCCCAGGGCTTGCTCAGCTCCAGGGGGCCCATCGACATCTCGTAGACCCGCAGCGTGTCGGCGCCGTACTGCTCGAACATCTCGTCGGGGCTGACGACGTTCTTGAGCGACTTGCCGATCTTGCCGTACTCACGGGTGACCGGCTGGCCGTTCCACGTGTAGGTGGTCTCGCCGCTGTCGTGGTCGGTCACCTCGACGACCTCGGACGCCTCGACCGGCTGGCCGCGGTCGTCGCGGTAGGCCGCGGCCTGGATGTAGCCCTGCGAGAAGTACTTGCGGAACGGCTCGTCGCTGCTCAGGTGGCCCAGGTCGTGCAGCACCTTGTGCCAGAAGCGCGCGTAGAGCAGGTGCAGCACCGCGTGCTCGACGCCACCGATGTACAGGTCGACGCCACCGGGGTCGACCACCCCCTCAGGAGCGGTGGCCACCGGGGTCGACTGCGGGCCCATCCAGTAGGCCTCGTTCTCGGGGTCGACGAAGGCCGCGTCGTTGGCGGGGTCCAGGTAGCGCAGGTAGTACCAGCACGACCCGGCCCAGTTGGGCATCGTGTTGGTCTCGCGGCGGTACTTGCGCACGCCCCGGCCGTCACCCAGGTCGAGCTCGACGTTGACCCACTCCTCGACGCGACCCAGCGGCGGCTCGGGCTGGCTGCTCGCGTCGTCGGGCTCGAAGGTCTTGGGAGAGTAGTCCGGCACGTCGGGGAGCTCGACGGGCAGCATCGAGTCGGGCACCGCGTGGCTCACGCCGTCCTCGTCGAACACGATGGGGAACGGCTCGCCCCAGTAGCGCTGGCGGCTGAACAACCAGTCACGCAGCTTGTAGCTCACCGTCGGCTGGCCGAAACCCTTGTCCGACAGCCACTCGATGATGGCGGCCTTGGCCTCCGCCACCCCCATCCCGTCCAGCGACACCTCGTCGTTGGCGGAGTTGATCGCCGGCCCCTCACCGGTGAACGGCTCGTCGTCCGGGTGCCCCTCGGAGGGCTGCACCGTCCGCACGATCGGCAGCCCGAACTGCTCGGCGAACTCCCAGTCGCGGTGGTCCTGACCGGGCACGGCCATGATGGCGCCGGTGCCGTACCCCATCAGCACGTAGTCGGCGATGAACACCGGGATTCGTTGTCCGTTCACGGGATTCGTCGCCCAGGCGCCGGTGGACACACCGGTCTTGTCCTTGCCCTCGGTCTGCCGCTCCACCTCGCTCTTGCGCGAGGCCGCGAGCCGGTATGCCGCGACCGCGGCTCCCGGCGTCGCCTCGCCACCGGTCCACGCCGGGTTGGTGTCGGGCGCCCACCCGCCTTCCGGCACGATGACGTCGACCAGCGGGTGCTCGGGCGCCAGCACCATGAAGGTGGCCCCGAACAGCGTGTCGGGTCGGGTCGTGAAGACCTCGATCGGCTGCTCCGTGCCGTCCACGGCGAAGGAGACCCGCGCCCCCTGGCTGCGCCCGATCCAGTTGCGCTGCATGGCCTTCACCTTTTCCGGCCAGTCGACGCGGTCGAGGTCGTCAGCCAGCCGGTCGGCATACGAGGTGATGCGCATCATCCACTGCCGCAGGTTGGTCTTGAAGACCGGGAAGTTGCCGCGCTCGGAGCGTCCGTCGTTGGTGACCTCCTCGTTGGACAGCACCGTGCCCAGACCGGGAGCCCAGTTGACCGGAGCCTGTGACGTGTAGGCGAGCCGCAGGTCGTCGAGGACCTCGGACCGCTCGGCCGGCGACAGGGCAGACCAGTCGCGACCGTCGGGCGTGGGCCGGGCCCCGGACTCGAACTGCGCGACCAGCTCGGCGATCGGGCGGGCACGGCCCACGCCACCGTCGGGCCGCACGGCCTCCGGGTCGTACCAGGCGTTGTAGATCTGGGTGAAGATCCACTGCGTCCACTTGTAGTAGCCCGGGTCGATGGTGGCGATGGTGCGCCGGTCGTCGTGGCCCAACCCCAGCCTGCGCAGCTGGCGCTTCATCACGACCATGTTGTCCTCGGTCGTCTTGCGCGGGTGCTGCCCGGTCTGCACGGCATACTGCTCGGCCGGCAGGCCGAAGGCGTCGTAGCCCAGGCAGTGCAGCACGTTCTTGCCGGTCATCCGGTGGTAGCGCGCGAAGACGTCGGTCGCGATGTAGCCCAGCGGGTGTCCGACGTGGAGCCCGGCGCCGCTCGGGTAGGGGAACATGTCGAGGACGAGCAGCTTCTCGCGACCGGCAACCTTCTCCGGCTCGGCCCACGGACCGGCGGGGTTGGGCGCGTGGAAGGTGCCCTCCTCCTGMCAACGGTCCTGCCAGGCCAGCTCGATCTGCTGGGCCAGCTCTGCGGTGTAGCGGTGCGGCGTCTCGCTCATCTCATCCTCACGTCGGTTGGTCGTGCCGTCCCTGGTCGTCCTGCGCAACAGTGCCGTGCACGAACTGGGCCGTTACACAGAAGAACCCCTCACGCAGGAGGGGTTGGCCGCGGTGACGTGGACCGGCGTCCTGGTCGTCAACGCGGCTCGGGAAGAAGCAGCGACCGTGCCATGGGTCACACGGTACCGCAGCGGTCGGTGCAGCAGCCATGTCACCCCTCGGGGAGACCGGACGCCCCCGGGACTCGTCCCGGACTACGCAAATCGGACGATCTCACGGACGAGGTGTCGTCGTACGTTCGGGCCATGGGAAGCTCCGGCCTGCTCGCCGTCCTGCGACGCGCCACGCCGGCGTCGGGCGCAGTAGGAGGCCTCTGCTTCTTCGGCTACTGGTTCGTGCACGCCCGTGAGATCGCCCTGCCGTCGCCAGTCGGCGCCCTGCTCGACGTGGCGACCTTCGTGTTCCTCGGCACGGCCGTCCTCGGGTACCAGCTGGCCCAGGGCCTCGCCCCGGGTGCCTGGCTCGGGTGGGCGGGCGTCACCGCCCTGCTCCAGGGACTGCTGCAGTCACACACGGCCGTGTGCTGCGGGCTCGTGCTCCTCGGCGCCTCGCTCGCTCGATCGGGTGTCCAGCGGCGGGTGCCGGGAGTGATCATGGCGTCGAGCGGCTTCGCGCTCCTCCTGACGCTCTACTACTCCTCGGGTTTCGGCCGCGGCCATGCCGAGATGGGGCTCGTGGGCAAGGCGGCGATGGGCGCTGCGCTCGTGGGGGTGGCGGCCTCGATGGCCGACCTGCTCCTCCTGGAACACGGCCCGCAGGGTCCCGTCGGGGAGGCCCACGGCGTCGGAGGGGCCTGATCGCGGCGGGGCCTGCTCAGGAAACCCGTGTCGCCCAGACCAGACCGGCGTGGTTTGCCACGGTGACGGCGGGGTAGGACGCAGGAACACCGGCGCGAAACACCCTCGTGCCGGGCCCTCGACGCCAGGAGCTCCTGTGTCCACCGATGCCATCGTCATCCTCCGCGACGACCACAAAGAGGTCCGCGCCCTCTTCCGCGAGTTCGAGAAGGCGAGCACCACGCCCGCCCGCAAGGGGGCCATCGTCAAGAAGGTCATCGAGCTCCTCACCGTCCACACGTACATCGAGAACGAGGTGATGTACCCCGAGGTGCGCCGCCTGCTGCCCCAGCTGGAGGACGACGTGCTCGAGTCGTACGAGGAGCACCACGTGGCCGACGTGCTCGTGATGGAGCTCGCCGCGCTGAAGCCGGGTGACGAGCGGTTCGAGGCCAAGACGACCGTCCTCATCGAGAGCGTGCGGCACCACATGGACGAGGAGGAGCAGGACTGGTTCCCGAAGGTGCGCGACGGGCTGGGACGCAACCAGCTCCAGGACCTCGGCGCGCGGTTGCTCGAGGCCAAGCGCACGGCCCCACGCAGCCCGGCCCAGCCCAGCGCGCTCAAGAAGGCCGTCGACGCGGTCGTGTCCTGAGACGTGGCCCAACCCGCCGACGAGGTCCCAGAGCTGCCCGAGCTGCCCGAGCTGCCCGACCTGCTCGAGGACCTCGCCCTCTCCCATGACGCCCAGACCCCTCCGGGTGAGATCGCCCAGGGCCTGGAGGCGATGGTGCTGCACCCCGACTACCCCTGCCTCGGGGCGCGGTCGGTGTTCAACCGCGACCGGGCGACTGTCGTGGTCCTGGAACAGCTGGCCACGGACGCGAGCACGCGAACCCTGCTCCGAGCGCTGACCGACTTCGCGGACCACACCGACCGCACCGCCGGGTTCGCCTCCCTCGTCGCGGTGTTTCGCGGGGCGGACGTGGCGGACGAGCCGGAGTTCGAGAGGCTCCTGTGGCGTCAGCTGGAGCTGCTGCACGAGGCCGACCGTCAGCCGTGGGACCCCCGGGTGTCGGACGACCCCGACAACCCCCACTTCGCGTTCAGCGTCGGCGGGACCGCGTTCTTCGTCGTCGGCCTGCATCCCGGGGCCTCGCGCATCGCTCGCCGCACCCCGTTGCCCACGCTGGTGTTCAACCTGCACGAGCAGTTCGAGGAGCTCCGCGCCTCGGACCGGTTCGAGCGGATGCGTGACACGATCAGGCGCCGCGACACCCAGCTGCAGGGGTCGCTCAACCCGATGGTCGCCGACCACGGCCGTAGCTCGGAGGCCCGGCAGTACTCCGGGCGGTCCGTGCCCGAGGACTGGGAGGCGCCGGCCAGCTTCGACGACGAGGAGACCCCCACGTGAACGACCGGACGACCTTGGCCCCCCAGACCGGCACCGGCTTCCTCCTCCGGGCAGGGCAGGTGCTGACGGTGGTCGACCCGCAGGGGGGACAGGTCAGCGACCTCTTCTGCTTCGCCGCTGACGACCACGACGAGAAGCTGTCCAGCGGCAGGACGATCGACTACGCCAACACGATCTTCCTCACGACGGGGCACACCCTCTACAGCAACCGCAGCCGCCCGATGCTGACCGTCGTCGAGGACACCTGCGGCAGGCACGACTTCCTCCTCACCCCGTGCAGCCAGGAGACCTTCGACCTGCTCTACCCGGAGTTCGAGGGCGCCTACCACCCGAGCTGCCTGGAGAACCTGTCGGCGGGGTTGGCCCCCTTCGGGGTGCGTCCCGACGAGATCGGCACCACCCTCAACATCTTCATGAACGTCTGGCCGGAGCCCGACGGCGAGCTCCACATCGACCCACCCACGTCCGTGGCAGGAGACCGGTTCGTCGTCCGCGCCGAGATGGACCTGCACGTGGGGCTGACGGCCTGCTCGGCGGAGAAGTCCAACGGCGGAGTGTGCAAGCCGATCCAGTTCTCCGTCGGGCTGGCCAACGGGTGGGCCGGCACGACGGAGTCGACCGCGAGGGCAGGGGCATGACCGGCGCGCCCACGCTGCCCGTTCACCTGGTGGAGGACGCGCTACCCGGTGGGGGTGATCCGGGTGATACTGACCCCATGCAGACCCCCATCCCGCACGAGGCCACGGAGGCCTTCGCGGCCCTCGCCAAGCTCGTGTACGCGGGCACCGGCCCCGACGAGATCCTCCCAGCGATCTGCCAGATGGCCGTGGACGTGATCCCGGGTGCCGACCACGCCTGCATCTCCACCCTCGACGGCGACGAGCAGCTGCGCACCCAGGCGGCCAGCGACGATGTCGCTCGCCTGATGGACCGCCTCGAGTCCGAGGCCCACGAAGGACCCTGCCTCGACAGCATCGAGCAGGACTCCGTGCAGCACGACCCCGACATCAGCGACGGGACGAAGTGGCCCCGCCTCAAGGAGCTGACCCTCGACCGCACCTCGGTGCGGGGGATGATCGGCTACCAGCTCATGGACGGACTCGGCAGCCGCGCGGCGTTCAACGTCTTCTCCGACACCCCCGGCGCCCTGACCGAGGAGTCGGTGGGCGTCGGCGCGGTGCTGGCCGCGTTCACCTCGGTCGCGCTCGCAGCTGCCGAGCGGCAGGCCACGGCCGAGAACCTGCGCAAGGGACTCGAGAGCAACCGGGAGATCGGCAAGGCGGTCGGGCTGCTCATGGCGGCCCACCAGGTGGATGACGAGGAGGCCTTCCAGATCCTGCGCAGCGCCTCGAGCCGCACCAACACCAAGCTCGCGGCCCTGGCCGAGAAGATCAACGAGAGCCACCGCGCGACGTTGCACTGAACCACCCAGGGGGCCTGCGGGTCGCCATTGTCGGTGCCGAGGGTTACCTTGGCCTGAGTAGTCCAGAGCCGGTCAAGCCATGCGCCAGCTGCCCAGTCGGGTCGCGCACGGCGCGCTCGACGCCCCTTTCCGAAGGTCAGCCTTGAGCCTCGTTGTCGCCTCTGTCCCGTCCGGCCACGTCTACGTGCGGCACCTGTCGCCGCCCTCCCCCGACACCACGACCGTGGCGCGCCTCCCCGACCCGCCCTCCGACAGCTCCCCGGACTCCCCGTGGTGGCCACCGCGCATGCTCACCGCTCACTGGGTCGACGAGCACGCGGCCGACTTCGACGTGCTGCACGTCCACTTCGGCTTCGACGCCCTGTCGCCCGACGACCTGCGGGACGTCGTCCAGGCCCTGCACCGGCACGACAAACCGCTCGTGCTCACCGTGCACGACCTGCGCAACCCCCACCACGAGCGGGCCGAGCTGCACGACGCGCAGCTCGGCGTGCTCGTGGGYGCGGCTGACGCCCTGATCACGCTCACGCCCGGTGCGGCGGCGACGATCCGGGCCAGGTGGGGTCGCGACGCGATCGTCCTGCCCCACCCGCAGGTGGTCCCGGACGAGTGGCTCCAGCGACCTCGCGGACCGCGGGAGGAGTTCGTGGTCGGGCTGCACGCCAAGAGCCTGCGCGCCAACATGGACCCCCTCCCCCTCATCGACGCGCTGATCCAGGCCATGCCGCGGATGCCGGGTGCCCGCCTCCGCGTGGACGCCCACACCGACGTCATGACAGCGGGGTTCCCGCGCCACGAGCCGGCTTTCGCCGCCCGCCTCACCACGTTGTCGGAGCGGGGCGCGCTGGAGCTGCAGGTGCACGACTACTTCAGCGACGACGAGCTGTGGGGCTACCTGCAGGGCCTCGACGTGTCCGTGCTCCCCTACCAGTTCGGCACCCACTCGGGCTGGCTGGAGGCGGGGTACGACCTGGGCACCTGGGTGGCTGCACCGGACTGCGGCTTCTACGCCGAGCAGCGTCCCTGCCTGACGTATGCCGCGGACGGTCCCGAGCGCACGTCCTCCCTCGTCACCGCCGTGCGTACCGCCCATCGCAACTGGCTGGCCGGCGGGACCGCGCCGCGGGCGTCACTGACCACGCGGCATACCGAACGTCGACGGCTCGCCCGCGCCCACGAAGAGGTCTATGCGGCGGCCCTGGACCGGAGGCTCGCGTGCACGTCGTGATCCTCGCCGCCGCCCGTCACCCCCTGCGCCAGCCCTTTGCGGGCGGCCTCGAGTCGCTCACCTGGGCCCTGGTGAGGGGGCTGCGCGAGCGAGGTGTCGACGTGACGCTCTTCGCGGGCCAGGGCAGCGATCCCGGTCTCGACGCCCGCGAGCTCACGGCCCGCCCGCTCGAGCTCAGYGAGCAGGCACGTGCTGACGTCTCCATGCCGCCGGAACCGTGGTTGCGCGAGCACCACGCCTATCTCCAGGTGATGCTCGAGCTCCGGGACCGCACCGACGTCGACATCATCCACAACAACAGCCTGCACTTCCTGCCGCTCGCCCTCGCCCAGTCGTGCGCTGCTCCGATGCTCACCACCCTGCACACTCCCCCCACCCCGTGGCTGGAACCCGCCATCCGGCTGATGGACCAGCGCCGCACCCGGTTCGTGGCCGTCAGCCACCACACCGCGCAGCAGTGGTCGCACGTGACCACGGCCGCCGTGGTGCACAACGGCGTCGACACCGCGGTGTGGACCCCGGGACCCGGCGGAGACGACCTGGCGTGGGTCGGCCGGGTGGTGCCGGAGAAGGCGCCACACGAAGCGATTCGCATCGCGCTGGCGAGCGACCGCCGGATCCGGCTGGCCGGGCCGGTGGGCGACCTCGAATACTTCCAGTGGGCCGTGGAACCACTGCTCGGACCCACCGTCGAGTACCTGGGACACCTGGACGTGCCGGCGCTGCGCGACCTGGTCGGCTCCAGCGCAGCCCTCGTCGTGACACCCGAGTGGGACGAGCCCTACGGACTGGTCGCGGCCGAGTCCCTGGCGTGTGGGACACCGGTCACGGGATACCGCCGAGGCGGGCTGCCCGAGTTCGTCGCACCCGAGTGTGGGGTGCTGGTCGAGCCGGGCGACGTGGCCTCGGCCGCGGACGCGCTGGACGGCGTGTGCGCCCTTGACCGACGGCGCTGCCGCGAGCACGCCGAGACCCACTGCTCGCTCGACACGATGGTCGACGCCTACCTCGGCCACTACGAACGGCTCACCACGACCATCGGACGGGCCGCGTGATCGGCTACTACGCCCACCACCAGGGCGCGGGGCACCTCACCCGCCTGCAGAGCATCGCCGGCGCCATGGACGAACCCGTCTGGGGTCTCAGCTCCGCGCCGGCCCCCGAGGGCTGGGAGTCGGGCTGGACGCAGCTCGCGCGGGACGACGACCCGGACCCCGAGGTGCTGGCCCGGCACGGCGACCCGACGGCCCATGACGTCCTGCACTGGGTGCCGGTCGGGCACGCGGGACTCGCCCGGCGCTCGGCCCAGATCACCGCCTGGGTCAGCGAGCACCGGCCCCGAGCGGTCGTGGTGGACGTATCGGTCGAGGTCGCGCTGCTCGTGCGGCTGTGTGGCGTGCCGACCGTCGTGGTGGCCCTGCCGGGCGCACGGCGCGACCGGGCCCACCGCCTCGCCTACGACACGGCGGACGCGTTGCTGGCGCCGTGGCCGAAGGGCACGCACGACTCCACGTGGCCGAGCGACTGGACGGCCAAGGCGTGGTTCGTCGGCGGCATCTCGAAGTTCGACCACCTGACGCCTCGACCGCAACCCCCACTCGTCCACCCCGCCGGCGGGTCGGTCCTGGTGCTCTGGGGTGCCGGTGGGCGGACCACGACCGTCGCCCAGCTCGACGCAGCCAGGGCTGCGACGCCGTCGTGGACCTGGGTCGAGCGGTCCCCCGGCACCCCTGCCGACCTGCCCCTCTGGGAGCAGCTCCAGCGGGCGGACGTCGTCGTCACCCACGCCGGTCAGAACGCCGTGGCGGAGGTGGCGGCCGCCCGACGCCCGGCAGTCGTCGTCGCGCAGCCACGTCCCTTCGACGAACAGGTCGCGACTGCGCGCCAGGTCGAGGCGCACTCGATCGCGGTGGGCCGCGAAGCCTGGCCGGCCGGCGACGCCTGGCCGGCGCTCCTCGACCTCGCGCTGCAGCGGGGCGGAGACGGCTGGGCCCGATGGTCGACGGGTCACGGCGCGGCGGACGCTGCTGCCCACCTGCACACCGTCGGTCTCCCCGTTCGGGTGCGCGGATGAAGAGTCCACGCACCGCTGTCGTCACCATCGCGCACGGCCGCCACGAGCACCTCCGCGGCCAGGCGTGGGGGCTGAGCCACCAGACCCAGCAGCCCGACGCCTACGTCGTCGTCGCCATGGGTGACCCCGGCATCGCCGAGGTGGCAGGTGAGCAGCACCCGGGCGCGCTGGTGGTGGAGCTGGCCGCGGATCCCACCAACCTGCCCCTCGCCGAGGCCCGCAACGCCGGCGCCGAGGCGGCCCTGCGGGCCGGGGCCGAAGTCCTGGTCTTCCTCGACGTGGACTGCATCCCGGAGCCGTCCCTGGTGCAGCGGTATGCCGCCGTGCTGGCGTCGCGCGCCGGGTCCACGCCGAGCGTCGCGTGCGGCGAGGTGCGGTACCTGCCGCCGGTGGCCCACCCGTCCGACTACCGCGCGCCAGGCCTGGCGGACCGTGCGCAACCGCATCCCGCGCGTCCCGCGCCGGAGCCCGACACCGTCCTGGTGGGCGCGGACCTGCGCCTGTTCTGGTCGCTGTCGTTCGCACTGACGGCCCGCGACTGGACGACGACGGGCGGCTTCGACGAGGCGTACTCGGGCTACGGGGCCGAGGACACCGACTTCGGACAGCGGCTCGCCGCCGCCCACGGCGAGCTGCTCTGGGTCGGCGGCGCCGCGGCATACCACCAGCACCACGGCAGCGAGGTGCCACCGGTCCAGCACGTGCACTCGATCGTGCGCAACGCGAACACTTTCCACGACCGGTGGGGCTGGTTCCCGATGGAGGGATGGCTGGCCGAGTTCGAGGCACGCCACCTCGCGGAGCTGGACCCGTCCACGGGTCACTGGCGAGTCAGGGCCTGAGGAGGTCGTGCGGCTCCCCCAGCGATCGCGACCGCCCCGCTTCTGTTTCCGCTCCCGTTGCGGGGGTAGGGGCTGCGTGAGGCGCGCCACCCGGCTCCAACAGCGCGGGACGGGTGGCGCGTCGCTCGGTGGTGCGCGTTTGGAGGGGTGCGGTTGGGGGAACAGTCAGGTGAGCACCCTCGACCCGCCTGCGCCCGACGCGATCCCAGGAGACCCGTATGACCATCCCCACCGCTTCCCCCAGTCACCAGGACTCGAGCTGGGCGGAGGAGCTGGCCACCTACCTGAGACCCCGATGCTTTCCAGGGACCCACGACCACCTCGCCGCCACCCTGATCGGACGGCACGCTCCGAGCCACCTCTTGTGGCACCTGTCGCTGGCCCCCAGGACACGGGAGTTCCAGTCGTTGGAGGAGCTCGTCGGCACGCTGGAAGAGGCGGCTCCGCACAGCCCGATCGGCCGCATCGGCGATCCGTCCTGAGCTGATGCCCCGACCCGACGCTGGTCCGGGGCGACCGGTCGAGGCGCCTGCTGGAGGGGACATCCGCATCGGCACGTCCGGTTGGCGCTACCCGTCGTGGCGCGGTGACTTCTACCCGTCGGGCCTGCGCCAGCGTGACGAGCTCGCACACCTGGCAAGCGAGCTCAACGCGGTCGAGCTCAACGGCTCCTTCTACTCGCTGCAACGCCCGAGCAGCTACGCCGCCTGGGCGCAGCAGGTGCCGGACGACTTCGTCTTCGCGGTCAAGGGTGGCCGGTTCATCACCCACATGCGCCGCCTCGCCGGCGTGCAGCCGGCGCTGGCCAACTTCTTCGCCTCCGGCGTGCTCGCCCTCGGCGCCAAGCTGGGTCCCGTCCTCTGGCAGCTGCCCGCGAGTCTGCCCTTCGACGAACGGCTCCTCAGCGACTTCTTCACGCTGCTCCCCGACACGACCGAGGCAGCGGCCGAGCTGGCGCGGAGGCACGACGCCAAGCTGGCCGAGGGCCGCGTCCTGACGACACCCCTCGTCAGTGCGCCGATCCGCCACGCACTCGAACCTCGTCATGAGAGCTTCTCCTCACCAGCTGCACGAGACCTGTTGCAGCGCAACGGGATCGCCATGGTTCAGTCAGACAGCGCCGGCACGTGGCCCACCTTCGACGTCGTCACCGCCGACCTGGTCTACGTGCGCCTGCACGGTGACACCGAGCTCTACCGCAGTGGGTACTCCCGCGCGGCGCTGGAGACCTGGGCAGATCGGGTGCGCGGGTGGGCGGACCAGGGGCTGGACGTCCACGTCTACTCCGACAACGACGCGCGTGGCCACGCGCCACACGATGCCCGCACGCTGCTCAGGCTCCTGAGGCCCGGGGCAGCCGCCGACAGATAGCAGACATTTTCGACGTTTGCGCAGGTCAGGGCGGGGGCAACCCCTTCTTACCGGCGGTCGCACGGACCGCCCGTCCAGCACTCGTTGACAGACAGGAATGGACATGAGCGAGATCTACGGAACCACCAGCACACCCCAGGAGACCACCCGCGAGCTCGGCTCGGTGGATACCTCCCCCACGTCGGGCTCCTCCACGTCGGGCACCGACGCGTACGGCACGGACAGCCACGGCACCGACAGCCCCGTCGCCAGCCCGGTCAACCGGCCCGGCAGCGGCAGCACGACTGCCACCGCGGACCGCCCATCCGGGCACGACAGCACCACGGACGTCGTGAAGGAGGAGGCCCGCACCACTGGACAACAGGCCAAGGACGGCGCCAAGCACGTCGCCGACGTCGGCAAGGACGAGGCCATGAACGTCGTGCAGGAGACCGGGCAGCAGGCCAAGGAGCTGTGGCAGCAGACCCGTGGCCAGCTGCTCGACCAGAGCGCGCAGCAGCAGACGCGGGTGGCCGAGGGTCTGCGGTCCCTGAGCCAGGAGCTGACCGGCATGGCCCGCAGCAGTGAGCAGCAGGGCGTCGCGAGCGACCTCGCCCAGCAGGCTGCCCAGCGCATGGACAGCGTGGCCGGCTGGCTCGACCAGCGCGACCCCGGCTCCCTCGTCTCCGAGGTCAAGCAGTTCGCTCGCCAGCGTCCCGGGACCTTCCTCGTCGCCGCGGCTGCCATCGGCCTGGTCGGGGGACGGCTGAGCCGGGGACTCGTGGCAGACCACCAGGAGCAGTCGGCCCACGAGGAGCACACCGACGCTGCTGCTACCTACGGAGGCGACCCCACCGTCGGCCATGCCCGTCCCTCCAGCGGGACCGACCGTGGCACCTACACCGGCAGCCACAGCACCGGGGGCACGACGACCATCGCCGACCCGGATGCGTTCCCGGCATGAGCCAGGAACCACGGCTCGACGAGTCGCCGCCGCGCTCGCTCAGCAACGTCGGCGAGCTCTTCGCCGACATCAGTCGTGACCTCTCCACCCTGATCCGTCAGGAGACCGAGCTGGCCAAGGCAGAGCTGCGGCAGTCCGCCACCCGAGCGGGCAAGGGCGCGGGCATGCTCGGCGGGGCGGCCATGGCAGGCCACTTCGTCCTGCTCTTCCTCTCGATCACCCTCTGGTGGGGCCTCGGCAACGAGATCGGTCGCGCGTGGTCAGCCCTCGTGGTGGCCGTCGTGTGGGCTGTCGTCGCGGCAGTCCTTGCCAGCATCGGCCGACGAGAGCTCAAGCAGGTCAACGGAATTCCACAGACAACCCAGACTGCGCGGGAGATCCCGGACGCACTCAGAGGAAACGAGGACAAGCGATGACGAACAACCCTGACGAGATCCGTCGCGAGATCGAGGACACCCGTGGGCGACTGAGCGACGACGTGAACGCGCTGACCGAGACGGTCAGCCCTGCCAACGTCGCCCGACGACAGGCGGACAAGGTCGCCGGCGTCGCGACGTCGGTCAAGGAGCGCGTGATGGGGACCGCGGACGACCTGCGCAGCACCGGTTCGGACGCCGGGTCGAGCGTCGGCCACGCCCCTGGGGCCGCGGCCACCAAGGCTCGCACCCAGACCCGGGGCAACCCCCTCGCCGCTGGCCTCATCGCGCTGGGCGTGGGCTGGCTCGTCGGCTCCATGCTCCCCGCGACCGAGAAGGAGAAGCAGGCGGCGGGGGCGTTGAAGGACAAGGCGCAGCCCCTCGTCGAGGGGGTCAAGAGCGTCGCGCAGGACACGGCGCAGGAGCTCAAGGAGCCCGCCCGGCAGGCGGCCCAGAACGTCAAGGAGACGGCGACCCAGGCGAAGGACAACGTCGTCCAGGAGGGCCAGAGCACCGCCGAGGACGTCAAGTCCCAGGCACAGGACTCGGCAGACGCTGTGCGCGCCTCGCACTAGCAGCACGATCCGCAGGGTGGCGTCGAGTGGCGGGAGCACGGTTCCCGCCCCTCGGCGCCCCTGCAGCTACCATCCACCGCACCACCGGCAAGAGGAGCTGACATGGACGATCTCGGCGAAGGTGTCGTCACGGTCACCCGGGCCGTCGACGCACCGGCCCAGGCGGTCTGGGACGTGCTGGCCGATGGGTGGCTCTACGCCACCTGGGTCGTCGGCGCCTCCCGCGTGCGCGGCGTCGACGAGGGGTGGCCCGCAGAGGGCACGAGGATCCACCACTCGTTCGGCGTGTGGCCGGCCGTCATCAGCGACACGACCCACGTCCTGCGGAGCGCCGGCCCCACCGAGCTCGTGCTCAAGGCCAGGGGCTGGCCGGCCGGTGAGGCGGAGGTGCGGATCACCCTCACTCCTACCGGCGGAGAGTCGTGCAGCGTCGCGATGGCGGAGGACGCGGTCAGCGGCCCGGGCACGCTCGTGCCGAGGCCCTTGCGACAGCTCGCCATCGGGCCGAGGAACGTCGAGGCGCTGCGCCGCCTGGCCTACCTCGCCGAGGGTCGGCACCGCGAGCGTCTCGGCGCCGGGTGACCGCCCCTCCCGGGCGATCGTGCCAGGTCGGGCCGCGCCCGTCCCTCACGGCCTGAGCAGCCGGTCCCACGCGGTCCGGGCGAGCGCCCTGCGGATGCCGCCGGTGAGGCGGCCGTTGGCGCCAAGTGCCGCGCGCGCGGCGTTCCACCCGCAGGCACCGTGCACCCCTCCTCCCGGGTGGGCCGAGGCACCGGCGAGGTAGAGGCCGGGCACCGGCGTCTCGGGCCGGCCCAGACCGGGCGTGGGACGGAACACGAGCTGCTGGTGGAGCCCTGCCGTGCCGGCGTTGATGGCACCGCCGACGAGGCTGGGGTTCTCCGACTCGAGGTCGCCCGGGGACTGCACGTGCCGAGCCACCTGGCTGTCGCGGAACCCCGGCGCCACGCGCTCCACCGCAGCCTCCATCCGCTCCACGTGCTCCGCGAGCCGCTCCCCCGACCACTCGACGTCGTGCGGCACGTGCGAGTAGGCCCACGCCGACTCGGTGCCCTCGGGCGACCGCGTCGGGTCGGAGGTCGTCATCTGCCCGAACAGCAGGAACGGTCGCTCGGGTGTGCGCCCGACGGACAGGTCGGCAGCGAAGTCGACGAAGCCGTCCTGGTCGACCCCGAGGTGCACAGTCCCGGCACCCCGGGCCACGTCCGCCGTCCACGGGACGGGTCGCTCGAGGGCCCAGTTCACCTTGATCGTGCCGTTGTCCCACTGGAACCGGTCGAGGTCGCGCTCGAGCCGCGGGGGCAGGGGGTGGTCAGCCAGCAGGCGGCGGTAGAGCGTCGTGGCAGGCACGTCGGCGAGGACCGCCCGGGTGGCGCGCAGGGTGGTCCCGTCGGCCAGCCGCACTCCGGTGGCCCGCCCGCCCGCGGTCGTCACCGTGGTGACCGGCGACCCGGTGAGCACGCGCACCCCGAGGCTCTCGGCCCGCCGGCGCAGGGCCTGCGCCAGCTCGCCCGCTCCACCTTCCGGCACGGGGAACCCGACATCCTGCCCGAGCATGCAGAGGAGCCAGCCGAACATGCCACTGCCCGCCGCGTCGGGCGGCACGTCGGTGTGCATGGCGTTGCCGGTGAGCAGCAGGCCGGCGCCCTGCCCGTCGAAGCGCTCCTGGGCCAGGCGCCGGACCGGCGTGACGGCGAGGCGCGCGAAGTCGAGCGTGTCCGCGGCACCCAGCCGGCGCAGCATGCGCGTCGCCGACGCGACGGGTGGGAACGGGGTGAACAGCGCATCGAGCAGCGGGTCCCGGATGCGGTCCCAGCCGCGCACCAGCTCCAGCCAGGCCTCCCCGTCACCGGGCGACTCGGCCTCCAGCCCGGCGGCGGTGTCCTCGGCCCGCGAGCAGAGGAGCGCGGCACTGCCGTCGTCGAGCGCGTGCGCGAGCACGTGCGGGGCCCGGCGCCAGACGAGCCCGTGGTCCTCGAGGTGCAGGTCGCGGATGATCGGGCTCGCGGCGGCCAACGGGTAGAACGCGCTGAACAGGTCGGTGACGTAGCCCGGCGCGGTCACCTCGGCGCTGCGCACCGCACCGCCGACCTCGTCGTTGGCCTCGACCAGCACGACGTCCCAGCCGGCGTCGGCCAGCGCGTTGGCGGCGACCAGGCCGTTGGGGCCTGCTCCGATGACGACGGCGTCCACGGTGCTCACGGGGCGTTCAGTCCTTCGCTGCAGGTCAGAGGGTGTCCGACCACTCTGTCACCGACTGGCGGCGGGCGCCGTCCGACCCCCGCGAACGCCGGGTCAGGTGCCGACGACACCCAGCACTCCGACCACGAGCAGCACCTGCGCCACGTGGTAGGTCACCATCACTGCGAGCGCCCCGAACCGCCGCGCGTGCACGAACCGGTGCAGCGCGAGGATCGCGTCGCTCACCATGAACACGGACGCCCCCAGGGCCACGAGTGGGTGCCCGGTCGCCCAGGCCGCCACCACCATGACCCCGATGACACCCATGTATGCCGTGACGGCACCTCCCAGCGCGGGACCTCCTTCGCGCCACGCAGCGGGGACGACGCGGCGCCCCACGACCGCCGCCAGGCCCACCACCAGGGTGAGCCCGACGAGGGCGAGGTGGCCGCGCGGCATACCGAGGTGGGCGAAGGCGACCACGAACGCGACGTGGGCCAGCAGGAAGCTGGCGAGCCCGACCACGAACCGCGTCGGGGTGTCGGACAGGAGGGCGACGTCGCCGGCCAGGCTGAGGCCGAGGGCCGCGAGCAGCCACCAGCCGGCCGCGGTGTCGGTGGCGCCGCCGAGCCACGCGGTGACGACGAGCAGGGCCAGCACGAGCGGCTTGGAGACCCACTCGCGCCGCCGTCCCCTGACCGCGACGGCCCACCAGTTCAGTGGGGCGACCAGCGCGACGGCGGCCAGGCTGGTCAGGGCGGCGTCGGACACGCGCCCAGCGTCGCAGACGGTCAGTGGTGGTACTGGTGCATCACCGCGTGACCTCGACCACGCGAGATCAGCCAGCGGTTCACTGGCACCGTCACGACGAACGCGATGGCCAGCGACGCGGCGAGGGTGCCCCAGAACAGCCCGGACGTCACTCCGGCGTCCATGGCGCCCGGGATGGCGACGACGAAGGCGTTGTCCACGATCTCCATCACCGAGATCGACACGGTGTCCGAGGCGAAGGCCACACCCAGGGCGGCGGCCAGAGGAAGGCCGGCCCGCAGGACCGGGCGCATGGTCAGGGAGTAGCCGAAGACGAACGCCAGGGCGACCGACAGGACCACGGTCGCCAGGTTGCTCCAGCCCAGTGCGGTGCCGATCACCATGCCGAGCACCTCACCGATCGCGCAGCCGGTGAGGCAGTGCAGCGTCGCGCTGACCGCCTGCCGCCAGAGGGAGTCCGTCATCATGTGGCCGTGGTGTGCGCTCATGTCGTGGCCAACGATACCCCCACCGGGTATATTCCGCGCGCGCCGAGCCACGGGTGTCGGCACCGCACCCTAGGCTCGCCGGCATGAGCGCCGCAGTCCCCACCCCCGACGACCTGCGCACGGTCGTCGATGCGATCATGGTCGGCTTCGCCCAGGTGCCCGACGACGGCTGGTCGCGCCCGGCCCACGGCCTCGAGTGGGACTGCCGCGACACCGCCGCCCACCTCGTCGACGACCTCGCGGCCTATGCGCTGAACCTGTCGAGTCGCGAGGTCCACCTCGACGGCTACATCCCCTTGGTCGACCCGCCGCAGTGGCAGCCCACCAGCCCGCCGAACCTTGTGTGGCCCGACCCGGCCAAGGGCACGGCGGCCATCGTCCGGTGTGTCGACGCGGCCGGAGGGCTCCTCGTCGCGGTGACGGCCACCGCTCCCCCGGGCCACCTCGGGTTCCACCCCGCGGGCAACTCCGATGCGTCCGGCTTCGCGGCGATGGGCATCGTCGAAGGGGCCGCCCACGCGTGGGACGTGCTGACCGCCCACGGCATCGACTTCCGGATCGCCGACGACATCTGCGAGCGCGTCCTCAACCGGCTCTTCCCGGGCGCCACCCGCACCGGGGACGGCTGGCACGACTTCCTCACCGCGACCCACCGCACCGATGCCAACCGCGCCCCCCACTGGCGATGGGACTCGACGGTGCGCGAGTCCTACGGCGACTGAAGCGGCCGACCTCCCCACCTTCCGCTCGCGCGGACGCCGGGACGGCTCAGGCGTCTGCTGGCCCGCGGTCGGAGCGCAGTCGGCCCACCACGGCGAGCAAGCGCTCGGTCTCGTCACCCGTCAGGCCGACGCGGAGCTCGCCCAGCAGCGCCTCGAGCTCACCCTCGACCAGCACGTGGTGCTCGGTGGGCTGACCGGGCCGCCGCACCGTCACGGCCTCGTGCGTGACGGCCACGTGCCGATCGGGCAGGTGCCGCGTCACCATCAGGCCGTGACGGAAGTGCGAGGTCGGGTAGGTGCTGGTGAAGTGGTGGCCGGCCCGGAGGTCCACCTGCTGCACGGGCAGCTCGTCGGTGGTGTGCATGAGCTCCCACGCGCCGTCGCGCTGGCGCTGCAGCTCCCACGTGGGGCCGCTGGCGCCCCGGTCCACCCGCACCACGCGGTACGCCCATCCACCGTGGTCCTCCTGCGCGCCGTCGTGCAACGGGATCGGGTGCAGGAGGCTCAGCCCGAACCCGGGGTCCGACAACCACCGGGTGCCCTCGAGCCGCACCGCCACCACGCAGTGCGTCCTGGCCGACGCCGTCACGTCGCCGACGCGCGCCAGCATGCGCTCGACGTCGTAGCCGAGTGCTTCGAGCACTGCTGCGAAGAGGGTGGCGTGCTCGAAGCAGTAGCCACCGCGACCGCGCCCCACGAACTTGGCCTGCACGTCGGCCAGCTCGACGCCGGGGTGCTGCTCGAGCAGGACGTCGATGTTGTCGAACGTGAAGGTGCGCACGTGCGCCTCGTGCAGGCGCTGCAGCCCGGCCAGGTCCGGCGACGACACGACAGCGCCGACCCGGGCCAGGTACGCCTCGAGATCGAGCACCCCGCCCGCGGCGCTCACGGCGCGACCTCCAGCCCGAGGGCGAGGTCGAAGACCCGCGCCATCGCGGCATACCCGGCGTCGTTGGGATGGAACTTGTCGGCGGCGAGCTTGCCCCGCCAGCTACGTGGGCCGTGCGCCCTCATGTCGGCGACGACCAGGCGACCGGCGCGTTCGCGCTGGCGCAGCAGGGCCTCGACCCGGCGCGCCTCCCGGTGGGGGTTGGGCAGGTTCGCGACCACGGCGCCGGTCGGGAGACCGTCGAGGAGCGCGGTGAACCGTTCGGTGAGACCGGCCCGCAGACGGGGCGAGACGACGTCGTTCGAGCCGACCACCACGGTGACCAGGTCGGGGACCTGCCCCATCGAGGCGAGGTCACGCAACGCCGGGAGCTGGTGGTCGAGCGCATCCTGCACGCGGGCGCCGGTCACCGACAGGTTGACGACCCGGTGCGGGCGTTCTGCCGCCGCGAGGTGGTTTGCGAGCTGGCCGACCCAGCCGCGCTCCGGCGCCGAGGCGCCGATCCCCTGCGTCATCGAGTCGCCGATCGCGACCCAGAGCGGACCGTCGCCCGCGAGCGCCACTGCGTTGGCGCGGCGCCACGCAGCGGCATACGGCTCGGTCTGCGAGCGGACCGCGCCCACCCCGGGCAACAGCGTCGACAGGGCGGTCATGAACGCCCCCGGCGGCCTCGCGCTGGTGTTGTCGTAGTCGAACCCCACGCTCATCGCAGCATCGTCGCACGACGACGACGACGGTTCCCCTCCCGGTCTCCGTCGCACCGGCGGCGGCCGCGTCGGTGGCAGGATGACGCGGGTGGACTGGTCCTGGTGGTCGATGGCGGTGGGTGCCGGTGGCGGGTTGCTGCTCGTGTGGGGGGCCCTGCTGGTCGCCCTGTGGGTCGGTCGTCCGGACGAGCTGGGCCTGCGGGACGCCTTGCGGCTCCTGCCCGACGTGATCCACCTGCTGCGCCGGCTCGCGACCGACGACGCGCTGCCTCGCGGGGTCCGCGTGCGGCTCTGGCTCCTCCTGGCGTACCTGGCGCTGCCCATCGACCTGGTGCCCGACTTCATCCCGGTGATCGGGTATGCCGACGACGTCGTCGTCGTGGCGTTCGCCCTGCGCTCAGTGGTGCGGCACTCAGGGATGGGCGCCCTGGAACGACACTGGCGCGGGACCCCCGACGGCCTGGCAGCGGTCTGTCGCGTCGCCGGCCTGCCTCGCCCCCAACCGCAGCCCTGAGCGCAGCACCGGCCCTGACCTGCGACAAGTCGAGACCAGACGGGTTCAACCACGCATTTGAGGCGTAGCCTCGGGTGAGGACGTCAGGCACGCCGGTTGACCGCATCGCCGCGGTGAACCCTCTCGAAGGGGGGCGGCTACGTCACACCAGGGCAGCGAGGGCGGGGCACCTCCCACCGGGACGCGGGATGCTGTCGGGGGGTCCCGCGCGGGACAGCACCGCACCCATGACGGCTACCGGCACGAGGCCTTCTTCTGGGACGGCGACGACGAGTTCCTGGCAGGGACGGTCCCGTTCATCCGCGAGGGCCTCGACGCCGAGCAACCCGTGATGGTGGCGGTCACGCCCGCGCGGCTCGACGTGCTGCGCGATGCCCTGGACGCCGATGCGGCCCGGGTCACGTTCGTCGACATGGCGCGGCTGGGGGCCAACCCGGCACGGATCATCCCGGCCTGGCGGGCCTTCACCGACCACCACCCCGGCCGACCGGTGCGCGGCATCGGCGAGCCGATCTGGCACGGTCGTCGGCTCGCCGAGCTCGCCGAGTGCCAGATGCACGAGGCACTGCTCAACATGGCGGTCGACACGGAGACCCCGCTGTGGCTGATGTGCCCCTATGACACGGCTTCGTTGCCCGAGGACGTGCTCGCGGAGGCGCACCGGTCACACCCCGTGGTGCTCGACGTCGAGACCCACCGCGGCAGCACCACCTACGGCGGCGTGCACCACCTCCGGAAGATGTTCAAGGMCGAGCTGCCCCGCACCCACGTCCAGGTGGTCGTCTCGCACCGGTCCTTCGGGGCCGACGACTACGCCGCCGTCCGTGCCGACGTCAGGGCGCACGCCTCGTCGGCCGGTGTGGGCAGCCCGCGGACCGACGACCTCGTCCTGGGCGTCCACGAGGTGGCCGTGAACAGTGTCAGGCACGGTCGCGGAGCCAGCGAGCTCCGGATCTGGGAAGAGCACCACGCACTGGTCTGCGAAGTGCGCGGAGTCGGCCGGATCAACAACCCCATGGAGGGGCGGCTCCCCCCGGCGTCGGCGGACGACCTCGGTCAGGGACTGTGGATGGCCCACCAGCTCTGCGACCTCGTGCAGGTCCGCTCGGGCAAGACCGGCACCACGGTGCGCATCCACACCTGGCTCTAGCGCGTCCAGCCGGGGCCGAGCCCGCCACGGCGGTGCGGGTCTGCCGGCCGGTCGTCGACAGATGATCCCGATGGACTATGGCCCTGTGCCGACCGCGAAGCACACGATCGGTGGTGAGGGCGGGAAGACACCCACCCGTAGCCAACAGGGCGAGTACGACGATCATGGTCCCCGACCCCGACGAGCCTCTCGTCGACACAGTCCTCGCCGACGAGATCGCCCTGCTCGGCGACGTGATGGCGGCTGCGACAGCCGCCGGGCGGACGCTGAGCGAGGCCGAGATCGATGCCGCGCTCGGACTCACGGCGCCCGAGCCCGACGAGCGCGGTGCGAAGCAGCAGGACTGAACCCCGGTATGCCGCGCACGGGCTGGGGTGATCGCTGCGCCAGCCCGCGGCGTCGAGGGCAGGGCGATCAGGGCAGGGCGATCAGGGCAGGGCGATCAGGGCAGGGCGATCAGGGCAGGGCGACGTACGGCGCGAGGAAGGCGCGGGCCCCGGCCGTGTCGAGCCGGTAGGCCACGTTCGTCGCGTAACAGGGCACGTCACCGGTGATGGTGGTGGCGGCCAGGACCAACCGGCCGTCGAGCTGGACGAAGTTCGGGCCGCCGGAGTCGCCGTAGCAGGCGCCACCCAGGCCGCGGGACTGGTTCATCGCCAGCCGGACCCAGGTCTTGTTGAGCGAGTTGAAGTCCTCCATGGCCTTCATCCGCACCCCGCCACCGGGGTGCGTCTGACCGCCCGGTCCGCGCAGCGCCTCCTCGGTGCCGTACCCGACCGCCCACCAGTCGGCGGCGTCCAGGGCCCGGCCCCCCAGCTGGGTGAGCTGGTCAGCCCTGGGCAGCGTCGCGGGCGTGAAGTCCCAGACGTCCTGGGGTGTCACGGCCCGGTCGGCGAAGTCGATCACGCCGATGTCGTGGGCGTCGGCGGAGTTGCCCGGGTAACCGGGGTCCTGGTGGGTGTCACCCTCGACGACCCACCCGTTGGTCAGGAAGAGGGCCGCCTCGGCTGAGGCGGTCATGCCGACGTGCGTGTCGAGGAGGGTCTGGAAGTCCTGCTCGAGGGAGACGAAGAACCGCGTGCCCGCCGGCCAGTCATCGGTGCAGTGGGCTGCCGTCAGGTAGGTGTCGTCGTCGACCATCGTGCCGCTGCAGACCCAGTCGAACCGGTCCGGCACGCCATCGCCGGTGTTGTCCCAGAGCGCGACGAACGCACCCACTTCGGTGCGCTCCGGCGCGGGTGCGGCGTTGTAGCTGTTGATGGCAGCCGCTGGCAGGGCCAGGGCCACCGAGGTGCCCGCCGCGGCGACCAGCGCGGTGACGACAGTGGTGACGGAACGACGCATCGTTGGTTCCCCTCTCAGCGGTCCCCCGGCCGGGTGCCAATCCGGTCAAGGTACGCCCTGACCTGCGACGACGGAACCCCTGCGCGGGGGGCGACTCGGCCAGCGGGTCGTCATTTTGGCGGATGACACCGGGCCCGGCGAGTGCTGACGTTGAAGGTTGGGACAGCGCGACCCACGCTGGCCGAAACCTTGGAGGCACCAATGTATGCGCGAACGAAACTGCTCCTTGCCACACTGGTCAGCGTGCCGGCGCTGGCCCTCAGCGCGTCGGCGGCCGTCGCCGGCGGCAACGGCGCGATCACCTTCACCGACACCCAGCACGGGGTGGTCGACGTCTTCCAGGACGTCAACCCGTGCACCGGCGACCCGGGCACCGTGTCCGCGGTCGAGAACCAGATCTTCCACGGCACCATCAACAAGATCGGGTCCTGGTTCACCGGCACGGTCGAGGGCAAGTTCACCTTCACGCCCGACGACCCGTCGAAGGTCACCTACACCGGGCACTTCGCGACCTGGTTCGGCGACGAGAACAACCTGCGCAACGGCGTCGAGCACTCGACGTTCAACGTGAACGGGATCGGCTCCGACGGATCGCACCTGCAGTTCCACGACAACGCCCAGGCGACCCTCAACGCCAACGGCACCGTGACGGTCAGCTTCGACCACATGTCCTGCGGCGGGTAGACCGCACACGCCTTCTTCGCATGAGGAGGACCGGACGCTCGCGTGTCCGGCCCTCCTGGACGATGGCGGAGCATGGGTCACACAGACGTTCTCGAGCGAGTGCGTCAAGGCTCCGGGGACCACCAGAGCCGAGGGCCTCGCCGTCGTCGCCACAGCTCGTTTCGCCCGGCAACCCATGGCCAAAAGGGGCACACTGGGAGCATGAGGACGAAAGTACCCGGCAACCACCAGCACACCACATGAGCACCACGCGGGGTACCGCTGCCGGACAACCCGGGACCGGCACTCGCAGGATCCTCCTCGTTGACGACGACGAGGACGTCCGCGAGGTAGCGCAGATGAGTCTGGAGGCGGTGGGTGGCTGGGCCGTCACTACGGCCAACAACGGTCAGGAAGCCATCGACCTGGCGCTCACCGAGCAGCCGGACGCCATCGTCATGGACGTGATGATGCCCGTCATGGACGGCACCACGGCCGCGGTGGCCATGAGCCAGGATCCCGCAATCGCCCACATCCCCGTTGTCCTGCTCACGGCGAAGTCCCAGCCCAAGGGACAGCCGGACCTGACCGCGCTGCCCATCGTGGGCGTCCTCGGCAAACCGTTCAACCCGATGCTTCTGCCAGCCACGCTGTCTTCGATGCTGGGCTGGTCGTGAACACTCGCGTCTTCAACGGCGATGATCGGCTCGGCGCTCGGCCGTTGGTCCGGACACTGCTCCTCGCTGCGATAGCTGCCGTGGTGCTCCCGTTGCTGGTGGTGACCACGGCGCTGACGGGCTTCGCCGAGGTGGAGCGCGCCCACGCGAGGGCGACAGACCTGCGTACTGCCCAGCAGTTCCAACAGGATGCCAACCTGATGTTCGCCACCATCCACGGCGACGTGCTCGAATCGCTGGAAGCCTTCCAGGGCAACAACGAGAGTAGCCCCGAGCTCGCCACCCTCACCCGCACCCACGTGGACCGGATGAACGCGGACTTGGGCAACCTGGTGGCGAGCACGCTTCCGCCGGCAGTCGCCGATGATGTCCGCACCTTGGACGCAAGACTGAAGTCATACGGCGCCGAAGCAGTCAGGCTGACGGATCTAGCCGTCGTGGCCCCGGCGCAGGCCCGTGCCCAACGTCCAGCCTTCGACCGTACGTTCGACACCCTGGCCGAGCCGCAGTCATCCCTGACGACCGCGCTGGCTCGATCCGCGGCCATGGCGAACCAGACCGCAGACCGCCGTCAGGAAGCGGCGATCCGCTTGACCGCCATCGTCGCGGCCGCAACCTTGGGCGCGATGCTGCTACTCGCCTCCGCGTTGTACCGCCTCGGTGTCGGGAACGAGGCCCTGCTGCGGCGCGTGGAGGCGAACGCCGAACAGTTGGCCGTCAGCAACGACGAGCTCCAGGACGCCCAACAGTTGGCGCACATCGGTAGCTGGCAATGGGAGCTCACCAGCGGGCAGACCCAGTGGAGCGCCGAGTTCTATCGCATCCTCGGCCTGGCCCCTGACGCCCAGGGCAACCACCAGGACCTGTTCACGGCCCGCGTCCATCCCGACGACGCCGCTGAGGTCCTCAGCGCCCAAGAAGAGGCCGCCACCTCCTCTGGCGACATCCACTCCGAGTACCGCATCGTGCGCCCCGACGGCACCGTCCGCGAGGTGCGTGCGATGGGACGGGCCGTGCGCGACGGTTCCGGCATCATCGTTCGCCGGGTCGGCACGGTGCAGGACATCACCGAGCAGCGGGCAGTGCAGCGGATGAAGGACGAATTCGTCGGCGTCATCAGCCATGAGCTGCGCACTCCCCTGACCTCGATCCGCGGCGCCCTCGGGCTGATGGCCGGCGGCGCCGTCGGCACCCTGCCGCCCAAGGCGCAGAGGATGGCCGACGTCGCCCTCAACAGCTGCCAGCGCCTGGTCCGTCTGGTCAACGACATCCTCGACGTGGAGAAGCTGTCCGCCGGAAAGCTCGAGCTCGACCTGGAGTCCCTGTCCGTCGACGAACTGATGGACGCGGCCCTGGAGGAGATGCGTGCGATGGCACAGCAGGCAGGGGTGACGCTCACCGCGAACCATACCGATGCCGTCGTGCTCGCCGACCGCGACCGGATGGCCCAGACGTTGACGAACCTGCTCAGCAACGCGGTGAAGTTCTCCCGCGAGGGTGGGGTGGTGACGGTTTCCGCGGGTCCCGCGCCGGCCGAAGTCGGCGGCGATGGCTTCGTCCTGTTCACCGTGACCGACCAGGGATCCGGGATCCCGGCCGACAAGCTCGAGACAATCTTCGACCGGTTCGCCCAGGTGGATGCCTCGGACACCCGCGCCAAGACGGGCACCGGTCTCGGCCTGCCCATCTGCCGCGGCATCGTCGAACAACACGGCGGCCGGATCTGGGCGACCAGTAAACCTGGGTCGGGCAGCACGCTCTCCTTCACCGTGCCGGCTGTCCGCGCTGAGCGGGGCACCGCGCGGACGGACAGCGTGCCGTCTGGTGCCGTCCTGATCTGCGACGACGATCCCGACATCGTCGAGGTCCTGGCCGCGATGCTCGAAGCCCACGACTACACCACCCTGGCCGCGCACACCGGCCAGCAGGCCCTCGACATCGCCGCCGAGCACGCGCCCAGCCTGATCCTGATGGACCTACGAATGCCTGGCATGTCGGGCTGGGAGACCATCGCCGCGCTTGGCGCGAACCCCTCGACTGCCCACATCCCCATCGTCATCCTCAGCGCGCTCGCCCCCGACGACATCGCCGTCCCCACCGCGTCAGACTGGCTGACCAAACCCGTCGACCAAGGCGCCCTGATGAGCTCGTTGCGCAAGGCACTGGGCGCGGACGCCACCACCAGCGTGCTCGTCATCGAGGACGACGATGACTTGGGAGACCTTCTCAGGGGCTTCTTCTCAGGCCACGGGATCCACGCCCGCGTGGCCCGCACCGGCATGCAGGCACTCGCGATGAGCCAAGAGGTGGCACCTGACCTTCTGGTCCTCGATCTTGGACTGTCTGACATCGACGGGTATGCCGTTGTCACCGCGTTGCGTCACGACGACCGACTTCGCTCGCTGCCGATGGTGGTCTACACCGGCAGGAACCTCGACGAGACCGACCGACGCCGACTGCGCCTGGGCGAGACCCGGTTTGTCACCAAGGCAGGAGGGTCCCCGGCGGACTTCGAACGGCAGGTCGTCGAACTACTGCGGACCATCACATCAGCCACGTCGGCCTGAACGCAGCGCGGCCAGCAGGGACCGGATTCCAAGGGTCTCGACCTCGGAACTCATGGCCTGGGTCCGCTGGGGGCATGGACCATCCGGAAGCCACGAACGGACCTTGGCACTTTCGTGCCACAACGTGCGGCATTCCGTAGCCAACAATCTCTCCCGGCGGCGTTCGTGTCCTTGGGCGGGCAACGATGCACGGGACCCGACAACGGAGTGCACTGACCAACCCGCGGTGGCGTCGCCAGGTGCGCACTCTCGTGATTGCTTGACTCCCTTCAACCTGGGGTGACGGGCGATTCAACCTGCTTTCAACCCTGGCTCCGATGACGGGACGTCGAAGCGTGGAGAGTCTTGAGGCATGGCTCTCACCGACTACCTCATCAACGCGGTCTTCCTGCTGGTCGTCCCGCGCCAGGCTCGTGAACGGCGCCTGGACATCCGCAGCACTATCGCGCCGATGGCCCTCGTGGTCTTCGTCGCCACGCACTACGTGCACAGCATCCCCACCGACCGCTCCGACCTGGTCCTGACCCTCACCCTGACCTTCGTGGGCCTGGGCTTGGGCATCCTGTGCGGCTACGCCACACACGTCCGGGTCGGCCCCGACGGCACGCGGTTCGCACGGGTCGGCCCGGTCGCCGCAGGGCTGCTCCTGGCCGGCATCAGCGCCCGGTTGGTGTTCGTCTTCGCGCTCGATCACGGTGCCGGCCCCGCAATCCGCGACTTCAGCGTCGTCCACCACGTCAGTGCAGCCGCCTGGCCACTCGCCTTGGTCTCGATGGCGCTGTGCGAGGTGATCGCTCGGCTGGTCAGCGTTCAGGTCCGCGGACAGCGACTTGCACCTCACGCCCCGGTCGTTGTGGCGATGTCTGGCGCCTGACCCAAGCATCCACCCGCGACGCCACTGGTCCCTCCCTCGTGTTCGCCTTAGACGGCCTGTGGAGGGACCATTGGCTCTAGGGCAGTCCAGCACCACCGACCCTCGGCCTTCGAGGTGACGAGTATGACGACGCGAGCACAGTTCCCCGGCGACAGGACCTCCCGGGCCCGTGCGGTGGAACACCAAAGGCTTCGCCACCAGCGTGACCTGCTCAGGCCGCTGGGATGGGCCGTCATCGCGGTGGTCGCCGGTGTCGCCATGACAACCGCGCCGACCCCGGGGCTGCGCGGTGCACGGGGCGAGGTGACAATGGCTGTTGCCGCGTATGCCGCGTCGACGGCTGTCACCATCGGAGACCGGTTCGTCGACCGGGCCGTGGCGGTGCAGGTCGCTGTCATCGTGGGGATGGGTGTGGCGGGGCTTGGCCTGGTCCACCTTCAGCCGCGCGGGGCGACGGGCCTGGCAGTTGGTGCTGCGGTCTGGATGGCCGTGATTCGCCTGCCCCCGGCCCTGAGCCTGGGCGTGGCCGGGGTGATCACAGTGGGACAGGTTGCGATGGCGCTGAGCGGGGGCGCGACGGGAGCGGCCGTGCTGGCTGGCACCTTGTTCAACGCCTTGCTCGGACTCGTTGCCTACGTGGTGCGTACCTCACGCGTCGCCCAGAACCGGACCGAGCTGCTGCTCGCCGAGCTCGCCGATGCCCGTGACGAGCAAACTCGGGCCGCCACACTGGCCGAGCGTAGCCGGATCGCCGCGGAGCTCCACGACGTGCTGGCGCACTCCCTGTCCGGCGCAGCGATCCAGCTGCAGGGAGCTCGGGTTCTCGTCGCGCGCGAACAGGCCGGGGCTGAGGTGCAGGAGGCTGTCCAGAGGGCCAGCGAGCTGGTCAACGACGGCCTGACCAACGCCCGAGCCGCCGTCGGGGCGCTTCGTGGAGAACCACTGCCCGGTGTCGCCGACCTCGAGACTCTCGTGACGGGATTCCGGCACGACCTGCTGGTGCCGGCGTCCTTCAGCATTCAGGGAGAGCCGCGCACCCTGCCGGCAGAAACCGGCCTGCTGATCTATCGGGGGGCGCAGGAGGCCCTGACGAACGCGGCTCGGTATGCGCCTGGTGCACCCACAACAGTGGTGCTCACCTACGCGATCGGGCGCACGCGCCTCTCGGTGCAGAACCCGACTCCGAACCCGGATTCGGCCGTCGACGGGGACCCGCCGTCGTCCGGGCTGCTCGGCATCGGCGGCGGACATGGACTGACCGGCCTGCGCGAGCGCGTCGAGCAGGCCGGCGGCACCTTTCAGGCCGGACCACAGCCGGCAGGCTGGCGTGTCGACCTTGAGGTGCCGGCGTGACCTCGGCCCCCCTGAGGGTCGTCGTCGCGGACGACCAGCGCGTGGTTCGCGAGGGATTGGCCATGCTGATAGGCCTGCTCGACGGAATCGAAGTAGTCTCCACCGCCGCCGACGGGCTCGAAGCCGTGGAACAAGCACTGCTCCACAAGCCCGACGTGGTCATCATGGACCTACGCATGCCCAACCTGGACGGTGCGCAGGCCACGGCCCGGATCCGTGCCGAGCTACCGCAGACCCAGGTACTCGTCCTCACCACGTATGCCGACGATCACGCCCTCTTTCCGGCACTTCGGGCCGGCGCGCGCGGTTACCTCACCAAGAACGCCAACGCTGAAGAGATCGAGCGCGCCCTGTCGGCGCTGGGTCACGGCCAGACCCACCTTGCCCCCGAGGTCCAGCAACGTCTCGTGACCGCCACCCTCGCAGGGCGAGCAGGCGTGCCTGCCACAGAACCAGACCGCCATGGGCTCTCCGCCCGCGAAGTAGAGGTGCTCGCCCTGATCGCCGCGGGCCGCTCCAACACCGAGATCGCCCGCGAGCTCGTCCTGAGCAACGCCACGATCAAGAGCCACATCAACCACATCTTCGCGAAGATCGGCGCCCGCGACCGTGCCCAAGCCGTGCGGTATGCCTACCACCACGGCCTCACTTGACAGCCCACCCGGAGGCAGCGCCACGGCGACATTCGTGCCTGCACGACTACCGCCCAACGGCCGGCATGCTCGTCCGGCAGTGCTCAGCGGATGTGCCGGTGAGTGAGTGGCGCGACGATGCTCCGCCGCCCCGTAGGGGGCGGGTGGCCTTCAGGCTTGACTCGCGTCGTGCACGAGGATGGCGAGCTGGACCCGGTTGGTGATGGTCAGCTTGTTGAGCAGCCGAGACACGTGGGCCTTCACGGTCGCTTCGCTCATGAACAACGCCGCCGCGATCTCAGCGTTGAAGGAGCCGGCACCGACCTGTGTGGCGACTTCTCTCTCCCGCTGGGTGAGCCCAGACAGCCGTTCTGCGGCTACCTGGTGTCGCGCGGTCGCTTCGGTGTCCCCGAAGTGGGACAGCAGGGTTCGGGTCACGGACGGCGACACGATGGCCTCGCCGGCTGCCACCACCCGGACCGCGGCGATGATGTCGGCCGGTGGGGTGTCCTTGACGAGGAACCCGCTCGCGCCAGCGGTAGTGCGGCGACAACCTGCTCATCGGCCTGGAACGTCGTCAGCACGATGACTTGGGGTGGCGCAGCCAAGGCACGCAAGGCGGCGGTGGCGCCGATGCCGTCCAGGTGTGGCATGCGGATGTCCATGAGCACGACGTCCGGGCGATGCTGCTGCACAGCAGCTTCACACTCACCGGCACCGCGAGCGGACGCACCCTGGTCCAACGGTCTGAGACGTTCTCCGGAGCATTCATCCCGTTCAGCGGAACCACGCTCGGCCGCACCCGCGCCGGCTTCGACGAGATGAACCAGGCCCTTGCCCACGAGGCACTCAAGACCCCACTCCACGAGCCACCCGGCTGACGGGCGTCGCCCTCGCTCATGGCTGGCAGCCTCAGCCGTTCGGATGAGATTTCATCAGGAGCCGGAACGCGGTCCCGGAACACTCGTTGTCCCGGGTGCCAGTTAAGTCCAAGGCAGGAGGCGACCCGCGCCATGGTGATCCCCAACTCCTCCCACGAGCTCAACGACGACGCCCTCGCCGAGGACATCGATCTGCTCGCCGACGTCGTGGTGGCAGCTACCGGAGTGGAATGCGCCCTGACCCCAGACGAGGTTGACCAAGCCCTTGGCCTGGTTGCCGCCGGCGTGGCCTGCCAAGGAACCAGGAGGGCGAACCCACGTTCGTGCTGCGGTTCGTGACGAACCAGGAGCTCATCAACGAGCTGCGCCGGAGGTTGGTGCAGGGCCGGAACCATGCCGACGCGCAACAGCGACGGGTCACTCACCTGGCACTCATGCAGGCCGCCCTGCTCAGCGGCGGCGACCACGCATCGCCGGACGCGTAACCACCTCAAGGCGGCACCAAAGGGGTACATTTCAGAGCAAACTACGTCATACCAAGGTGTAAGGCGACCGACCGGGAGGGTCGCCCAAACGGAGGGATGAGGCGTGCTCACGCTGGACAACGCATGGCTCCGGACCAGAGTCCGGCTGGACCGCGACGTGGTCACCCCCGAGTCCCTCGCTGCCGCCCTCGAGCACCGCCTGCACGGTCCCGACATCGACCAAGGGGCATTGCGGCGAGGGTGCGACTACGCCGCCGAGGCCGGCCTGGCCGCCGTCCTGTGCCGGCCGGAACACATCCCGACCGCCGCCAGACGACTGGGCGGCAGCAGCACCGCAGCGGTCACGGCCCTCGCCTTCCACGACAGGGCCCCGCAGCCCCATGACCCCTCCGACCTTGCGGCAGAGACACGGGAACTGCTGTCCGCCGGCGCCTCAGAGATCGCCCTGGTCCTCGCCCCCGGGAGCGAGAGCGCCTGCCTGCACCTCATCGGTGAGCAGCTGGATGCCGTCGTCGGGACCGCGACACCCCAGGCCGGCAGGGTGCGGGTGCTCATTGACACCACGGACACCACCAAGGACCAGCTGACGGCGTGCACGGCCCTGGTCGGGACGTCAGGGGCGGCGGTGGTCCAAGGGGGCTCGTTTCGCGGCGACCGCGCGACGTTCTCCCAGATCGAGTCCATGCGCGACGCGTTGCCGTTCCCGGTGTTGCTGAAGTGGACCCAGCCCGTCCGGTCGGTCGAGATGATGCTGGTCTGCATGGCGTTGGGCGTGAACAGGTTCAACGGTGACGTCCCGACCCTGTTGGCAGAGGCCAAGCACAGCTCGCAGCGGGCGCCGCTCATGCTCCCCCTCCACGGCGTCGACTTCTAGGAACGCCGGGAAGCGTCCCTCGTGGTTGGGGCGTCGCACCCGCGCACCTGGGACAGTGGCGCAGGACGAAGAACGAAGCCCCACCCGGGTGACCCGGGTGGGGCTTCGTTCTTGCGACCATCGGTCGGCCACTGGTGGTGGAGCTGAGGGGATTCGAACCCCTGACCCCTTCCATGCCATGGAAGTGCGCTACCAACTGCGCCACAGCCCCGGATCTCCCGAGGGGGATGTCCCCCGGAGGGGACTGCGGAAGTTTACCCAGTGACCCACCTGTTTCACCAAATCGGCGGGTGGGCCACCCGGCTGAGGGTCACGCGTGGGCGTTCCAGGTGCTCAGCTGCCAGCCGGTGCGGCTCTGCCTGAGCTCTGCCCAGTGGCAGTTGCCCATGGTCGCCAGCGCGCGGGTGGCCAGGTGCTGGTCGAGCCCCAGCAGGTCGGCGACGGCAGCCCTGGTCGAGACGCCRTGCGCCACGACGACCACGCACTCGCCGTCGTCCAGCCCGTCGAGGACCTCGCGCAGCGACTCCCCCGCACGACGGCCGACCTCCGCCAGCGTCTCGCCGTCGACACCACGACGGACGTCGCAGCGATCCATCTGCGCCAGCAGGTCGGCATACCGGGCTCGCACCTCACTGGTGTGGAGTCCCTGCCACTGCCCGACGTGGATCTCGCGCCAGCGCGGGTCCAACGTCACCGGCACGCCGGCCTCCTCGGCAACGTGCTGGGCAGTGACCGCCGCGCGCACCAGGTCCGACGCGACCACTCGCGAGGGTCGGTATGCCGCGATGGCCCGGCCCGCGGCGCGGGCCTGCTCGACCCCGAGGTCGGACAGGGGCGTGTCGAGCTGCCCCTGCCAGACCCCACCGGCGTTGTGGTCGGTCTCGCCGTGGCGGACCAGCAGGACGCGTCGGGCAGCCGTCATGCGTCCCGGCGCTTGGGCACGCCGAGGTCGATCTCCGGGCAGTCCTTCCAGAGCCGCTCGAGCTCGTAGAACTCGCGCTCCTCGTCGTGCTGCACGTGGACGACGATGTCACCGAAGTCGAGCAGCACCCAGCGGCCGTCCCGCTCACCTTCACGGCGAATCGGCTTGGCCCCCTTCTCGCGCAGCTGGTCCTCGACCTCGTCGACGATGGCGCCCACCTGGCGATCGGTGCTCGCCGAGACGATCACGAAGACGTCGGTGAGGGCGAGCTGCTCGCTCACGTCGATGCCGGCCACCGTGGTGGCGAGCTTGTCGTCTGCTGCTTTGGCGGCCGTCTTGGCCAGGTCAAGGGATCGATCGGTGGCGGGCACTGCTCTCCTACGTTCGTGCCGGCGCCCCGGCGGGTGAGCCGGCGGCATACAGGCGGTATTTGTTGACGTACTGGACGACGCCGTCCGGCACGAGGTACCAGACGGGTTCGGCGCGCTCGACGCGCGCCCGGCAGTCGGTGGAGCTGATCGCCATCGCGGGCACCTCCTGCAAGGTGACCCGGTCGGCCGGGAGGCCGGACTCCGACAGGACGTAACCCGGGCGGGTCACCCCGATGAAGTGGGCGAGGTCGAACAGCTCGTCGGCGTCCTTCCACGACAGGATCTGGGCCAACGCGTCGGCGCCGGTGATGAAGAACAGCTCGGCGTCGGGCCGTTCGTGGTGCAGGTCGCGCAGGGTGTCGATGGTGTACGTGGGACCGGCTCGGTCGATGTCCACGCGGCTCACCGTGAACCGGGGGTTGGAGGCCGTCGCGACCACGGTCATGAGGTAGCGGTGCTCGGCCGGGCTGACCTCGCGGGCGTCCTTCTGCCAGGGCTGGCCGGTGGGCACGAAGACGACCTCATCGAGCCCGAACCGGGTCTGGACTTCGGAGGCGGCCACGAGGTGCCCGTGGTGGATCGGGTCGAACGTCCCGCCCATCACTCCGAGGCGCATGGTCAGTGGTGGCTGCCCTGGTGGTCGCCGTGGACGTCGTGGTGCGCGGCCGTGCCGTGGGTGACGTGGCCGGTCGCCACCTTCGTCGCCACCCCGCGGAAGAACCACAGGACGGCCAGGAGGAGCAGGAAGCCGGCGAACGCGATGGCTCCGAAGGCGTAGGGAGACATCGGGAGCTCGCGGGTGTGCTCCTCGGCGACAGCGACCAGGGTGAAGGCAGACGACGACATGGCCCACAGCCTACCCGGCACCGACCCCCTCCCCGCGCCCATCGGCACGCGAGGGCGCAAGCCGCCTCTGTCCACGGATGTTGTGCACAGGGGTGTGCACAACCTGTGCACTGCGCACACGTGGGTGTGGACAACGGTGTGGGAAACCCGTGGACGAAAAAAGGTGCGCGAAACCTATTGCGGCACAACGGATCGGGCCACTAGAAATCTCTCACGCGCTCCGGTCGGAGGGTCGAACCGAGGAAACTCGAGACGGCCACGAGGCAGGAGCACAGGTCAACCGGATAACGGACGACCGCCTCGACCGGGTTCGCTCGGACGAGGTCCTCGACACCTTCGGGTGGACAGGTTCGCGGGCGACGCCGCGGAGGAACGCCGGGCCCGTTGACCAGATCGCATCGCCGTGGGTGCGCCGGTTCGCCGGAGCAACCAGGGCGCCACCGTCGCAGTGGCCACGACCCTCGGTCCGCCGGGAGCCGTGGGCGGTCGACCGGAGCAGCACCACGGGGCGGTTCGCCGGCCCGAGATCTGCACCACCCCGTGGGAAGTGCCGTCACCTCGGTGACAGCAGGACCCGCACCCCGTGGGAAGTGCCGTCACCTCGGTGACAGCAGGACCCGCACCACGTGGGAAGCGCCGTCACCTCGGTGACAGCAGGACCCGCACCCCGTGGGAAGCGCCGTCACCTCGGTGACAGCAGGACCCGCACCCCGTGGGAAGCCAGGTCGCTTCGGCGACAGGACGTCCCGCAGTGGACAGGGCACCACCTCGGTGGTGCCGGACTCCACACCCGGCGGTCCACCCAGCAGCTGGTTCTGCCAGCGGCCGGGAGGATCTCCACCCGAGGGCCCCTCGAACTCATACTTCGAGGGGCCCTCACCTTGTGCCCAGGGCCGTCGGCCCCTGAGGCCCGCCGCGCGCCGTGGTCCCGGCTGACGGGGCAGATCCCCGTAACCTTGGGGTATGCCCCCGGAGCTCAGCATCGTCATCCCCGTGTACAACGAGGAGGACGTGCTGCCCCTGCTCGCCGCGCGACTGCGCACGGTCGCCGACGCGCTCGGCACCTCCTACGAGGTGGTCACGGTCGACGACGGCAGCGACGACCTCTCGCCCGCCGTCCTGCAGCGCCTGATGCGCGACTGGCCCCAGCTGCGGGTCGTCCGGCTGCGTGCCAACGCAGGCCACCAGGCCGCCATCTCGGCCGGGCTCGCGAGTGCGCGGGGCGACTATGTCGTCACCCTCGACGCCGACCTGCAGGACCCGCCCGAGGTGATCCCCGAGATGCTCAGCCGAGCCCGCACCGAGCGGGCCGACGTGGTGTACGGCGTGCGGTCCGACCGCTCCAGCGACTCGGCCTTCAAGCGGCTCAGCGCCAAGGCCTTCTACCGGCTCATCCGCGTCCTGTCGGGCACCCACGCCCAGGTCGATGCCGGCGACTACCGCCTCATGTCGCGGGCGACGGTCAACGCGATCAACTCGCTGCCCGAGCACCACCGGGTGCTGCGCTTCGTGGTGCCGGCCCTCGGCTTCCCGTCCACGTCGGTCACCTACCGCCGCGACGAGCGGGCTGCCGGCAGCTCGAAGTACCCGCTGTCCAAGATGATCCGGCTGTCCCTCGACAGCGTGACGGGCTTCTCCACCGCTCCCCTGCGCGCTGCCACGTGGCTGGGCCTGCTCGGCGGCCTCGGGGCGCTCCTGCTCCTCGCCTACGCGCTCGTCGCGGCCTCGCTGGGGCACACCCTCCCGGGGTGGACGTCAACGGTCGTCGCGGTCGCCGGGGTGGGGGCGGTGCAACTGCTGTGTGTCGGGATCCTCGGTGAGTACGTCGGTCGGATGTATGCGCACCTGCAGGCCCGCCCCACCTACTTCATCGCCTACGACTCGCTGACGGGTCCGGTCACCTCCGCGGACGAGCCCGCACCATCAACGTCACCCCGGGCCTAGCCTTCACCGGCAGGTAGCGCTCGATCGTGACGATCGCGCGCAGGCCGAGGTTGACGACCGGGTGCACCGTCTCGAGGTCGGAGCCGCTGGCCTTGCGCCGACGCAGGGCGACGACCGGGCGGAGCAGCACGTTCCACGAGGTCATCGACAGGACCTCGAACCCGTTGCGCTCCAAGACCTCGCGCAGCGTGTCGCGGGTGTAGCGACGGACGTGGTCGACGGCGACGTCGTGCTCGGACCACAGCTTGGGGTCGGCGGGCACGGCGATGAGGAACATCCCGTCCGGGCGCAGCGCCCGGCGCACCTCGGAGACGGCGGTGTCGTGGTCGACGATGTGCTCGAGGACGTCGAAGGCGACCACGAGGTCGAGGCTGTCGTCGTCGACGGGCAGGGCGGTGGCGTCGCCGCGGACGACGGCCAGCCCGCGTTCGGCGGCCACCTCGGCCCCGTCCGCGCCGTACTCCAGGGCGCTGACGGACCAGCCGGCCCGGCGCAGCACGCGCGTGTTCCCGCCACCGGCTGCGCCGATGTCGAGGGCGGTGCCGGGCCGCAGCCCGTCGATCATGCGGCTCAGCAGGTGGCGCCGCTCGCGGTACCACCAGTGGGCGTCCTCGAGCGCGGCCAGCTTGCGGACCTCAGTGCCTTCCAAACGACTCCGCGCCTTCCAAACTACTCAGTGCCTTCCACGGGCGCTCATCCTGCCAGTTGGCGATGCGTTGCCAGACCACCCCCCGGTATGCCGCTCGGCCGGCTCAGGCGCGCACCTGTCCGTCGCCTTCGACGATCCACTTCGTGGTGGTCAGCTCGGGCAGCGCCATCGGGCCCCGCGCGTGCAGCTTCTGGGTGGAGATGCCGATCTCGGCACCGAACCCGAACTCACCGCCGTCGGTGAACCGCGTGGACGCGTTGACCATCACGGCGGCGGCGTCGACCTCGTTGGTGAACCGGCGGGCTGCCGCGCGGTCCTCGGTCACGATGGCCTCGGTGTGTCCGGAGCTGTAGGTGCGGATGTGCTCGAGGGCGGCGTCGAGGTCGGGCACGACCCGCACGCTCATCTCCAGCGCGAGGTACTCGGTGCCGTAGTCCTGCTCCGTCGCGGGCTGGTGCGGCACGCCGGCGGCCTCGGCTGCGGCGCCGGATGCGTCGTCGGTGTGGAGCACGACCCCGGCCCCGGACAGCTCGGCGAGCACCTTCGGCAGGAAGTCCGCGGCCACCGCCTCGTGCACGAGGAGCGACTCGGCGGCGTTGCAGACGCTGGGCCGGTGGGTCTTGGCGTTGACCGTGATGGCGAGCGCCTTGTCGAGGTCGGCGGCACGGTCGACGTAGACGTGGACGATGCCGATGCCGGTCTCGATGACCGGCACCGTCGACTCGGTGACGACGGTCTGGATGAGCCCGGCGCCGCCCCTGGGGATGATCAGGTCGACCAGCCCGCGAGCCGTGAGGAGCGCACGCACCGCGTCACGCCCACCCTCGAGCAGCGTGACGGAGTCGGCCGGCAGGCCCTGCGCCTCCAGCCCGGTGCGCAGCACGTCGACGAGGGCGCGGTTGGTCGACTCGGCAGCCGAGCCTCCACGCAGGATGACCGCGTTGCCGGACTTCAGGCCCAGACCGGCCGCGTCGACCGTGACATTCGGACGGGCTTCGTAGACCATGCCCACCACGCCCATCGGCACCCTGACCTGGCGGATCTGGAGGCCGTTGGCGAGCGTCGAGCCCCGCACCACCTCCCCCACGGGATCGGGCAGGGCGGCCACGGCGCGCAGCGCCTGCGCCGCGTCGGCGACCCGCTGTGGATCGAGGGCGAGCCGGTCGAGCAGGCCCTGCGGCATACCGGAGTCGCGTCCGCGCTCGAGGTCCTCGCCGTTGGCGGCGACGATGCGGTCGGTAGCAGCGTCGAGGGCGTCGGCGAGCGCGAGCAGCGCCGCGTCCTTGTCGGCGCGGGAGAGCAGAGCCAGGCGGCGCGAAGCCACCCGCGCGGCGCGCGCCGCGGTGGCCACCTGCTCGACGGCGGCGGGGTCGATCTCAGCCATGCCCCAAGGGTATGCCGCGTCGTCGCCGCTCGTGGTGGGCCTCCCACCTCGCGGACGACCAGCCGGGCCCCGACCCACTCGCGACGCTGTGCCGTGCCGTGCCGTGCCCCTCAGGGTGTGGCTCGGTGGGCCTGTCGTTGGAGCAGCACTGGTTGAATGCTGGCGTGAGCATCCTGTCGATCCAGTCCTCGGTCGCGTACGGCCACGTCGGCAACAGCGCCGCCGTCTTCCCCCTCCAGCGCCTCGGGGTGGAGGTGTGGCCGGTGCACACGGTGCACTTCTCCAACCACACCGGGTACGGCGAGTGGCGTGGGCCGCTGCTGCCCGCTGACGACGTGCGCGCGGTCATCCGAGGGGTCGAGGAGCGCGGGGCGTTCCCCGGGGTCGACGCGGTGCTGTCGGGCTACCAGGGCGGAGAGGACATCGGCGACGTCATCCTCGACGCCGTGGCGAAGGTGAAGGCCGCCAACCCGGCAGCCATCTACGCGTGCGACCCGGTGATGGGGAACGCCAAGAGCGGCTGCTTCGTGCACCCGGCGATCCCGGTCCTGCTCCGCGAGCGCGTGGTGCCGGCGGCGGACCTCATCACCCCCAACCAGTTCGAGCTCGGGTTCCTCACCGACACCGAGCCACGCACCATCGAGGAGACCCTTGCGTCCGTCGAGCTGGCCCGGGCGATGGGTCCGTCGATCGTCCTGGTGACCAGTGTCGAGCGACCCGACGCACCCGCGGACACGATCGAGATGATGGCCGTCACCGACGACGGGGCGTGGATCGTGCAGACGCCGCGGCTCCCGATGAAGGCCAACGGCTCGGGTGACGTCACGGCGGCGCTGTTCACCGCCCACCTGCTCGCGACCGGCGACCCCGCGGTCGCGCTGGCCCGCACGGCGAGCAGCGTCTTCGACCTGTTGGACACCACGCTGCGCTCGGGCGAGCGCGAGCTCCAGCTCGTCCAGTCGCAGGCGACCATCGCCGAGCCGCGGTTGCAGTTCGAGGTCACCCGGCTCCAGTGAGCCCGCACGCAACCATTCCCCTCGGCCTGCCGTCACACCGGGCATGAGGCTCTCCCCCGCCGTCGCCGCCGGACTCGTCGCGGTGGTGCTGGCTGCCTGCGGTTCAGCCGACCCCGGTGCGGGTGCCTCACCACCGGCCGGCTCCGGCGACCAGGCCAGGGCCCAACGAGCAGCGCAGCTGCTGGCCCGGTATGCCGACGCGCAGAAGGCCAGCGGCTCCCCCTCCGTCGACCTCGGCGACCACTTGGAGCAGCAGGAGGGCGACTGGGAGCCCGGCGTCGCGGAGAACAACAAGCTGGCGTGGCTCACCGGTCACCTCGTGGCGGTCGCCCCGCTGCCCGCCGCACCCGGGCCGGGCAGGGTCATCGACGGCTCGCTGGGCGGCGTCTCGACCACCGTCATCTCGGCCGATGACGCCCTTGCCGCGATGACGGCTCGTCGCAGTCCTTGCGACGGGTGCACGGACCTGCGGGTCACGGGGGCAGCTCTGACCACGATGGACGTGCGGACCTCGGCGGGGAGCGTCACCGTGCCGGCCTGGCGGTTCACCATGGAAGGCACCGCGGTGCGGCTGCTCAGGGTGGCTGTCCCCGCGTCGGGTCTGGTCCGCGCCCCGGTGAACTGGACCCCCACACCCGGAGACGGCCTGCGCCCTGAGTCGTTCGACCTCGTCCCGGGCGGGCGCACCCTGAGGCTGACCTTCACCGGCGCCCCGGACGAGCCGGGTCCGTGCGGAGCCGACTACCGCGGCCAGGCCTTCGAGTCCGACCGGGCAGTCGTCGTCGCGGTCGTGCCGGTCCCGCGTGAGTCCAGCCGCCAGGACGTCGCCTGCCCCGCCATCGGCGCGGTGCGCACCGTCGACGTGACCCTCCACCGCGAGCTCGGGGACCGCACCGTCCTGAGCCTGGCCGACGGGCAGCAGGTCGTGCGGGGCTCGGCCCGCACGATCGGGCCACCCGCCCGCTGACCTCCGCTAGAGGATGACGAGGTCGTCGCGGTGGACGACCTCGCGTTCGTACTCGGGACCGAGCTCCTTGGCGAGCTCACGCGTGGAGCGCCCCAGCATGGCCGGGAGCTCGGCCGACGTGTAGTTGACCAGCCCCCGGCCGATCACCCGGCCCTCGGGCGCGCACAGGTCGACGGGGTCGCCGTCGACGAACGTGCCCTCGACGCCGGTGATCCCGGCCGGGAGCAGGGAGGTCCGACGCTCGGTCACGGCCCGCACCGCCCCGGGGTCGAGCAGCAGCCGCCCCAGGGGGGTGGTGGCGTGCGCCAGCCAGAGCTTGCGGGAGGTGCGCCGGGAGCCGGTCGGGACGAAGACCGTGCCGACGTCCTCTCCCGCGAGAGCCTGCTCCACCTGGTCGGCGCTGGTCAGCACCGTGGTGATGCCCGCGGCGTTGGCGATCGAGGCCGCTTCGACCTTGGTCACCATGCCACCGCTGCCGACGCTCGACCCGGTGCCACCGATGACGAGCTGCTCGAGCCCGGCGCCGCCGACCACGGTCGGGACGCGCTTGCTGCCCGCATGGGTGGGCGGCCCGTCATACAGGGCGTCGACGTCGGTGAGCAGGACGAGGCCGTCGGCGTGCACGAGGTGCGCCACGAGCGAGGCGAGCCGGTCGTTGTCGCCGAACCTGATCTCGTGGGTGGCCACGGTGTCGTTCTCGTTGACGATCGGCACGATCCCGAGCTCGAGCAGCCGGTCGAGGGTGCGGCGGGCGTTCGTGTAGTGGGAGCGGCGGGTGACGTCGTCGGCCGTGAGGAGGACCTGGCCCACCGTGAGCCCATGGGCACCGAAGGCGCGCTGGTAGGCCGCGACGAGGGCCCCCTGCCCCACGCTGGCCGCTGCCTGCTGGGTCGCGAGGTCCCACGGGCGCTTGGTGAGGCCGAGCGGGGCGATCCCCGCGGCGATCGCCCCCGAGGAGACCAGCACCACCTGGTGACCGGAGTTCCGGCGCTTCGCGAGCACGTCGACGAGGGAGATGAGCCGCTGCTCGTCGAGCGCCCCTCCCCCGACGTCGGTCAGGCTGGAGGAGCCGACCTTGACCACGAGGCGCCGGGCGCGCGCCACGTCTCCCCGGCGGTCAGCCGCACTCATACCGCCGCGCTCATTCCTCGGCGCTCATTCCTCGGCGCTCATTCCTCGGTGTCCTCGTCCTTTGCCGTGGCCCAGTGCCCGGCTCGTCGCTCTGCGGCCAGCTCGTCGCGGGCGACGGTCCTGGCGACCCGACGCTCCGCGTAGTCGGCGCGCTTGTCGTCGCGGGTCGGACGGGCGGCCTCCTCGAGGCGCAGGTCGGTGCCGCGGGCGCCGAGCAGCTCGGCCCCGGCCACGAGGGTCGGCTCCCAGTCGAAGACGACCGCGTTGTCCTTCGGCCCGATGAGCACGGTCGCGCCCGCCACGGCACCGGCCTTGAACAGCGCCTCCTCGACACCGGCTCGGCCGAGCCGGTCCGCGAGGTAGCCCACGGCCTCGTCGTTGGAGAAGTCGGTCTGGCGCACCCAGCGGGTCGGGCGTTCGCCATCGATGCGGAACACCTCTCCGTCGGGCGTGTTCTCGCGGATGACCTTGAAGCCCGAGTCGTCGACCGCCTTGGGCCGGATCACGATCCGCTGCGGGGTGGCTGCGGCGACCGCCTCGATCTCGGCGCGGGCCTCGGCGACGTGCCGGGCCATGGCGAAGGTCAGCTCCCGGAGGCCGGTGTGGGCCACCGCGGAGACGACGAACACCTCGATGCCGCGCGCCTCGAGGTCGGGCTTGACCATCTGGGCGAGCTCGAGCGCGTCGGGCACGTCGGCCTTGTTGAGGACGACGATGCGGGTGCGCTCGGCGAGCGGGCGGCCACCCAGGGTGGCGTCGGGGACGTACTGGGCCAGCTCCCGCTCGATCACGTCGAGGTCGGTCATGGGGTCGCGCCCGGGCTCGAGCGTCGCGCAGTCGATGACGTGCACGAGCACCGAGCAGCGCTCGACATGGCGCAGGAACTCCAGGCCGAGGCCCTTGCCTTCGCTCGCTCCGGGGATCAGGCCGGGGACGTCGGCGATGGTGAACCGACCCTCACCGGCCTGCACGACGCCGAGGTTCGGGACGAGCGTGGTGAACGGGTAGTCGGCGATCTTCGGCCGCGCGGCCGACAGCACCGACACGAGCGAGGACTTGCCTGCGGACGGGAAGCCGATCAGCGCGACGTCGGCGAGCGACTTGAGCTCGAGCACGATGTCGAGCGCATCGCCCGGCTCTCCGAGCAGGGCGAAGCCGGGCGCCTTGCGTCGGGCCGAGGCGAGCGCCTTGTTGCCCAGTCCCCCGCGGCCGCCCTTGGCGACGACGTACTCACCGTCGAGCCCGACGAGGTCCATCAGGACCTCCCCGGAGCCGTCCTTGACCACGGTGCCCTCGGGCACGGTGAGCACGAGGTCGGCGCCGTCGGCGCCGTTGCGCTCGTCACCGGCCCCAGGCTTGCCGTTGGTCGCCTTGCGGTGGGGGTGGTGGTGGTAGTCGAGCAGCGTGGTGACGTTCGGGTCGACGCGGAGGATGACGTTGCCACCCCGGCCGCCGTTGCCGCCGTCGGGACCGCCGAGCGGCTTGAACTTCTCGCGCTTGACCGAGGCCACTCCGTGTCCGCCGTCGCCGGCGGCGACGTGYAGCACGACGCGGTCGACGAACGTGGTCATGGGGGCTCCTCTGGTGTCAGGGTGAAGTCTAGGTAAAGACGTGCGGAGGGGGCGGGCCCGTATCGGGCCCGCCCCCTCCGGTGCGGTGCGTCGCGTGGCCGGGCCACGCGGCATACCGAATGTTGCTGATCTCCTGCTGCGCCCGGAGGTTCAGCTGGCGTCCGAGGTCTCCAGCGGGACGATGTTGACGACCTTGCGCCGACGCTTCGTGCCGAACTGGACGTTGCCCGCGACCAGCGCGAACAGCGTGTCGTCGCCGCCACGGCCGACGCCGTCGCCGGGGTGGAAGTGCGTGCCACGCTGGCGGACGAGGATCTCGCCCGCGTTGACGAGCTGGCCGCCGAAGCGCTTCACGCCGAGGAACTGTGCGTTCGAGTCGCGACCGTTGCGGGTCGAGGACGCACCCTTCTTGTGTGCCATGTCAGTACCTGCCTTCTCTGGGTCTCTGGTCCGAAACTCAGGCGTCGATCGAGGTGATCTTGACCTGGGTCAGGTGCTGACGGTGGCCCTGACGCTTGCGGTAGCCGGTCTTGTTCTTGTACTTCATGATCGTGATCTTGGGGCCCTTGGCGGCCTTGACGACCTCGGCCTTGACGGAGACCTTGGCGAGCTTGTCGGCATCGCTGGTCACGGTCGAGCCGTCGACGACGAGGAGCGGGACCAGGTCGATGCTGTCGCCAGCCTTGCCGCTGACCTTGTCGATGATGAGGACATCGCCGACGGAAACCTTCTCCTGGCGACCACCAGCGCGAACAATCGCGTACACGTGGAACTCTCTTTCCTACTTCGGGCGGCACGCGCTCTCTGTCTGGACCGGCCGGCAGCTACCCGCGTGACCACCCCGCCAGGGGGTGGTTCTGTGCGGACGCCGGACGGTGGGCGCACCAAGGACCAAGATTACCGGGTGGAGGGCTTGCCGACCAAACCGGCGGTCGTGCGGCACACCGGGGGCCAAACCCACCGGTATGCCGCACGGCTCAGGACTGGTCGGACCCCGCCTCCGCGGCGCCTGACGTGTCGTCGTCTCCGGCGACCGCGCGCGGCGGTCCGGCGGGGGCGACGACCCGTCCACGCTTGCGCCGCTTGGGGGCCGCCGCCACGGGCTCAGGAGTGCGCTCGGGCTCCGGGGTGGGCTCAGGCTCCGGGGTGGAGTCGGCGGCCCGCTCCTGCTCCGGCACATCGTGCGCCTCGGCTGCGACACGGCCGTCGAGTGGCTCGGACTGCTCGAGCTGCTCGGGCTGCTGCTGGTCCACGTCCTCGTGCACCTCGACCACGGGGGCGTCCTGACCCGCGTCGAACCCGTCGTGCAGGTGGTCGTGCAGGTCGTGGTCATGCAGGTCGTGGTCGTGCAGGGCGTCGTGGTGGTGCTCGGCCGACTTCAGCGCAGCGGCATGGGCCGCTGCGGCGATCTGGGCCGGGGTCGGCCCCGTGTGCACGGGCTGGGGAGCCGGTTCGGGGGTGGTGGCACCGGAAGCGCCGGACCGGCCGCGACGGCCACGACCGCTGCGCGCGGACTGGCCGCCGGCGCCGGAGGCACTGCCGTTGCCGCCACCGTCGCGGCCGTTGTCACGCCCACCGTCGCCACCGCCGGACGGCTTCTCGACCGGGTCGGCGTGCACGATGATGCCGCGTCCACCACAGTGCTCACAGTTCTCGGAGAAGACCTCGATGAGGCCCGACCCGACGCGCTTGCGGGTCATCTGGACCAGGCCGAGCGAGGTCACCTCGGCGACCTGGTGCTTGGTGCGGTCGCGACCGAGGCACTCGAGCAGACGGCGCACGACCAGGTCGCGGTTGCTCTCCAGGACCATGTCGATGAAGTCGATGACGATGATCCCGCCGATGTCGCGCAGCCGGAGCTGGCGGACGATCTCCTCCGCGGCCTCGATGTTGTTCTTGGTGACGGTCTCCTCGAGGTTGCCCCCGGAGCCGACGAACTTGCCGGTGTTGACGTCGACGACCGTCATGGCCTCGGTGCGGTCGATGACGAGGGAGCCACCCGAGGGCAGCCACACCTTGCGGTCCATCGCCTTGGCGATCTGCTCGTCCACGCGGTAGTGGGTGAAGAGGTCCTCCTCCGAGGTCCACTTCGACAGGCGCTCGGCGAGGTCGGGAGCGACGTCACCGAGGTACTCGCTGACCTCGCCCCACGCCTGGTCGCCCGCCACCACGAGCGAGGTGAAGTCCTCGTTGAACACGTCGCGGATGACCCGGACGGTCAGGTCGGGCTCACCGTGGACCAGCGACGGGGCGCCGCCCTTGCCCTTGCTCTTGGAGTCGGCCTTGGCCTTGATCTTCTCCCAGGTCTTGGTGAGCCGCTCGACGTCGGCGCGCAGCTCCTCCTCGCTGGCTCCCTCGGCGGCGGTGCGCACGATGACGCCGGCGCTGTCGGGCACGACCTCCTTGAGGATGCCCTTGAGGCGGCTCCGCTCGGTGTCGGGCAGCTTGCGCGAGATGCCAGTCATCGAGCCCTCGGGCACGTAGACCAGGTAGCGACCCGGGAGCGAGATCTGGCTGGTCAGGCGAGCGCCCTTGTGGCCGATCGGGTCCTTGGTGACCTGCACGAGGACGGTGTCGCCGGACTTCAGGGCGTTCTCGATCCGCTTCGGCTGGTTGTTCTCCAGACCCGCGGCGTCCCAGTTCACCTCACCGGCGTAGAGGACGGCATTGCGGCCCTTGCCGATGTCGACGAAGGCGGCCTCCATCGACGGGAGCACGTTCTGGACGCGCCCGAGGTAGACGTTGCCGGCCATGGAGGCGTTGGTCTCGCGGGACACGTAGTGCTCGACCAGCACGTTGTCCTCGAGCACCCCGATCTGGGTGCGGCCCTCACGCTCGCGAACGACCATCACCCGCTCGACGCTCTCGCGGCGGGCCAGGAACTCGGCCTCGGTGATGATGGTGCGGCGACGACCGGCCTCGCGGCCCTCGCGGCGCCGCTGCTTCTTGGCCTCGAGGCGAGTCGACCCCTTGACGCTCTGGGGCTCGTCGCGGCGCGACTCGCGCACGCGGGTCACGGTGCCGGGCGGGTCGTCCCCCTCGGCGGAGGAACCGCTGCGGCGACGGCGGCGTCGACGGCGGCTCGACAGGCCGTCAGCCTCGCCACCCTGGTCGTCACTGCCCTCGGCCTCCTGCCCCTCGGAGCCGGAGTCGTCGTCCTCCTCGGAGGCTGCGGAGCCGGCGTCGGTGTCGGCCTGACCGCGACCACGGCCGCGGCCCTTGCCACCACGACGGCGACGACGGCGACCCCCCTCGCTGCCACCGTCGGACTCGTCATCGCGGTCCTGGGACGCATCGCCCTGGTCGTCCTGCTCCGTCGTCCCTGCGGTGTCGTCGGTCTCGGTGGAGGTCGCGGCGTCGGCCTGGGCGCCCCGTCCGCCGCGGCCACGCCGGCGACGCGGCGCCGGGGCGCGGTCCCCGGCGGTCCCCGGC